>WAKX01000035.1 GCA_015523125.1 DHVE2 group archaeon | reverse complement strand
CTCATATATGGGTTACCATATTTAATTACACAGTCCTTATTTGTTTTTTCAACATTATACGATTTTTATGATGATTATATAAAATACAGGCCAGACATTGTAGTTAATATATATCTAAAAAACTATCGGAAACCCATCTATGGTAGATTAATAGATAACAGCAGAGAAAGAGTACTTCTGGAGGTAGATGATGGTCATTTAGTAATGATATATGAAGATAGTATTGCCTATTTAAAAGTTAGGGACACTGAAGAAGAGGAGGAGAGTTCGGTTAACGAAGAAGATAAACAGGAGGTCACCAAAAATGCCCGAATGGGAAGGGTGTGAGAAGCCGGTCATCGAGAGGCTCGTGGAGAGAGGATGGGAGTACGTGCCCGGGGCGGAGCTGCGCCTCGGGAATGAGGAGCTGGTAATCGAAGATTTGCGCGAGTTTGTGGCTCGGGATGCAAGGGAAAGGGGAATAGAAATAAGAGATGAGACTTTCAATCAAATTCTCCTCGCCCTCAGGGGCAAGCAGGGGATGGAAGGCTACAGGGAGACGCTTAATGTGATAAAAGATGGATTTATCGCAATGGATGTGCGGGGCAAGGGAATAAGAACCGTGCGCATTATCGATTACGAGAACACGGAGAAAAATAAGTTGGTGGTGAGCAATCAGGTCACGTTTTTCACTGCGGACGGAAGAGAAAAAAGATTGGACGTGGTTCTATTCGTCAACGGAATTCCTCTGGTTGCTATAGAGTGTAAAAATCCCATTGGCCCGCAGGACTGGTACGACGCATATAGGCAATTAATCGGCTACGAGCAGGCACTTCCTGAGCTTTTCAGGTACATTCAATTGAACGTGGCAATTGGATCAAAAGCCAGAGTTTACGCCACCATGCCGTGGTCCTCCGGAGAGAGAAAGAGGATAAAATGGGGCATCGGCGAGTTCGACGAGCTCAACGCCATTGCGGATCTTCTCACTCCGGGCATACTTCTGGACATCATAAAAAATTTCGTTTTCATCCTCAATTACCGCGGACAAACCGTGAAGCTCATGCCCCGGTTCATGCAGTACAGGGCCAGCAATAAAATTTACGAAGCAGCCATCGAGGGCAAGCGCGGGGGCGTGGTCTGGCACTGGCAGGGGAGCGGTAAGACCTTCACCATGATCTTCGCCGCTTACAAGCTCTACACTGACCCGAGATTTCAAAAGCCAACTGTGTTCTTTGTCATGGATCGATTGGAGTTAGAGAGTCAATTTTTAGAGTTTTTAGAGGGATTCGATTTCGGCGGTAAAATCACGGTTGAAGATGTGCGCAGCATCGAAGCTTTAGAGCGCATTCTGAAGTTTGACGGGGGCAGGGGCAAGCGCGGGTTCTTCGTTCTTCTGGTGCACAAGTTCAAGGAGAAGGGCGGCATAGATTTGGACGAGTTGGAGAAGATGCAAATAGTCGAGAGGGAGAACATATTCGTGTTCGTTGACGAAGCTCACAGGACCCAGTACGGAATACTGGCCGCGAGGATGCGAAGAGCTTTAAAAAACGCGAAGTTCTTCGCCTTCACGGGAACGCCACTTCTCAAGAGCGATAACAGAAACACGTTCCGGGAATTTGGAGATATTTTGGATAGATATTTCATCGAGCAGAGCGTTAAGGATGGCTACACGGTGCCCATAGTGTACACCTTCGCCAAGGAGCAGGGCATACATCTAAATATGGAAGAGTTGAAAAAAGCGGTTGAAGAGCTCACCGAGAAGGAGGAGGAAGAGGTCAAGAAGAGATTGCGTCCCACGCGGGAGTTCATGAAGAATGAGAGCAGGATGCGCAAAATCGCAAAGAGCGTCGTTGATGATCTGCTGAACAACAGGAGATACAAGGGCATGTTGGTTGCGGTGGATCGCGGTGCGTGCGCTTTGTATAGGAAATACATAATGGAGTACGTAAAGAGAAATTACCCGCATATATACGAAAAATACGGCGAGGGCTTCGCTGAGATCGTGATGACCTACAACCCGGGCAAAGAGAAGGAGAAAATTGTGGAAGATTATCGCAAAGATGTGGAAAAAAGGTACGGGGCTAACTGGGGAGACGTGAACAAAAAGCTCCGGGAAGATTTCAAAGACGAGCAAAAGAACCCGCGGTTAATCATAGTTACCGATATGCTCCTCACGGGCTACGACGTGCCAGTGCTCGAGGTTATGTATTTGGACAAAATCATGAACGGTCACAATCTACTTCAGGCTATAGCGCGGACCAACAGGCCTTACAAGGATAAGGGGTTCGGCGTAGTCGTGGACTATGTGGGCATATTCCGCATATTCAAAGACACGCTGAGAAGGTACTACGCGGTGAGCGATGAAGACGTGGAGCATGCCGCTCTCTCCGTGGAGCTGCTTCGCGAGATGTTAGTTAAAAATTTATATTCGTTTTGCGAAGAGTTCCCGTATATATGCGAAAACTCGGAGTCATTGGATAATGGGGATCGCCAGAGCTTATACGATGCGCTGTATCGCGTTTATCAAGATGGAAAGGAGAACAAATACGAAAAGAGATACAGAGAAATAAGAAAGATATGGAACGCGCTGGGGGGAGATGCAATAAAAGCGAGAAAAAGGGAGCTGCAATTGTTCCGTGCAATCTCGGCGGTGTACATACTACACAGACGCGAGCGCCGCGAGCCCGTGCCCGGCGATGTGATAAAAGTCATCGAAGACATAAGCGAGAAGATAAGGACTTCAAGCTCAGTGAGGATGGTTAGAAAGCGGGGAGAGATAATAATCGGCGAGTCTTTTTTGCGCGAGGTGGAGCGGTCATCCGTGAATGTGGAGAAGATAGTGGATATGACCGCAATTCTCAGCATGTTCGTTGCCACCGTGCGCGGCGATGCCGTTAAGCAGAGCATTTACGGGGATATAGTGGATTACATAGAATCGGCCATAGAACGCTGGAAAGAGCGAAAATCAACGTTTGAGGAAATTTACCGGGAAGAGAAGAAGGCGATAGAGAAGATAATCAGAGAGCAGGAGAAAATAGCAAAGCTCAACATCTCTCCGGCGGAGTACGCTATAATAAAATCGGTATCCGAAGCTCTGAAAGACAAGGATGTGGCTTCGGTGCTCCACGAACTGTTAGAAGGGGTAAAGGAGGACGGCTTATTATTCAGGGGCTGGAATATGAAGATGGACGTGGTTAAGAAAATAAGGGAGAGGGTAAGAAAGCGCATTCTGAGGTACATGGTATCCAAGGAAAAATACGACGGTGCGCTCTTAGACAAGATTGTTGATGACATAATGAAGATGCTTCCGTATCTGGAGGTTTACGGATGAAAGTGATAAGAAGAGCGGTGAAAAACCCCCGCATCGAGTTAGTGGATGGGGAAATCATCGTTATCGCTCCGCGTGGCGTGGACGTGGATAAATTAATTGCGGGTAAAAAAGAGTGGATCGAGCGAAATCTAAAGAAAATAAACGAAGCACGGGAAAAGGCGAGAAGAGAAATAAAAAAGAACGGGGTGCGAATTTTAGATAGGTACTACAAAATAAAACGGGACTGCAACAACGCAAGATTCTCCGGCTCTTATGTACATGTGTGCAAGAAAAACAGCAATTCGCTGAGGCGAGAGCTAAGAGAATTGCTACGGGAGGATATGACCAAAAGGGTATTGCATTTCGCGTCGAAATTGAATGTTAAATACGCGAAAATTTTCATCAGAGAGCAAAAAACGAAATGGGGCACGTGCTCATCCAAGAAGAACATAAGTTTCAATTTGAGCCTGATTTTTCTGCCCGAATGGTACCGGGATTACGTGGCGGCTCACGAGGTGGCGCATCTCCTGCACATGAATCATGGCCGCCAGTTCAAAGCCACGCTGAAAAAATTGAAAGTTAGAATTCCAAATCGTGAGGAGCAGCTCTACGCGTGGTACTACGCCCGGGAATCTAAGGAGAGGTTGAAACTCTGAACCCCGTGCTTCTCGCATGGGCCCTTTATTTTCTCCAAAATCTCCCTCTTTCTCTCTTCGGGGATGAAGCTCGCCAATATGGAATTGGAAGCGAGGGTGCATATTTCCTCCGGGGTGAGATTTAAAGCTCTTTGAATCGCAGTATAATTTTCATTCACGTATCCTCCGAAATATGCGGGGTCGTCGGAGTTTATTGTGGCCATGATTCCGCGCTTCAAGAATTCTCTAACCGGGTAATTTTTCAGATCAGGGATTACGTTCAGCTTTTTGTTGGAAAGCGGGCACATGGTCAGCGGAATTCTTTCCTTTGCCAAAAGCTTCATTAAATTCGGGTCTTCAATCGCCTTTACCCCGTGGTCTATGCGCTCAACGTTGAGAATTTCTATGGCTTCCCAGATGTATGAAGGAGGACCCTCTTCACCCGCATGGGCAACTCGTAGCAGCCCCATATCCTTCGCAATCTCGAAAGCTTTCGAGAATTTCGACGGAGGGTTGCCAAGTTCGGCGGAATCCAAACCAACTGCTTTAATCTCATGGATATACGAGGTTGCTTCATCCAAAACTCTTATTGCATTCTCCTCCGGCAAATCCCGAAGGAAAGAGAGTATGAGGTTTGAAGAAATTTCCAAATTTCTACGCGCGTTTTTCATTGCGCTGATTATTCCCTCCGTGAAGGTTTCGAATTTTATCCCTCTTCTGATATGTGCCTGAGGATCATAGAATATTTCAGCGTGCACAACGTTGTTTTCCTTCGCCTTTTGTAAGTAGTGCATGGTCAAATCGTAAAAATCCTCATGGGTTCTCAGGGTGTCGGTGCCTTTATAGTATATGTTCAAAAAATCCTGTAAATCCTTGAAGCGATACGCCCTTTTTAGCTCTTCGGCGCTCATGCCCATGGACATTCCGGTCCTCTTGGCGAATTCGAGCATAAGCTTCGGCTCTAAAGTTCCCTCTATGTGCAGATGCAGCTCCGCTTTTGGAATTGAATGAATGAGTTCGTTGAGAGGCATAAAAGCCCCAATAAGCACTTGAATAAAAATGTTTTGATTAATTCTTCTCAAATTTGAACGTGAAAGATTTATCCTCGCATCCATTTACCCGATTATGATACTGCACCACTGGGACACGGACGGAATAACATCGGCGGCCATATATATGGATCTCTTCGGCGAGGATGAGCATTACACGCCAAAGATAGGCAATTATTATCTGGATGAGGAAGATATGGATTATCTGCGAAGATTCGATTCAATCGTGATTTTGGATATGAATTTGCCCGACTCCAAAGAGCTGTGTGGAAATGCGGAATTGAAGATATACGATCATCACAGGACCGAGAGGATTGAGTGCGCGGCGGAGCATTACAACCCTTATCTCTGGGGCAAGCATTATCCATCGTGCACCACAGTTCTCTCGGAAAGATTCGGGTACAAGTTCAATCATTTGGTTGCTTTGGGCATCGTGGGCGACATGGGTCCGAAGGCGAAGGAGCTGAAAGAGTGGAATCTGATCGAGAAGGTCATGGAAGAATACCGAATAAAATGGGAAGATTTAGAGACCGCCGTAGCGCTTTTGGATTCCAGCTACAAGCTCAATAAGAGATTTGAAGTGTTAGAGAACGTGCACCGCGCCAAAGATTTGCGTTCTCTTTTAGAAGACGATACTCTCAGAAGCAACGTGGAAAAAATAGATGTGGAGATTCATCGCTGGGCCCAGCGGGCTGAGAGCATGGGCTCGTATTATTTTTTGAAGATGAGAACCCCGTACCACATAATCTCATCGGTCACGAGGGAAATAGCGTGGGGCATGGGTAAGAGGGCAATTGTGGTCAACGAGAAGGAAGACAGGGACGAGTTTTACATTCGCTCCCCCGAGAAGAATTTCAACGCAATTCCCCTCATAGAGTACGCACGGGAAAAGGGATATAGGGCTGGAGGCAAGAGAGAGGTAATGGGCGCAGTGCTTCCAAAGGGAAAGGGAGAAGAATTCTCCATGGAAATCGTCAAAATTCTCGGGTGGTAAAATTAAATGGGGGAAAAATTAAATAGGTTGGAAAATTATTCTCGCCCATGGATTTGAGGGTGATATTCGATACCAAGCATCGTGCTTACTGGAACATGGGGTTTGACGAATCTCTTCTTGCGCATCTGGACGAGATTGGGCCTACTTTGAGGCTCTACGGATGGGAGCCGCCCGCCGTGAGCATTGGCTATTTTCAGAGCATGGAAGAGGAAGTGAACGTGGATAAAGCGAAGGAGTTAGGGGTGGATTTGATAAGGAGAATCACCGGCGGTGGAGCTGTTTACCACAAATACGAGCTTACTTACTCCATAGTGCTTCCGGCATTCAAGGGGCGAATTTTAGATTCTTACCGCGTCATCGACATGGCCATAATAAAGGCCCTAAAAAAATTGGGGCTGGAGGCGGAGCACCACGGAATAAACGACGTTATTGTGAACGGAAAGAAAATATCCGGCAATGCGCAAACTAGGAAATATGGAGGGTTATTGCAGCATGGAACTCTTTTGATGGATGTGAACGTGGAGGAGATGTTCGAAATTCTCAGGGTTCCCGAAGAGAAATTGAAAGATAAGATGATAGCGGATGTGAAGCATCGCGTAACATCGCTTAAGAGTGAAGGTGTAGATGTGGAATTCGAAGAGTTGCAGAAATTGATGGCTGAAGGATTCCAAGAGGCTCTTAATGCGAATATTTACGAGGAGGATGTGCCGCAAAAAATTTATGATTACGCTCATTCGCTGGAGGTGAACAAGTATGCAACCCACGAGTGGAATTTCAGAAGGTAAATTCGATTACAAGGCCGGAAAGCTCATAAAAGTCAGGGCGGTTTTTGAGGGAGACAAAATAAAAGATATAAAAATCACAGGGGACTTTTTTCTGCATCCAGAGGAAAAAATAGAGGAGATCGAAGCGAGCCTCAGAGGAAAGAGGATAAAAGAAATTGAGGAAACGCTCAGAGAGAGCATGGGTGGCGCGGAGTACGCGGGCATATCCCCAGAAGACCTAACCTACGCGATCACAGAAGCGTGGAAGCGGAGAAAATGAACATAGAAGATTACAGGGACATGATTCCCGATTTTGAAAAATTCGTTGCGAGGATGAATGAGCCGCAGCCATACTGGCTCCGAGTGAACACTTTGAAAATCACAGAAGATGAATTGATTCCTAGATTGGAAGATAAAGGGTTCGTGCTGGAGAGGTTCGCGGGGATGAACGCATACCAAATAGAGAATATGCCCGTGAAGCATCCCGGGGCCACGGTGGAGCATTCTCTCGGGTACTATTACGTTCAGGATTTTTCTTCCATGCTGCCAGCTCTTCTCCTCTCTCCTTCGCCCGGAGATTTCGTCCTGGACATGGCCGCGGCGCCGGGGAGCAAGACCACTCTCATGGCTGAATTGATGAAAAACACGGGAACTATCGTGGCCAACGATATAAGCGACAACAGAATAAAGGCGCTGGCCGCAAACATTGAAAGGTTAGGCGTAAGCAATGCGGTAATCGTGAAGGGCGATGCCACATCTCGAAGGTTCGGCGCCAAATTCGATAAGATTCTGCTGGACGCCCCATGCACCGGCGAGGGCACTTACAGGAAGAATCAAAAGGAGAGGATGCCCAACTTGAGCGACCACATAAGGATGTCGAAAATACAGAAGAAGATGTTAAAGAACGCGGAGAGGCATCTGAAAGAAGGGGGAATATTGGTTTATTCCACATGTACATTCAACCCGCTGGAGAATGAGGAAGTGGTGCAGTACGGCGTGGAAGAATTGGGATTGAAAATTGAAAAGGTGGAACTCGATATCCCCCATGATAAAGGGGTGAAATCGTGGAGAGAATGGAGCTTTGAGAAGGTGAGCGATAGGATGATTCGCATATATCCGCATCTCGTGGACACGGGAGGGATGGTAATTGCAGTTCTCAAAAAATAATTCATATCGAGATTATTTCATCGAGAGGTTCGGAATAGGAAAAGAGATTGAAAAATACGATTTTTACGAGTTTGCCCAGAGCGTTTGGGCATATTCAGGCGAGTACTATGAGGACAAAAAAATCGAAGTCATGGGAATTCGGGCGCTGAGAATCAAGAAGGTCTACAAGCCCACTACGGCGTTTCTTCGAATAATTGGTCGTTATGCCACCAAAAACGTAATATCCCTTTCATCGAACGACGGAATGAAATTTTTGAAGGGTGAAAACATCGATGGGGTTTGCGGAAATAATCGAGGATATGTGGTTGTTAAATCGGGCAGCGATGTTTTGGGTTGCGGGCTCTGCGCCGGAAAGCTCGTGAGCCAGATTCCCAAAAAATACAGGATAGAAGAAACGTGGCTATAATCCCAAATCCTTCAGAATTTCTTTGAATCTTTCCACGTTTGTTTGAACGCTCACGTATCTCGGTCTGAATGGGCATTTTTCCTCTTTCTCTGAGATGAAGATATCGTAAGTCCCTATCTCCCTCGCTATTTTTTCGATATCTACCTTATCCATTCCTATTAGCGGGCGGTACACGGGCATCTCGTTTCCAATCTGCGCGGAGTACATGTTGTTGAGGGTCTGCGATGCCACCTGCCCCAGCGAATCGCCGGTGATTATTCCCAACGCACCTATTTTCTTCGCGTATTTCTCCGCTTCTTTGAGCATTAGGTACTTGCAGAGCACGCATGTCCACCGCTCTTTTCTCATATTTTTCAATTTTTCCGCGTATTTTCCTAGAATATCTCTGTGGGGAATCACTTTTAGCTCGATTTCCCGGGGTGAGAATTCGCTTAGCTTCTCCACGTATTTCCTCACCTTTTTCTCCCCTATCTCTCCCTGAGAGAAGTGGAGCGCCGATATTTCCGCGCCTCTGCGGAGCATCATGAATCCCGCCACCGAAGAATCCATGCCAGGCGAAATCAATAGGAGGAGCTTGCCCGCCGAGCCTACGGGGAGCCCGCCCACGCCCCGATTTTTCGAGAAGAACACGAATGCCTTCGAGTTGATTATCTCTATACCAACTATGAGTTCCGGATTTTTCAAGTTCACCTTCCATTTGAATTTCTCCACTATGAAGCTTCCGACTTCTTCGTTGATCTCCGGGGACTTTTTCGGAAAGGATTTATCTACCCGATGCGCTTCCACCTTGAAATCCTTGGGGTTGTAATTTTGCAGTTCTTTCTGGAGATACGGAAAAATTTCCTCGTACTCCATCTCATCCGCGAGGGAATAGGACACGATGCCGGGCACTTTGGAGAGCGAGTCCTCGAGATTTTCGCCGTAAATCAAAATTCTTCCCCTTGCCAGTTCTATTCTCGCTTCTTTTCCATCTTTTTTTATTTTTTTCTCTATATTCTTGATTAGGAGTTCTTCGAAGAACTTCCTGTTGCGGCCCTTCAATCCCAGCTCTCCGTAGCGGACGATGTACATCGTTCTTTTATCTTCTCATTGGTTAAATATTTTCCCCCGAAGCCAACTCAACCTTAATATATCCGCTTCTCATCTCTATTTGATGAAGTGGAAGGATGCGCTGTTCCTTATGGTCGTTATTCTCTCATTTCCCCTGTACTACTTCATGCTCCAGAACACTTCCGATGTTATTCTTCTCACTCTAAACTTTCTGGTGGGAATTTATCTCTTAGTTACTGGAAGCGATTACTTCGTGGAGGGGGCTGCGAGCATAGCTGCTCATCTTAAAGTGAGCGAGCACACGATAGGGTTGACAATAGTCGCCCTTGCCACATCTCTGCCAGAAATGGCCGTCTCGGACATTGCATCTTTCTACGGGCATCCAGAAACTTCGTGGGGAAACGCCGTGGGGAGCAACATCGCCAACATAGGATTGGTTCTCGGAATAGCTGCCATAATCATGCCCCTGGCGCTTTCTAAGTACATAAGAAGGGATGCGATAACCCTTACCTTCGTTACCGGGCTTCTCCTTTTCTTCGTTTTCATATTCAATCAGATAACGTGGTGGATGGGCATTGTGTTCATTTTGATTTACGGGATTTACCTCAACGATATCCACGGACGAAAGGAAGAGGTGGAGGAAATCACACCGGAGAAAAGCATGCTCCTCTCGATAATTTACACTATATTTGGGGCATTGGGAATTGTGTGGGGCGCCAACATACTGGTGGATTCTGCAGTTTCTCTCTCATATCTTTTCGGAATCCCTGAAATAATCATAGCTGCTACAGCAATCGCCGTTGGCACCTCTCTACCTGAACTCGCAACGACAATATCCGCGACTATAAAGAAAAAGCACGGAATT
The DNA here is from genome assembly GCA_015523125.1 of DHVE2 group archaeon. Classification (GTDB taxonomy): domain Archaea; phylum Thermoplasmatota; class Thermoplasmata; order Thermoplasmatales; family Aciduliprofundaceae; genus JAADDK01. The sequence continues at coordinate 11,012 of WAKX01000035.1, read as the reverse complement.
GCGGTGGGAAATATAATCGGGAGCAACATATTCAACACCCTAATAGTTATTGGAACCGCAGCTCTAATAAATCCAATTAAGCTCCAAACGAATTCCCTTATTTTGACATCTGCATTTCTCTCGCTTATGACAATAATGCTACTCCTCTTCGCTTTTAGAAGAAAAATATCGAAGATTGAGGGCGTTGCATTTCTCATTACCTACGGAATTTTCCTATTATTCCTCGTAATTTAGCCTCGATATGAACTTGCTCAGGGGCATGCCATCCTCCCAGTGCATTATGTAATTACCATCCCGAGTGAGAGAAATTTTCGGAAGAATTCCGTAAATATACTTTGCCCAGCCCTGAAAATCCGAGTCCATGGGCAATGTGAAAATTCTCCACGGGTCTCCGCGGTAAGATTTCAGGCGATAGGCGTAAAGAGCGATCACTCCTGCCCGGGAGCATTCTTTCACCATGTCCTCCGCCTGCCTCTGTCCTCTCCCGCGATTTTGCGTGAATCTTAACGTTTTCTCTTTTGAGGATTTCACTTCTATGGGGAACGAGTAATCGTGTCTTATCGCTATAAGGTCAATTCCGAACGAGCCGGCGGCCCGGAGCACTAAGAACGGTTTTTGAATCATGCTCTCATAATTTTTCCTCTCCTCCTCGCTCATTCCCTTCGACATTTTTTTTATTGTTTTTTCTTCGCCTGCTAAAATTCCCTTCAGTTCCCGCTCGTAAATTGCGCCTTTCTTTGCCATTTTGAGTTCACCGCCTTACTTACACCCTTACATGCTTCCAACTCTTATCAAACTTTACATTCTTCCTTTTTGCAAAGTAAATTAAGGTAGGAAGCTCATTTTCTATTTGCTTCATAGAATATCCGAGAAATGGCTCTATTTCTAGGTAAATTTTACCTCTCCGAATATGTAATCCGCATAAATCGTTATAAATGGCGTTGCATACTAAAGGATAAAGATAGGTGTTGGCATCCAAGGGAATGCGAATTTTAATTCCGTTTTTCTCGCTTATGAATTCCATCATTTCTGAATTAAATCTGAAGATTCCTTCAACAGATGGGGAATTTGGACTTTTCTGGGAAAATATGGTTTTTGCTCCCCAAAATATGAGAATAGCCCCGATTATAGATAAGTAAATCAACCCGCAAAATTCGTTATATCCTGAGAGCATAATGAAAGCAAGGATAGTGAACACAAAAACACCTAAGCCTATCACGACAAAAGCAAAGAATAGCTGTACTTTCCCCTTCTTTTTTTCCAATGTTCTCCACGCTGATATTTCCTTTTCTGTGGTTTCAAGGGTCATTGCAAATAGTAAAAAGAAAAATTAGATTAATCCCAGCTCCTTGCCCGCCTTCTCGTAGGCGTTTAGAGCGTAATCCAGGTCTTCTTTGGTATGGCCTGCGCTTATCTGGTTTCTTATTCTCTCTAAGCCGCGAGGCACCATTGGGAACACTATGGGCAGAGCAAATACGCCTGCGTCGAACAATTTGTGTGCCAGCTCCTTCGCTTTCTTCGAGTCTCGGACCATTACCGGCACGATTGGAGTCTGGCTCTTCCACGTGTCGAATCCCAGCTCTTCGAGACCTTTCTTGAAGTAGTTGCGATTATCCCATAGGCGCTGCACTCTATCCTTCTCTTGCATGACGATTTCCAAAGATTTGATGTTCGCCGCTGTCACCGCAGGCGGGTATGCTGCGCTGAGCAGCCATGTGCGGGCTGTGTTGTATATGTATTCCATCGCGTACTCCTCTCCTGCAATCATTCCGCCCATTGAGCCGAGGGCCTTGGAGAACGTTCCCATCTGGAAATCGATCTTCTTCTGCACTCCAAAGTGATGCCCTATCCCGCGCCCTTCTCCTAAAACTCCTTCGCCGTGGGAATCATCCACGTAGGTCATTGCGCCGTACTCGTCCGCAATTTTTACTATTTCGTCCATTGGCGCTATGTCTCCGTCCATGCTAAACACACCATCAGTCACCACGAGAATGTGTTCGTATTTGTCGTGCACCTCCTTCAGTTTTGCTTCTAAATCCCCCATGTCCAGGTGCTTGTAAATCACCTTATCCGCTTTTGAAAGGCGAATTCCATCAATTATGCTTCCGTGATTCAGTTCATCGCTAACCACAACATCGCCCTTGCCCACTATCTTAGCGAGGGCCCCGGCATTTGTCGCAAATCCTGTCTGGAACGCAAGTCCCGCTTCCGTCTCTTTGAATTCCGCAATCTTCTTATGCAGTTTTTCCTGCAAATCTGTGTATCCGGCGATGCTCCAGTCGCTGCCCGCGCCCCAGCCGTACTTCTCTATCGCTTCCTTCGCTGCCTCTTTCAATCTTGGGTCATTGGCTAAATCGAGATAATTGTTGGATGCGAGCATCACAGCCTGCTTTCCCTCTACCACAACACGATTGGTAGACGGCCCAAAAAGTCTCAAAAGCTCCCATGTCTCTCCGCGAGCCTTCATCTCCTCCAGTATCTTTTTCAAATGCAGAGTTTTCTCGGTCATTAAATCACCTCTCTGCAAGATTGCATCATGCGATAAAAAGATTTTCTAATCAAAGGGTCATAAGAATAATCCCCGCGAATATCACCACCATGCCAACCATCTTTATGGGGGATATCTCCTCGCCGATGAATATGTAAGCTAAAAGCGCCACAAGGAACGCATTTGCAGCCGTTATCGCCACGGTTGGCCCCGCTGGACCGTTGGTGAGGGCAATTTTGATTGCGTACATTCCAATTGCCAATGCGACGCCTGCGAATATGGGAAGAAGGAGAAGCCAAGGCGATGTGTTTTTCAGGTTCGAGAAGAAATTATCTCTGTAAATCAGGAGGAAAATAAGTCCCGTAGCACCGGTGGCTAGCCAGAGCACTATTGACGTGAATATGGAGTCCATGTTGCTGTGCCCCGCATACTTCACTAAGAAATTCGTTGTTCCGAACATGAGCATGGTAATCAGAGCGTAAATCCACCAGGTCATAGAGGGAGTAATAAAAAGCACTACAAAAAGATTAATACTCTTTCGGGGATACGGGGATATGGGCATGGTTGACATATCCAACAAGACGCCAATTCTCAGGGTCGCAAGGGCTCGAGGCACTATAGTGCTCAAAAGCACAACCATAGATGTGATCAAGGAGGGAAACGTGAAAAAAGGAGATGTTTTCGAAACTGCCAAAATCGCCGGGATGCTTGCAGTCAAGAGAACTCCGGAGCTCATTCCTCATTGTCACCCCATTCCAATAGAGGGCGTGGATTTTTCATTCCACATGCACGGAAATCGGATTGACGTGGAATGCGAGGTTAAGGCGCATTATAAAACGGGTGTGGAAATGGAGGCTCTCACGGGTGTGAGTGTCGCTTTGCTCACCATTTGGGACATGGTCAAGTATTTGGAGAAGGACGAGAACGGGCAGTATCCTATGACGCAGATCAAGGACATCGAAGTATTGGAGAAGAGAAAGGGTGAGTGAGATGGGACACGAAGAGCATAAAAAGCACCGCTACAATTTGAAAATTGCCGTAATCACGGTGAGTTCCACGAGAGATGAAAAAGAGGACCTCTCTGGAAAAATACTGATGGAGAAAATAGAAGAAAATGGTCACGAGAGATGCGGGTACATCGTAGTGAAGGATGACAAAATAGAGATTCTCCGCGCTCTATTCAATTTTCTCCCGTCCTGCGATGCCGTAATAATCAACGGGGGAACGGGAATAAGTAAAAAAGATGTGACTTACGATTCCGTTGTGCCAATTTTTGATAAGGAGTTAAGCGGATTCGGCGAAATATTCCGCATGGTGAGCTACCAAGATATAGGCACGCCGGCGCTTATGAGCAGAGCAACCGCTGGTATAATTGGGGATAAGCTCGTATTTCTCACTCCCGGCTCGCCCAACGCCGTGCGCACCGCTTCCGAGATAATATTCAAAGAAATTGAGCATATGTGGTACGAAGTACACAAGGAAAGATGAAAAGGAAAAATCTGATTTTAATTGCTGCGCTGATTCCAATAGTGATGATTCCCTTCACTGGGCTAACTTGGGTTATCCTCTCAATATACTGCTTCATCGTGTATTTCAGGAAATCTTCAGAATGGTATTCCAAAATTCCCATGGATTCGCGGGTAAAATTTTTCCTATTTTCCCTTCTCTTCGGTATGATTACTGAAGTGTTCGCAGTGGTGGATAATCTTCCAAAACCACCGGGGGAGAGGATTTTGCTCAATCCGGATCCTGTGATTGACCTATACCTCGCGCTGGGCTATTATTCTGCCTTCTCATTGATTTGGACTCTGGCGTATCATCGATTCGATTTCAACCATTTCTCCGTATTTATTATCGGTGGCTCATTCGGGCTGGTGTTCGAGCAAACCGGCGGGATTCTCTTCTCCCTCAACCCGTTCATTTATCTCTACGTTTTCCTAGTTTACGGCTCGTTTCAGGCCAGCGCCGCTGCTCTTGCGGATATTAAGAGAAGAAAAATGCCGGCGTGGAAAACTATACTAATTGGTATTGGGGTGGAATTAGCTTCGTTCTTCCTTGCGGCTCTATTCCTCTTTCTTCTATCAATTCCTCTTCAGTAGTATTCCAGCTCCTCCCTCTTCATAAATTCGCGCATTAGCGAGGTTGCGTAAGTTCCGGGGAACAGAGAAAATGAAAAAGTGCAACCATCGCGATGATAATCCCAGTATTTCGCCAGTATGTTTCTCCTCCTTCCTTTTGAGCTCAGCTCTGGAATCTCCCGAATTCTGAACATTTTTCTATCTATATTTTCTTTTTCCACAATCTCCCGCTCTATTTCCCCTTGTATTCCATCGGTGAATTCCGATTCGTACCCGAACAAAATGGTGCTCACGTACGCTTTTCCCTCACCCACTAACTTTTTTATCTTCTCGTAATTGAATGAGTTCACCTTAACGAAGCTCTGCATTGGAATTCCGTGTTTATCAGTTTTCATCACAACATCTCCAATCTGAACATCTACTCCTCTCTTTATTCTCTCGCTCACCATCATGTTGAACAGATAGCTCTGGTATGCGTGGACAAACATCATTAGCAGGGATTTCGGTAGGGATCGCAACGCTCCAATGTAATCTCCTTCCCTCGTGATGAGATGGTTCAGCATGGCCCGCTCGTACTCTGCCTTCACGCTTATCTCTTTAATCGATTCTCTAGCGTCCATGCTCTCGAAGAATATTTTTCTCCCCTCATCGTCTTCGAAATCTCCCGGGGCTCCGATGTAATGACGAACTGCCTCTTCGTATTTCCCCTCGATTATGTATCTTCCGATTATGTGTGTTATTGGCCTCGTGGCCCCGAATCTCTGCACTCCGAAGAAGTTGGGGAAGAATCCTCGCAATTCATCTTCTATTTTTTCCACCCTATCGTCGCATTCTGCATCCCTGAGATTCAATCGAAATCTATTGCCGAGAAGGTCTCCGAGTTCTATGCACGAGTCGCTCCTGAACTCCTCTAAAATTTCTGCGTCTCGCATTCTCAAATTCACATGCGAGGTGTAATTCATTATGCAGAAGTACTGCACGCTCACGCTCCTCTTGTCCTTTGTGCCCGAGAAGCGTATGCGGTTCCTGCTAATTCCCAGCTCTTTGCTAAGAATCTTTACGAAGCGGTTTGTCTCCCAGTTCCTCAATTTGATTTTCAGAAACAGGTTCTTTCCGTTCTCGTTTCTCTCGATGGATATCGGAATCTCTTCCACGTAAAAATCTTCCACTTCTTTTTTCAACTTGCCCCCGATGCCGGGAGAAAAAGAAAGATATGAGTAAATCCCAATTTCCCTGTGGGTGTGCATTATATCCAGACTTCGTCAACCAATCGATAATCCATTATTTCGCCGTCGCTGAAGAACAGGCTGATTTCCTTCTTTGCATTCTCCTCTGAATCGGAGCCGTGCACTAGGTTGTTCTGAACGCTCATTGAGTAGTCTCCCCTTATGGTTCCTATGTCCGCTTCCTGTCCGTTTGTCTTGCCCATCATCTTGCGAACCACTGTTATTGCGTTGTCTCCCTCTAAAACCATTGCAACTATCGGTGCGGAAGTGATATAATCGATTAGAGATTCGTAGAACGGCTTGCCGCGATGCACCTCGTAGTGCTTCTCCGCCATCTTCTTGTCCATCCAGAGCATCTTCATAGCGACTATTTTCAGGCCCTTCTTCTCGAAGCGCCCTATGATTTCACCCATTAGCCTTCTGTTCACAGCGTCAGGCTTGAGAAGCACCAGCGTTCTCTGCTTCATTCTCTTTCCTCCTGAGCATGTGAAGCCTTATGTCCTTCTCTTTCTTGTACGCGGCTGTCCACTTTACTTTTCTCGGAACTCTTCCGAGCTCGATCATGTTCTTGTAGCACTTGTTGCTGCAGAAATGGTAGACTTTTCCATCTCGAGTTACGTACATCTTTCCCGTTCCGGGCTCGATTTCCTTGCCGCAGAATGAGCATATTCTTTTAGCGGGCATTTAAATCACCTTGACTCCAGCTTGCGGGCCTCTCTGGCGGTTTCTCTCAACATCAGTATGTCTCCAACGCGAACCGGGCCCTTGACGTTCCTCGTGAGAATCCTTCCTTTATCACGGCCTTCAAGAACCCGAACCTTAACCTGAGTGACCTCCCCGGACATGCCGGTTCTGCCCATTATTTCCAGCACTTCCGCGGGAGTTGCCTCATCATCTGCCATTTTCATTCACCTTTACTTCTTTATTGCGTTGATTCCGTCCATAATCTCCTTGAACATGTCCTCGGCCTTGCCGAAATCGATGATACCCACGGAAGCCGCGGATTTTATGCCCAGCCTCTTTCCCAGCTCCGCTTTGGTTGCCACGTAGCCGTAGAGAATTCCCTTTTCTTCGCAGAGCAGCGGGATGTGGGCTACAACTTCCGGGGGATTAACATCCTCGGCCACAACAACAAATTTTGCATCTCCTCTTTCGATGACCTTTGTAACTTCGTTGGTTCCCTTTCTAACCTTTCCGGTTTCCTTTGCAATCTCCACTGCGCTGAGGATCTTGTCCTGCAACTCCTTAGGCACTTCGAACCTTACATATATTGGTTTTGCCATTTTCATTACCTCCTTCATTCAATCAATCACAGGTAAGGAGCGAAATGCTCATTGGTATAAATAATTTTGCGACCAAAGTCCAAAAGTTTAAAATATCAGCTTGTTTAATATGGCCCGATGCGAGATTGGGTTTCGAGGCTGCTGAGGGACTGGAGGTTTCACCTCATCTGGATTACCACCTTGGCAGTGGTCATTAGATCCATACCCGCATGGGTATACTCTGGATGGGGCAACGACTTCGGAATTTATTATTCTATTACCATCGAATTCATTCAGAGGAGAAATCCACTTTACGAATACCCAGCCATATGGGGGACCTCCGGCTACGGCTCGTTCCCCATGTTTTACTTAATCATTTTAGGTGTTTATTCGGTCACCGGCGCGGACCCCCGTTTGCTGGTTATGAGAGTTCCTCCCATCATCGGTGGATTAACCGTAATTCCCCTGTTTTTAATCGCATATTATCTTACTAAGAGCCACAAAATATCTCTTTTAGCTGCGCTTCTTCTCGCAATCAATCCGATTCATGTGTATCAAACTTCCATGCCGTATTTTCTCACCATCGGCCATTTCTTTCTTCTCTTCTCGCTTTATTTCTTCATGCGCTGGAAAGATGAGCGAAGATGGCTTTACTTCCTCATCCCCGTTTCGGCCATGCTTATCGTATCGCACCACCTCACCACCTACATGTTCATAATCTCCATGATTGGCATATGGCTTGTGTTCTCCGTATTTGGCAAATTGTCTGCGGAGAAAATAAAATCAATGTTTGCCTTCATCTTTGTATTCAGCTTTGCCACCATGGGATACTGGGTATGGCGCGTCCCAGGAATGTACGTATTTCTTGCAGCTCCTTATCACCGCGCTCTCCCGTGGTACACCACTCCAATTCTCTTCGGAATTCTTCTGTTTATCTTGCTTTACGTGGCCTTAAACCTGCGGCTTAGCTACAGGGGAGTATGGGCTCAAAAGCTAGAAAAATTGAAAATTTCTTGGATATTCGCCTTTTCCCTAGGTGTGGGTATAGTCTTCTTCGTTCTTCTGGCCATATTCGGACTCAACGGCTATTACATACCGCCCATGGCCATGGTTTACTCAATTCCCTTTCTTTTAACAATCGGGTTCATGGGTGTGGGTTTGTTCAGAATTTACAAGAATGAGAAGCTGATGTTTCACATTGCGGGCTGGCTCGGTGCAATAACATTATCGGCAATATTCGGATTGTTCATAATGACATTGGAGCCTTGGAGGCACGTGGAGTACATGATGGAGGCCCTCGCCATCGTTGGTGCCCTCGGAATTACGGAGGTCATGGGTAGCGAAGTATTCAAGAAAGTTTCAGTTAAGAAGAGAATAATAATCACTCTGGAAGCACCGTTTTATATACTCACCCACTCCAATAACCCCGAGCTGAGCGGGGGAATAATGCAGAGCATTCCCGTTACCACATCAGAGCCAATAAGGGATCCTGTTGAGTACAAAATTTTCTATCCTTTTGGCAGGAGAATGCAGATTCTCTTTATGTCCATCATAATCTTTATGATAGTGATGACAGGAATAACCGCATTTCCATTCATGGGCAAGGTTGCGCCCCCGTCGCAGGGCGTTTCCGCCGTGGTCATGTCCGGAATCAATTATTTAGTTGAAAACGGGGATAAGAATTTCACCGTGGCCACGAGCCATAAAATAGGCACGTTAATCGCTGCGTACGGCTTCAATTCCAGCTTCGAATACGATTACAAGATTTGGAACGGAACATCATGGCTGGATTGCCTCGATGAGCTCGAAGGGCTCAACGGAACTTATCCCCCAATAGGGTACGTTATCATAACGAGGAGCATGTGGGAAAACGGAGTTTACGGGTACAAAAATCTCGAGAATCCCATTGGACCGCCAGTGTATATGACCAACGAGAGTTACGAGAAATTCGAAAAGGAGCCATTTGAATTAATTTTCGAGAATTACACAATCGATGATTGGGTTCAGGTATATCGAGTGAATTGGACATACATACAGGAAAATGCTAATCTCACAAAAAATATGGAAAGGAGTTACACCCCGTGGAATTCCCACAGGGATTTCTTAAATTTCTCGATTTCTTGTTCCAACGAATTCAAGCGATCTTTGTTCACTTCAACACCAGCTATCTTCATTATGAAGAGCAGAGACTTCAGGTGATCCTCTGCGCTCAATCTCCAGTCTTCAACCTTCTTGTATATCTTCGGACCCGGCGTCTTTATGGTACCTGCAGGGGTTTCGATTTCCGCTTCGATCTCTTCCTCTGGGAAGTACTTCGTGACATCCTGCACCTCACCTCTTGCGTATGCCATTATTTCCGATTTCACTTCTTTGCTGATCCAGCCGATGTCCACATAGTAGTCGAGGAGCAGTGTGATTTTGTCTCTCTTCACATGCTCGAAGAGGAACTCGATCCACCGCATCAGCAGCACGATTGTGTAGTAGTCCTTGCGTATATGGGTTAGTATTGGTTTTCCCGGAGACAGCTTTTTCGGCGCTTCCTCCCTCCCCGCTCTGGGAGGTATATATTCCTCCTCGAACTTCTCTGTCTCCTCTTTAAACACCGCGGGTATTTCGTTCTTAGGCTCTGGAACTATCGTTGTTTCCGGTATTATTGTTTCCTCGTTGATCTCCTCTTTTTTACCGCCCATGTCGATGAATGGGTTGATCTTCTGGGACACCACTTCGTACACATCTAACAGGCGTTTTATGTTATCCTGCATCTCTTCGTTGACATTTCGCATCTCTGATATTTCGTTCTGAAGCGAGGAAATCAGTGAATCGTGCCTTTCAAGCCGAGATTGAATCTCATCTAACTTCCTTGTTAGGTCGTCGATTTTCTCCGATACTTCGTCTATTCCGCTGCCTTTTACCACGTCTCCAAGTATGTTTTGCAAGTCCTTTTCTTCTATGAGCGTCTCTGACACACCCTCCCCGGCAAGCTCCGGAGGGAGTGCCTCCTCTGTGCTATGTTTCTCTTCCTTTTTCTCTTTTTTCTTCTTTTTAAACAACGCTGCCATTTCTTATCACCTCCCTAGTTTCGAGGTTACGCTGTTCGCTGGTTCACTGTACAAAGAAATAAAGGAGATCAGTAGAGATCCACGTACTTGGTTGTCAGTGTTGCAGGTACCATGAATGCGGTATAGGTTGGCACACCATGCTTGGGTATTAATTGCATGGTAACCTGAGTCTGCGGTCCAAGAGTAAGCCCAGCTGCAGTTGCGTTTATAACTATCTTGATGATGTCGCCCTGTGTCATCACGTGATCGCCCTGCCAGTTCATTGGGGGCATATCTCTGAGGAGATCTGCGCTGAAATGCGTGGAATCCGCATAATCTATGGCAGTCTTGCTTGAATTGGTTACTGCTGCGAAGGAAAGCGTCTTATCAGTGGTTCCATCGGTTATTTCGATTAGAACGTTGTCAAGGTCTATAGCCGGGCTTCCGGCAAGCAGACCAACCTTTATTTCGATCACGCTAATCTTCGGGCTTGCAGGTGTGCTGTTGTCAACAATGCCGCCGATGTGTATCACTTTGAATCCTGTGGCAACGTCCTGAATGGCTATGTTGCCAGTTTCTTCTGCTTGCTGTTGCAGCTGGTACGCTGTCTGTATTAACACCGTTGCGGCAACGGCAGCCACGATAATCATTGCTATGAAGATTATCAGGGTGCCGATGCCCATTTCGCCTTTTTCTTTCTTATTCCATACCTTCTTCATTTTTCATCACCTCGGGGTTTCGGGAGTTTTCTCCCAAGTGATAGAAAAGTTCGAGAGTTTAAAAATATTTTGTATCTATTCTATAAAAATGATTAAAATTTTTAATTCTCACACCTGAAATTCAGTGGGGAATCATTCTTTAACCGAGAGATATATGAATATTGCAACTATCGCCACCGCTGCTATCACTATGTAAAGGAG
>WAKX01000034.1 GCA_015523125.1 DHVE2 group archaeon | reverse complement strand
TTTATCTCCTCTTCTATCTCCGATTTCACATCCGCAGGTACCTTATCTCCGTATTCCTCCAATGATCTCTCTGATGCGTAAACGAGCTGTTCCAACTTGTTGCGGTTCTCTATTTCCTCCTTTCTCTTCCTGTCCTCTTCCGCGTACTTCTCCGCCTCTTTCTTCATCTTCTCTATTTCCTCTTTGGACAGCTTGGTGCTCGCGGAAATCGTTATCCCCGTTTCCTTTCCAGTGCCCAAATCCTTCGCGCTCACATGCAGAATTCCATTGGCGTCGATGTCGAAAGTGACCTCAATCTGTGGCACACCGCGAGGAGCAGGAGGTATGCCCGTGAGGTTGAACATTCCCAAAGACACGTTGTCTTTTGCCATGGGCCTTTCGCCCTGAACCACATGAATTGTCACGGTTGTTTGATTGTCCGCAGCGGTGGTGAACACCTTTGATTTTCGAACGGGAATAGTGGTATTTGCGGGAATCAAAGGCTCCACCAATCCACCTAAAACTTCAACTCCTAAGGTTAGAGGCGTAACATCCAATAGAACGATATCCTTAACCTCTCCCGCCAGAACCGCACCTTGAATCGCAGCTCCGGTTGCCACGCATTCCATTGGGTCTATGCCTCGCTCAACTTTCTTGCCCATGTAATCTTCCACGAACTTCTGCACGATGGGCATTCTTGTTGGCCCGCCCACTAAAATAATCTTGTCGATATCCTCCTTTGTGAGATTTGCGTTCTTCAAAGCGGTATCAATACTTTTAGCGGAGCGCTCAACTATCGGCCTAACAAGTTCCTCTAACTTTGCCCTCGTGAGGGTCATATTGAGATGCTTCGGCTCTCCGTTCACGATTGTTATGTACGGGAGATTGATATCCGTCTGCAAAACGGTGGAAAGCTCTATTTTCGCCTTCTCAGCCGCTTCTTTCAATCGGATGAACGCATTCTTATCTTCTCTCAAATCCACCCCGTGCTCCTTCTTGAACTCTTCGGCGATGTAATCGATTATTGCGTTGTCCATATCAGTACCGCCTAATTGGGTATCTCCCGCCGTGGAAATCACTTCAAAAACTCCGCTTCCGTACTCCATTATCGTAACATCCAAAGTGCCTCCTCCGAAGTCGTAAACCATGATTTTGAGCTCCTCATCGCTCTTGTCTATTCCGTAAGCGAGAGCTGCGGCGGTGGGCTCGTTGATTATGCGAACAACCTCCAAGCCGGCGATTTCCCCCGCATCTTTCGTGGCTTGCCTCTGATTGTCGTTGAAATAAGCGGGCACGGTTATAACCGCTTTCTTTACCTCCTCGCCCAAATACGCTTCGGCGTCCCTCTTTATCTTCTGCAATAAGAATGCGGAAAGCTGCTGAGGGGTGAACTCCTTACCGCGAATCTTGTATTTGTAATCTGTTCCCATTTTTCTCTTGAATGCGTAAACGGTACCTTCCGGATTCGTAAGCGCCTGTCTTCTCGCGGGCTCTCCCACCAGTAATTGCCCATCTTTCGTGAATGCGACGTACGAGGGAAATGCCTTTCCGTACATCGTATTGCCTTCCGCGCTGGGAATGACCTTCACATTCCCGTTGATGTATACAGCCGCGGCCGAGTTGCTCGTTCCCAAATCTATACCTATTATTTTCTCACTCATCTTCTTTCACCTCCTTTTTAGAAACCAATACTTTAGAGTGCCTCAATACTGTATCTCCTAACATATAGCCCTTCTGATACTCCTCAACGATCACATCATCCTTCTCGCCATCCACCACGCCAATTGCTTCGTGGAGCATGGGGTCAAATTTCTCACCCTTCGCCTTTATTTCCCTCAATCCGAATTTCTCCATCACTTTCTCCATTTGCTTCAAGATTAGCGCAATTCCCTCTTTATCCTCGTCGGGCAGGGAATCAACCGCTTTGCGAAGAGATTCGTATGGATCCAAAAATTCCTTTATTATTTCGCCCCTGCACCTTTCCAATTCCATTTCCTTTTCTCTTTCCATCATCTTCCGGTAGTTGTCCATCTCCGCGAGCTTGCGGAGATACTTGTCCTTGTACTCATCTCTCTCCTTCATTATCTTCTCTATTTCTTCGGATTTTTCTTCATTTTTTTCCTCTTTTTTCCCTGACACGATGCGTGTAAGTTAGTTCTTCTATATAAAATTTGCTTTCGGCGATTTCCCATATTTTTAAATAGGTGTATGAAAATTCGTAATCATGGGTTCACGCTCCGGAGAAGATGCGATTTCGGTTCTATTTTCATCCCTCGAGGACTTGGCAAAATCCTCGGCGAAGATGAACAAAAGAATTCTTCGCTCTTTTTATCTTCTCTTATTCTGGCTTCTCATCGCCCTCGTTCTATGGGTCTTTGCCATTGTAGATCTAAATGTATTCGATATAATAGCATACATGCTCCTCATTGCCGTGGTCATCTTGGTGATGATTTATCTCGTAGATATTCGAGAGAAGCTGGCAACCGTGGTGAGCAGGTATCAGGTTTACGAATACTTACAGGATATGGAGCTGAAAATACCCGAGGGAAATGACGAAGTGGAGAGGTTCTTAAATTATCTCGACCAGAGCTTCCAATTTCGAAAGAGAATAGAGGAGAGAAAAGGAAAAATAATGAAAAATTACGAAATCTCCGGAGTTAATTTCGATGTGTACGCTGAAATCAAAGGCAAAGCGTTTGGAAAAATAAGGGGAGTGAAGAGCTATTCATTTTACCTCAAAAAATTGGATTCCCCTTCTTTGGACGATGTGAAAAAGATAGTGGAAGTTGCAAAGGAGAACTCTGAGAAGAAAAAGTTAGAAATCGGGAGAATTGCGCTCATAGCGAAGAACGTGGATGAAAAGGTGTACAATTACGCGGTAAACTCAGAAATACCTATTCAAATAGTTATGGAAATGGAAGACGGCACCTACGACTTCATTCCCTTCATAGGGCCTAGGCCTGACCTTCTTCCTTGAACCACATGGGCAGACCGACGTAGCGGTAATGGTCCTTTATCTGCTCCCTGTAAAGCTCCATGTAGAAGCGGTTCCACCGAATCAAATGAAGCACTCCCTTTTTCGTGATTTTCACCAGCGTCTTTTTTCCTTCTTTTTCGATTCTCACCAGCCCCTCCTCCTCCAGCTCGCTTAGAACTTTTTCAGTCATCTTGTGATTACTCCTAATCTCGTGCCTTATTTCTGATTTGGTTATCTCATATTTCGCATTTGCGATGATGGAATCCAACTTTTCTTCTATTCCCTTTTGATAAATGTTCACGTTGAGCGCGTGGGCTAACATATTGAGCACTATCACCCGATAAACCTTGTAGCTTTTGTATATATGCGCCAACTGTTAATAATCGCACAATACGATTTTAAGTTTTTCTCATAAAAGTAAAAGAGGAATCACTCGGTAAAGAGTGGGAGTAGGGAGACTTATTTTATTGATTGTGTAAAATCCCTCGCCCTGGGGAAATTGATGGAGAAGAGCTCCGCTCTTAAAGCGGCGGTGAAAGAATTGGTACAGAGCGGCAAGATGTCCGAAAAAACAAAAGAGCTGATGAATCGCGTGGCCGAGTGGTTCGGAAAGAAAGGCGTGGAGAGAGAGGAGAACGTGGTGAAGGAAGCGGCGGAAGAGATTGAGAACGGCGCGAATCCCGAGGACGTGGAGGAGGCGCTGGAGGATATAAAAGAAGATGGCGGTATCGCAGGCAAGCCCGAAAAAGAGAAGGAGTTAATAGACGCGGAGGAGCAGGCGATAAAGGAAGTGGGGCTCACGGGGGAGAAGGCGAAGATATTCCACGAGGCAATACGCCGCGGGCTGGTGAGCGAGGCGGACAAGACCGACGCGGAGTTCCTGAAGAAGGTTGCTAAGTATATAAAGTACAGTAAGAAAAACCCATTGGATGCTGGGGAGGAAACTGTAGTAAAATTTATAAAAGCGAAGGATGTAATTACAAAGGTGAATGGAAACCCTATTGAAGATATTGCAGTATTGACAGCAGGAGATAATGCAAAAGGCCTAAAGCATCTATTGAAACACATAAATGATTTTAAAGGTGCTTTTGGAGTATCCAGTAATAATGATCTTATTGATTTGATTGTTAAAGTAACTGAGAAAGGAGCAACACACATAAATACTGAAAGAAACGCTATAATCAAATACATGAAAATCGGTAATAAGTATTGCTGGGTCGTTATAAGTGAAGATAGATATCCGGGATGGGTTCTTACGGCATATCCTAAATCAAAACCACCCTGAAGATGGGAGGTGCTAAAATGAGGAACAAATGGATACCTGCAGAAATAATGGAAATAAATCCATATACAATGGAAGACGAAAAAATAGTGGATCAAATAGTTGTAGTAAAGCTTAGTGACGGTGTTGTGTTGAGGCTATTTGATGCAGAGTGCAAAGTGAATCAAGATGCTATTAAAAAACATGTTCTATTGTCTATTGAACTCTTAATCTATAAAATAAAAAAAGAAGTTGATAGTTGTTCTTTTAATATTAGACAGGTAAATGGATGGTTAGTAGATGTTTGCGGCAAATACCTTAAGGTAGCTGGAAGTTATAGCTTTGAAACTCCATATGGGTTGATAACAACCTATCAAAAATATGACGAATATTTTGGAAAAAAGATAGTTGCATATGGGCGCTTGGATGTAAATGATGTTAAGATTTAGTTCAAGGGCGATAAAGAATGAGAAAGTATAATAAGAGTAACATTCATAGTTTTTGGTCATTAACATTGATGAATGCAGCTATTAAAATATTGGAAATAAAAAGAGGGGTGAATATCGATGGATATGTGTAAGTATTGTAATGAATTGACATGGGTCAGATTCGTGGGGGAGGCCGGAATAGAGAATATACTGGGGATATATGTAAATAACTACGGAACCATGGGAGTTTTTACAGATGACAACACAATTGAATACCTCTATCCATCTTTTGAAATAAATAATAAAAGATTGGGTTTTGAAAAAGGGATTATGTACTTTTGTCTTTTTATGGATATAGTAAACAAGATAGAAATTTTTAAAGACCTTTCATTAAATAATGAAGAAAAAGTGGAAAAAATTGAAGGATATTATTATAGGATAATTGGCAAAATAAAATGTATAGACTATAACAGGGGATATATTATTGTAGTGTCCAACAATTTGTGGCTACATGTTAATACAGATTTTTTAGATTCGAAAAATCTAGAGGAAGTAATAGGTCACTATATATTTGTAGAAGGTAGATTAGACGGTAAGTTATGTGTGATAAAAGATAGAAGGATGACGCGAAACATAATCAAATCCGAGGGCTACAAGCCAGAGCAGGTGAAGTGAGATGAACAATATAATTAGTATCCCTGAAGAAAGCATCGAGAAATTTCGGAAAACCTCAGCAAAAACAGATGATTGGATGTTACATTATTTTACACTGCACATCCATCTTCCCACGGGTGATGTCATAAGAAGTGAAGCGCAGATTTTCATGGATATTGCAAACTTAATTAACGCTGTTGATTCTCTTCTTTTATTTAAAAAAGGAGCAGTTCTTTTTGACAGCGGCGGTAAATATTCTATAGGGTTTGACGTGGTGGATGATTTTATGTTGAAATCTGGGTTGAAAATGGAGAAAGAAAGTCATTTAAAATAGAGAGTAACATCTTATTAGAAAACATCCGTAACCTTTTGATTAAAATTAGAGATATATGCAACATGGTGGAAAACCCTTCAGAGAAATTATTGGAAAATTTACGATTGATAAACATTTATCTGCACATAATAAGCTTGAGAATGAAATTATAGGGATGGAATTCACTCATAATAGAGAGGGTGAAAAAATGAGATTCATAGATATCAATATGGCCGATGACGACAAAAAAGCTCTCTAAAATTGACGACCCAACTATAATAAATATAGAGGTTTCACTTTTCTGTGGGGATAACTTGGTTTTAAGAGATACTACTTGGCTAAAAAATATTGAAGATCTTGTTGAACTCTTTAATCACTTAGAGAAAAATGACCAATTCATACATCGTCTGATTCATCTTTCAAGAAGTATGAGTGCTATTGTATAAGGTATGAATTAGATATTAAAAATTGACAGGTTGCAGGTATGAAATTTGTCCTACAGTAAAAATTTTTTGGATAGATGTATATCCAATTTCCATGAGAATCATTTCTGTAAACAAGCCTAGGAAACTCGCCAATGTTTTGGTAAGTGTGAATGTTGGCTGGAGCCATGAGCCCATGGATAAAAGAGGAATTTCGCATTTTCTTGAGCATTCCATTTTTCTTGGAAGCGAAGAGTATCCAGAGCCTGATGCGGAGGTGGCGAAGTATGGAGTGAGTTTAAATGGAGAGACGCAGCCAGATAGAACCATTTTCTTCTTTTTCTCACTCCCTGAGGATGCCGAAGAGGTTCTGGAGATTCCGCTCTCTCTTATTTACTCACCTTCATTCCCGCCTGAGAAAGTTGAGGAGGAGAAAGAAAGTAAGATAATTCCTGCCGTTGTAAAGGAGAGTGATTATGCTCCTTGGGAGCTAGCTTATGAATGAGCTTATGAATGGGCTCGCAATCTTATTTTTGGATGGGATTTCAGATACAGCATGGGAACCGAGGAAGAACTCCGCGGAATAGGGATTGAAGAGTTAAGAGAATGGCATAAGAGGTATTATAACAAGCACAATTCGGTAGTTCTCATACCAAAGGGAATTGAATTTCCAGATGTTGAGATACC
>WAKX01000033.1 GCA_015523125.1 DHVE2 group archaeon | reverse complement strand
TCTTCTTTTCTCTCCGCGATTATCCTAAGATCATGGAGATCCTCAATCAGTTCTTGGTACTCATCCCATGGAATCAAAACCGCTTTCTTTTTTCCCTCCTCGCTTATTACATACTCCACATTTGTCATAGCCATACTTACACATCACCTCCTTCTATTTTAAGGTTTTCGCAATACTCTTCCAGAGAGAAATATTATAGTTGAAAAAAATACACCCTTGGCCCCGAAGGAAGAGGCCCTGAGCAGTGATGGGTTCTTGACGACGGGGCCGGATAAAAATTAGTAAAATTTGAAGGGAGAGATGTAATCTCCGTATTTCTTCTTCGCTTCCTTCAGTCTCTTCTCCTCTTCGTCCAACTCTTTGAAAACTTCCTTTGGTACGAAGGCTATGTCCTCGTAAATCTTGCGTATTCTCTCTATCTTCTCCAGTAGCTTGGGGACGCGAATGGTGAATTGCTTCTCGTAATCTTCCTTCGAATACTCACGATTAAGCACTTCTTTGAATAGCCGAGCGAGATCTTCGTACTTCGGGAGATATCCTATTGGGGTTTCTATCGCATCCACTTCCCCATGAACGCGTAGATCCATCCACTTGAGCCATATCTTCTTGTCCAGCTTGGAGTTAAGCCATTCGCCTTTCTCTCCCCTCAGGAAGTAGTTCACGGCGAAGATCTTGGGTGGATTCTTCAGTTTCTTTCCAAATTTCAGGTAGTTTTCCAGGTAATCTCCGATGTGCACAGAGAGGAAATCTAAGATGGACATTATGTTGTACTTCCTCACGCCCTCTTTGCCCAGAGTTGCGGCGGTGGTCTCCGATTCGATTGAAGCACCTTTGGTCACAACGCCGTGCTGCCAGTTGAACGCCTCGCAGACCGGGGGCCAAGTGTCCGAATCGCGCCCCCCATAAATTATGCCGCTGAGCTTCACGCCTTCCTTTGCATCGAGAGCTTCTGCATCTAAATTGGGAAAATACTTCAAGCGCGCGGTGAATCTTGCGTTCTTATGGCTCGGTGGAATCTCATTCCCCTCGCGGTCTTTCTTCCCGCACCACCACCGTCCACTATGATTCTCGCCCTCGCAGGGAATTTCTTCTCCCATATCGTTCCAGTACGGCTTGCCTTCATGCACTAAAACGTTGGAAAATATTATTTCGTGGGGTGAATGAAGAACGTTCCATATATACGGATCGTCATCTTTGTTCACTCCTTGGATGATCCCGAATACTCCGTATTCCACGTTCACCGCTCTAGCCTCTCCATTTATATCTTTTATGAAAGAGAGGTCATCTCCCACAAGGCGCTCGCCCACTATCATGCAAGTGGATGTCTTTCCGCACATGCTCGGAAAAGCCCCGGTGAAATACGAAACTCGGCCATTTGGCCCATTTACGCCCATCAGGAACATGTGCTCGCTGAGCCATCCTTCTTCCAGAGCTTTGTTTATAGTTAGTCTGAAGGCCGGTTTTTTCAATCCTATGGTGTTTCCTGCGTATTGCGTATTGACGGCGTAAGCGGTGTTGCCCATGAGGTCAATCATAATCCTCCTCTTATCCAGATTCTTGCTCGTCTTTCTCTCATCCAGCTCGCCCTCGGAATGCACGAATTTCAGGAACTCCAAATCTGGGTTTTCTACGAAGACCCCGTATGCCTTGCGATAGAGCATCAGCTCGCTGTGGGCTATGTATGCCGAATCGGTGATCTGCACCGCGGGAACCATGAACTCTGAGTTCTTCGGACCGAGGGAGAAGAATAGAATGAACATCTCCTTTCCTTCCATTATGTCTATCAGCAAATCGTGAATCTCTTTGAGTCCTTCATCTCTTTTCTTTGTTCTAATATATGGCAGTTCTTCGCATGTTGGGGTGAGAACGAAGGTGTGCTCCTTATCCCTTGCTTGGTCGTAATAATTGTCGAAGTGAACGGTGTGCCCAGGGGTGTTGAGCAATCTCTCCTCTTGGTAAATAATCGCCCTGTTTCTCACATAGAGTTCATCGTCTTCTGAGTCAGTGACAATGAAGACTTTCGAGGGATTGCAAACTTCAATGTATCTCTCAATAAAATTGTAGAGTTCTTCATTTTTTATTTTTTCAATTTTTTTGAACTGCTCTTCATCGAGCCTTTCCTTTAGGTATTTAAGGGGCATCTAAATCACCGCGAAAGGCATGCCTTTCATTACTAAAAACATTTTGATTTATAGCAAAATGACGAGATAGAATGATAAAAACCCAAGGATATTGATGAAATTCCTTATATTCTCACAGGGGATGGAAAGTATTAATTTTTACAAAACCATGCAGGAAACCATGGACGCTCTCAGCGAATTTCAACTCATCATCGCTACTCTCTGGCTCATGCTTCCAATCTACATTCCAAACCCCGGTGCAGTTCTGTTCAAGGGGAAAACACCGATTGATTTTGGCAAGAACTTCTTCGACGGGCGCAGAATTTTGGGGAAAGGCAAGACCTGGCGCGGGTTCTTCGGGGGCGCATTCGTGGGCTTAATTTTCGGTTTGTTCCAGAATTTCCTCTCTTTTTATCTGCCTCAGGAGTGGTTTCCCTTATTTTCTAAGGATTGGCTCTATGCGTTTTTTATCATATTAACCATGGCTTTTTCCTCCATATTCGGTGATTCTGTTGGCTCATTCACCAAGAGGAGACTGGGGATAAAGAGCGGTGGTAGGGCATTTTTAATTGATCAGCTAACTTTCGTCATCGTCTCATGGCTATTCCTCTTCCTATTCTTCCCCACGTGGTTCCTTGTGCATTTCTGGAATTTGACATCTATATTGACCGTCTTCCTCTTAACTCCCATTATTCACCGCTCAGTGAACATCGCAGCTTACAAATTGGGATACAAGGATGTGCCGTGGTAAAACATTGGTAAAATTTTATTTCTGTACCAAAAATCTTAAATGCTCACATTTAAATACCGTTCATGGTGATTTGAAATGAAAAGTTGGGCAATACTGGTAGTGATGCTTCTCTTGATGGGAGGCTTGGCGGCGATGGCGCATGGCTCCTCGGTGAGGGCTGGAGAGACTATTACGACTGATAAATCGGTGTACGTTGTTGGAGAAATTATGAACGTGGTTGTGCATGGGGAAAATACCACAGATTATGATATTCTGGTTGATGGACACTGGATGGATACCATACAAACAAACGCCACTGGATATTACTCCGGGAATTATTCTGTGGATTCTTATAATAATTTGAATCCTGGTGTGCACAAGATTCAGCTGGAGCTTTCTTATTCCAGCGGTGTGATTGCGAGCACTCAAGTAGTGGTTAGGAAGGGACTGACCCTTTGGAACAGCGAATACACGCATACCAACGTATATCTCGACGGAGAGAAGATGTGGGTGAAATTGGAAGGAGAGAACAACAAAACGTATTTTTTGAATATTACCAATATGACTGGCCACGTGGCTTATCCCTCTAACGGCGGACACATATCTGTTACGACTAATAACACTGGAATTGCGGTTTTCAACATCACTTTGAACATCGGAGATGATGACTACGTTTTGAATCTTTACAACGGAAGCAAGTTCATTCAGGACAGGTACTTCGAAGTGAGGAGCGTGAGCGTCTCGGTGAGCTTAGATAAGGGGAGCTACGGGGTCTATTTGATGTCCGAAAAACTTCATGTGTACGTCTCAGTTTACTGGATGAAAACCCATTCTCTTCTTAGCGGCGCACACTATAAGTGGTGGATAGTGGATGCTTCCAATTCCTCCATGTCCTTTGGGCCGTATCCGGCGGATAAGCCTGAATTCACCACCGAGCAGCTTACTTTTTACACGATGGGAAATAATCCGAACATTCACATAATGCCCAATCGTGAGTATCTATTGAAAGTTGAATATGATAATACAAACAACACAGGGAGACATTACGATGTATCCTATGTTCACTTCTACACCGGCCACCTTTGGGCAAGCGTGGGTGTTAATGCCATAGATGGCTCTCTCTCTCCGGGCAAGAGAGCTATGATCACCTTGGACACATTTGCCAGGTATGGAACTTCTATGACTTTTTCAGCGCTGGGAAACGTGAAAGTTGATTATATCAACATAACGATTACGAAGCACTGGCAGATTCTTTGGACTCAAAACTACACTAATTACGGATACACGGATATCGGCGGGAGTCTCCATATGATATGGAATATACCCAACGTGGAAACGGGATCTAAGATAAGTATTAAAGCTGGAGTTAGCATCAACAACGAGCATTACATTGCCTCTGATGAAGAATGGATATACCCCGATGTGAAATTGTCTGTATCTACGGACAAAGATTTCTACCTTGCGGGAGAAACTATGAACGTGAACATCAAATCCTACTCCCCCGCAGGTGTGGAGTTGTTGGGATACGATGTCTGGATATATAACTCCGACCATCTGTTCTATTATACCACCACAACCAATAACAACGTTCAGTACACCATACCAACCAACTACTCTGGTAGTTTGAGCATAAAGGTTTTGGCACATTTCTCGAATGGAGACGAGATGGGAGCAAGCAAAAATGTGGGTGTTTATTACGGATACATATATCTAAGCGCATCGCAGGACTATTACTTCAAAGCTGGAGATCAAATCGTAATTTACTCGGAGTTCAGAAGCCAAGTGATGCATCCTTCAACTTTGCTCTACAAGATAATTGATGACAAGGGTAATATAGTGATGGAGATGAACGCATCGCTTAATCAATTCACATTCACGGTGCCAAATGCTCAATCAGCATATTACACCATAATGGTTGAGGCCATCGACGGAAACTATTACGCCAGCAACACTTTGACAATATACAAGTTCGAGGGCTACTTCCTTTCTACACACATAGTGACAAAATCCAAGTACCAGAGCATGGTCTACGAGCCCGGGCAGACCATAAAGATTGCATACCGCATCACAAAATACGGAAACTTCGACCCGCATGTTATAGTGCTTCACTGGGAGATATTCAACACCAATTACCACTGGGAAAAGGTGATAACGGAGAACGAGTTTAACGGAGAGATTTCACTCACCATTCCAAAGGATTTGAAGGGCGGTTACGTCATCGACATATGGGTTACCGACAGCGAGAACACGGATAGCACGTGGAATCTTCTGACAATCGATGTTGAGCAGGGCTCCTGGAGCATGCAGGACGTTGCGGGAATGCCGATGCTTTCCTTCATAAATCTGATTCTGGTGATCGCCGCAATAGTAATTGGCATTGTTGCTCTGTTAATGCTCCGCAGGAAAGGCGAATCGGGAGCCATAATCCCAGCAAAGACGACGAAGAAGAAGGGAGCACCAAAGCCATACTCTCCGGAGGGAGAGGAAGAGACAACTGAGGAGGCAGAAGCGAGTGCTTCCGTAGAAGATGAAGAAGAACTTGGAGAGCCATAAAACACAAGGGTTATATACCTTCTCTTTTTTTCGCTTTTTGGGTGTGATTTGAAATGGAAACAGTTAAGGACATAATGACCCCTGATCCAATTACCATTGTTGCTCCTGCCACGAGAAGGGATGTCTTGAGGACTCTGGTGAAAAATAACATCACAGGAATGCCCGTTGTGGACAAGGAGAACCAACTCTTAGGCATGGTTTCGAGGAGAGACATATTTGAAAATCCCGACGAGGAGCAACTTGCTTTGCTGATGCGCACAGACGTTCCCGTTGTGAAAGAAGGGGATTCCATAGAATATGCAGCTAGCGTGATGGTTAGGTACAACAGGAGGCATCTGGTGGTTGTGGACGAGGAAAACCATGTGATAGGCGTTATTACCCCGCAGGATTTTCTGTCTGTGATAATAAAGAGAAAGATAAATCTCACGGTGGAAGAGGTAGTAACGAAGCCCTGCTTCCCAATTCACAAATGCACTCCTTTGCCCGTTGTTTTCCGGGCCATGACTCTCACCTCTCTCACTGCTTTTCCCGTTCTCAACGATGAAGGGAATCTCATTGGTATAGTAACCGATCGTGATCTATTCGAGAAGGTTGAAATCGACAGAAATGTAGCGATGTCCGAATTAGGTTTGGGGGATGATGAGGACGAGTGGAACTGGGAAGGGCTCCGCAACGTAATGAAGCTCTTCTACATGGTGGAGAAGGTGAATCTTCCACATATACCCGTGGAAGAGGTTATGATTAAAAACCCCACAACCATATTCTCCAAGAGTCCTGTGTGGGAAGCTGCTAAAATCATGAAGAAAAACAACTTCTCGCAGCTTCCTGTGCGCGATTTGCACGACAACTTGAAAGCCATGGTATTTGACAGCGATTTGGTGACATCGCTGGTGGGTGTGGAGGAATGAAGGAGCTTAGAGCGAAGCTCAACGACATTGCAAAGAGAAGGGGCATATTCTGGAATTCTTACGACATATACGGCGGCGTAGGCGGCTTCTATGACTACGGGCCTGTGGGCTCGCTTATGAAGAAAAATCTTTTGGACATATGGTTGGAAGAATTCGTTTACAAAGACGGTCTTTTCCTTATAGACGCTCCAGCAATTGGCCCGGAAATAGTTTATCGTGCCTCTGGCCATCTGGAAAAATTCACCGATTACATGGTTCGCTGCAAATCTTGCGGCCACGCATTTCGCACCGACGAACTAATAAAGGACTACGTTGAATTTCCCGACGCTCTAAGTCCGGAGGAAATCGAGAAGGTGATAAGGGAACATGGTATCGTATGCCCCGACTGCGGCGGAGCTCTTGGTGAGGTGGAGGAGTTTCACCTGATGTTTTCAACCCGCATTGGCCTCGACAAAATCGGATTTCTCAGGCCCGAGACCGCTCAGGGCATATTTGTGAATTTCCCCACGCTTTATCGCATAAATCGGGAGAAGCTCCCAATGGGCGTGGCCCAGATTGGAAGGGGATACCGCAACGAGATTTCCCCGAGGCAGGGTGTGATAAGGCAGAGAGAGTTCCAGATGGCCGAAATAGAGTTGTTTGTGGATCCCGAGGACAAATTCAACGAGGACATGATTGAAGATTACTCGCTTCCCCTTTTGACCATGAACGGAGAAAATATAAAAATAAGCGCTAAAGAAGCCTACAAATCCGGGCTGGTGAACGGATACATTCTTTACTACATGGTAAAGATAATGAAGTTCATGGAGAGAATTGGCGTTGATACCTCGAAGGTTCGATTCAGGCAGCATCATCGCGAGGAGTTGGCGCATTATTCCAAGGACACGTGGGACTGCGAGGTACTGATATCTCGAGGATGGGTTGAAGTTTTAGGCATATCGTACAGGGGAGCTTACGACCTGGAGCATCACATGAGGTACTCGGGCGTGGACATGCGCGCGTTCAGAAAGTTCAAAGAGCCGAAGAAAGTGAGGAGATCAAGGGTTATCCCCCGCATGGAGATTCTAGGCCCCATGTTCAAGGGAAACGCCATGAAAATCGCGCAGCAGATGGAAGAAATAGAAATTGAGGGGGAAAAGAAGGAACTGAAAATAGAGGTGAATGGAAAAACGTATGAGGTGCCTCCGGAAGCTTACGATGTGGTGGACGAAGAGGTCACCTTATCGGGCGAGAGATTCATCCCACATGTGGTGGAGCCCTCTTTCGGCATAGATAGGATTCTATATTCAATTTTAGAGCATTCTTTCTACGAGAGGGAAGATTCAGGTTACAAGGTGCTCAGAATCAAGCCGGAGATAGCCGCCATAAAGGCTGGCGTATTTCCCCTCATGGCCAAGGAGGGAATGGACTCAAAGGCTAGGGAGATAATGAAGATCCTACGAGAAAGAGGAATAAACGCGTACTACGATGAATCAGGCTCCATAGGGAGAAGATACGCGAGGGCCGACGAAATCGGCGTGCCCTTCTGCATAACAGTCGACTATCAGACGCTCAAAGATTCCACCGTCACAATACGAGAAAGGGACAGCACCGAGCAGAAGAGGATAAGCATTACCGATCTTCCGGATACGTTGGACTCTCTGATAAAAGGAAAATTGGAATTCTCCGAGATCTAAAATGACATGCGAGAAATACGTAAAGGCTCTCGAGGAAAATCTGAAAAATATACCATGCTACGAAGAATCCTCTTTATCTTTTTCCGGCGGGCTGGACAGCTCGATCATAGCTTTCTTAATGAGGGATTGCGAACCACAATTGTACGCGATAGGTTTCGAGGGCAGCAGGGATTTGAAAAACGCAAATGAAATCTCCTCGGTTTTGGGATTGAAATTGAACACCATATTAATCGAAGAAGAGGACGTTTTAAACGCCATAAAGATTCTTAAAGATGTAGGAGAAATGAGCGCCATGGAGATTGCCTTCGAGATGCCCCTGCTCATAGTGTCCATGCATGCTTCTTCGAGGAGAATTTACACCGGGCAGGGCGCGGACGAGCTCTTCGGCGGGTACGCCAAGTACCTTCAAAATCCTGAATTAATGCAAGGAGATGTTGAAAAATTGCTCTCAATTACGCTCCCGCGGGAGAGGAAAATCGCCGCGAAATACGAGAAAGAGCTTATCACTCCCTATCTGTCCGAGGACATAATTGCTCTCGCTTCCGAGATTCCCAAAGAGTGCAAGATTAAAAACGGAGTTAGGAAATGGGTGTTGCGGGAAGCAGCTCGCAGGTTGGGAGTTCCAGATATAATTGTGGAGCGGGAGAAGAAGGCGGCCCAGTACGGAAGCGGAATATGGAAGCACATGAGGAAATTGGCCAGAAGAGAGGGAAAGAGCGTGGAGGAATTTGTTAGGTCATTATAAGAAACAAAGATTATTTTACTTTCAAAGTAGATGGTTATTATAAAAGAGGAAGTAGTGGAAGATTCGGTATTTCATGAATCATGTTGCTCTTGATACCACAATCATTTTTCCTTCTCTTTCGGTATTAGATAGGAGGAATAAATAAATGTGATTATTATTTACCTGCATATCACAGTAAAAATATGTTTCTGTGGGTAATGTATAAATGTGGGTGAGTTTACCTGTCTCATTGTATTCCTTAATTGCATTAGATACAAAGGCAAAAATAGAATTATTGTATAAGCAAACATGGGTTGTTTTAAAGTCAACTGGAATCACTGTTATTTTATTCTCCATGCTTATTTTGATATTAAATTGGGAATTTTGAGGGGATAAGGTGTTCACAATGGCACTGATTTTCCCATTATTTTCCACTTTTAAATCACCTACAGGTACAGCTTCTTTTAATTCCAGATATTTTGAAATATTATATGTTTCGGTTTTATTTTGAATCACATCTATTTTTATAATTAATGTCTTAGCCATCTCAGTGCCATTAACTTTTTTCCAAAGCGTGGATTCCAAATAAGTTATATATTTACCATCGGGAGATACTGCAATTAGAAGAGGATCCTTATCCAGCATTATATAATTAATTTCTCCATTTGCAATATTGTATACTCCCAACTTCACCTTTGTATTGTTTTGTGTGGGATTTATAATAAAAAGATTCAACACAACTGTGCTATTAGAACATACAATCTGGTTCTTATATGTTAATGCAAGTTGATAATTCCCCAAATCTAAAACTTTAACGATTTTTTCACTATTCAAGTCATACACCAAGAAATGATTACCAACGACGATAAAAGCTCTACTTCCATGTATGCAACTCCCATACGTTGTATGAGAGTTGACTGTATATCCCTTTATGTTTATTTTATATTCTTTGCTTAATTTTCCATTCTCTACGGGATACAAATACCAGTAATTCTTATTTGAAGAGGGCCCAGAAAAATATACATTGCCATTTTCATCTTTTATAAGAGACATTTCCGTATTGGATATCTCTTTTGAAGTTTTTATTTCTTTATAGTGGTTATTTCC
>WAKX01000032.1 GCA_015523125.1 DHVE2 group archaeon | reverse complement strand
TAGTTTTGCTCACACTTTGTCCAGGATACATTATGCCAGCGAACATTGGATACTCGTGTCCTTCATAGCTTCCAACATTCCAAATATTCGGAGATACTCCTATTCCTCCTTTGCCGGTGATCATGTCTATTGCGCGACTAACGTTTAGCCATCCAGCACCCTGCGATAGTGGATCGTAGTTGTGATCATCCGCAGCAGAAAGAAGCAGGTGCTTCGCAGTGTATATGTCTGGATACGTTCCGTACGTCTTGTAATAAGCGTCGTAAATCAATGCCAGACCTCCTGCGGCTACAGGAGTGGCCATAGAAGTTCCAGAGAAGAGATCGAAGTGCATTGCGCCATTGCCGACTCCCCCTCCGCTAACATAGTAGTCGAGCGCATAGGGGGTTATTCCAAATTCTCCGGTTGCAAGTATATCCGGTGTTGCTTTTCCATTTGAGAATGGGCCTCTTGCTGAGAAGTCCACCACGTCTCCGTAGTAAGAGTCGTAAAGGGTACTATCTCCATACATAATCTGTCTATATCCCCACTCACTGCCTGCTCCCACGCTTATTGCGGATTGCACTGCGGGCGATGTGGCAGTTCCGTATCCAGGACCACCATTACCTAAAGCCACTAAGAATGAGGTTGTTGGGGGTATTCCATAGTCTAAATAGAGGAACTGGACCACATAATCCAAATATCTGTCCTCCGTGGAATCCCAACCATCCCAGTGAATATTCGATGATCCCCAACTATTGGAGGATATTTGCGCTCCACCACCTATAGAGAAGTCATATCCTAACTGGGCAAAGTACCATTCGGTTCCTGCGTCGAACCAGAAGTGAGGCTCCGCGATAATCTTTGCCTGTGGGGCCATACCAATACCCGCACCATTTAAGGTAACACCTCTTGAAGCGGCATTAGCAGCGCATGCTGTGCCGTGGGGATAATCGTCGAAATCACCTTCGAATGCCACTATATCTCCTTTACCAGGGACAGGTGGGCTAATTCCGTAAAAGCCCGCTAAGAAATCCACACCAGGTATTGTGTGATTTCCATCGGCTATGAAATAAATCATTCCGCCTGACCAGTCAGGATATCCATCTCCACCGTTCCACATCTTGGAAGTGGTTTTTGAGGTTGCATTGTAATCGTCTCTATATGAAACGGGGCTCGTTTTATTTGTGGGCTTTTCATCTGTGAAATCGTAATTCATGTTCAAGTCCACATATACTGTATCGTATGTGTAGTTGGTCTTTGAATCTGTTACAAGAACAGCCGGCACAGCCCCGAAATACTTTAGATAATTGTACACCTCGGGGAGAAGTCCCAGGTGGTAGTGTCCGCTTGCAGAGGGTATTCCACTAACGTTGTAATAGTGGCCGTTGAAATACACGGTTCCGTTTGGAAGCGCGGTGGTGTTGTAAGAGGTGTTCACATACCAACTGGGTATGCCTATCGTGTTATAAGCGTCCATGCCTGTTAAGTTGTACGCCATGTACAAATATGCAGACCAAGAATCATAGACCATCGGCCACCCATAGTACGGCGAATTAGGGTTATTTTCAACTGCCCATGATCCGTACAGGTTTGGCTGAGCAAAATCAACGCCGGTATCCACTATAGATATCGTTACATTTGAGCCCATGAATCCTTCCATCCATGCCTCTTGGGCGTGGTGATGTAGGGTCTGATATATCCCTCTGTTTTTGAAGTTCAGCGGGTTGAGCACGTTTCCTACTTTCCCATCGGTAAGGGCCAATCTATCCTTGTTGGTCATCTGAATCTTTGCGCTGGGGTGATTGAATATTTTCAGTGCATACGGGGATTTTGATAATTGTGTTATCTGCTCGGGAGTTAGCCGAAGAACCAAGGCCCTTAGAGAAGGCATATACTTTATGTTGTAGTTCTTTGTGCCTATCTTTGTTTTAATTCCTATCGATCTCATATAATTCCCTAATTTCACCGGGTCATTAGTTATGACATAGACCCATATCTTCTTGTCTTTCTGGGTGTTTTTCATCACATTCTCCAAAACAGGAGATATCTTGGGTCCCGCTGTAATCTTCTTTATGGCCTTTTCCAACTCTGGGTTGGTGCTCGTGGGCGCGTTTTGAGATACCATGCTTTTGCCGTTAGGCAGCATGGTAAACAGCGCTGAAAACACTGTAATCACTGTAAGCGCGGCAATCACTATAGCCACATATTTTTTCATTTTTCTTTCGCCATTCATAATCTTTCCCTCCCTTTTAAACAGGGTATTTTGCTCATGAAAAAACTACTATTTATAGATTTCTCCCCATTTCCAGCCACAAAACCGAAAATTTCACGGGGAAAATCGAATTTTTTGAAGGTTGGATTCCCGAAGGCATGCTTAAATATTTTAAACTCCAAACGCATGCGCTTTGCATGGAGCTCAGCAACATCGAGAAAAGGGTGCTTCTTGCAATCAAAGATATCGGCTACGAGAATGTGGATGTGGATGATATAGTTTCGCGGGGATTCTCGATAGTGGAAGTTATGAACGCGATATCCTGGATGAAGGTTAAGGGCATATTAAAAGTAGATGAAAAATTGAAGGTGGAGTACTGCCTTAATAGAGATGAGAAATTGCCCGAGCGTCTTCTTTTTGATGTTTTAAAAGAAAAAGGGGAAATAAGCCTGAGCGAACTCTCAAAGATTTTTCCGCGAGAGGTTGTGGGGATTGGCGTGGGGCATCTGAAAAAGTATGGGGTTGAGATAAAAGGCGGAAAATTGATTTACAAAGATGTGGAAAGAGAGATAAAAAAGAGGGAGGAAATAATTGAGAAAATGAGGGAAAGATGCCTCGGTGAGAATGAGGCGGATCAAGAAATTATGAATGACCTCCTCAAGAGGAAGGGCCTTGTGAAGAAGAGGGAGAAAATAAAGAGGTATGTGTCTCTAACTGATTTGGGAATAAAGGAAATCGAAAAGGGAATTGTTTTGAAGGAGGAAATAACGCAGCTAACCCCTGAAATTATACAGAGCGGAAAGTGGAAGGAATACGAGTTGAAACGGTACGATGTCTCCCTCTTCGCTCCGAAGATTTATGGGGGAAAATTGCACCCGCTGAGCAGGATAATCGATAAAATACGGAGAATATTCGTGGAGATGGGATTCGTCGAGGTCGAAACGGATTACGTTATGAACGCCTTCTGGGATATGGACTCTCTATTCATTCCTCAGGACCACCCGGCGAGGGAGATGCAGGATACATTCTACCTCAAGAAACCCGCGAAGATAAAAATAGACGATGAAAATTACATGGAGAAAGTTAAAGAAATGCATGAAAAAGGAGGAAATATATCGAAGGGCTGGGGGTATCAATGGCGAAGGGAAGTTGGGGAGAGAACGCTGTTAAGGACGCATACCACCGTTAATTCCATTCGATATCTCTACGAGCATCGCAAACCTCCGGTTAGAATGTTCTCCATAGGCCGAGTTTTCCGGAGGGAGAACATGGACCCAACGCATCTTCCGGAGTTCACTCAAATAGAAGGTATTTACATGGACGAAGACGCGGATTTCTCACTTCTTTTAGGGATTCTGAAGGAATTCTATTCGAGAATGGGCTTCCCGGAAATTCGGTTCAGGCCCTCTTATTTCCCGTACACCGAGCCGAGCTTGGAGATTGAAGTTCTTTACGGCGGTAAATGGCTGGAGCTCGGAGGTGCGGGTATGTTCAGGCCTGAGGTTCTCGAACCTTTAGGGATAAAATATCCCGTGCTGGCGTGGGGCCTCGGCTTAGAGCGGCTCGCCATGATCACCCTGAATCTCAAAGATATACGGGATCTCTACATAAGCGATGTTGAGTGGCTTAGGAATTCACCTCTTTTATGAGTTTTTGCGGTAAAAATATTAAATATGGGAGAGTTATACTTTAATTGGTGAGTTCAAAAAAAGAGCGAATCGAAGAGATAAAGAATGACCTGAGGCGCTGGCATTCTGAAGGATATGATTTGGATTTGATATTAGAGAGTTTAAAGAATAGGGATGTGAAGAAGTTTGTGGAACTTTATAAAAAATACAAGAAGCTGATTCCGGAGATGAAGAGATACGAGGAAATTTTGAAGAATTATGACGATCCGCAGGCTCACAGATACATGAAAATGTTGAAAAAACCTTTGGAATTTGAGGAGAATCAGGAAGATATCGACGAATACGTCCGCAAAAAGAGGGAAGTGGAGGAGAGCGAGGACGAAATACTAAATTTGCTTGCAGGGGTTAAGAGCGAGGAGGTGAGCAGCGGACTCAACCCGGAGTTCACTTTCGAGAATTATGTGGTTCATGATGGTAATGAGCTCGCTTACACGGCCGCAAATAAAATAATAGAATCTCCTGGGAGCATAAATCCTCTGATTATTTACGGCGAAAGTGGCACCGGGAAAACGCATTTGCTTAACGCGATTGGCCACAAATATGTGGAAAAAAATTTGAGGGTTATTTACAAAAATTCGGAAGAAATAATATTGAGTAGGGACGTTAATTACGATGTGGACGTCCTTCTTATCGATGATTTCCATCTCCTGTTGGAGAGAGACGAACTTCATCCCCTTATAAATCTCATAGTGGAAAATTTCTCCAAAGAGGGAAAACAGTTGGTGGTTGCTTCCAATTTCAAAGTGGATTATTATGCGGTGGAGCCATCGCTCAGAGCTAAGCTTGAATCGGGTATATCGGTGAAATTAGCCAATCCATCGGAAGATGCCAGATTGAAAATACTCAAAATAAAAGTCACCGAGTTAAACGTTGACATAGACGAGGAAGTGATACTCTACCTCACCAAGAACATGGGCAATTTGAGCCGTCTGGTTTCCACCATAAAAAAGATAGTGGCTTTTTCGAAAATTCTGGGTGAGAAGCCAAGCATATCAATGGCCGCGGATATAATAAAAACGAGAGTTTCCCTACAGCCAGGGGTTTCTTATCTCGTTGAGGAAGAAAAACCCTATCGTTCTATATCTTATTTCAAGGAGACTGTGGAGCGTGGATACGAGGGAGTGGTTATAACGAGAATAAATCCTAATAGATTCGAGCAGCTTTACAATATAAGGGGCAACGTTTACTGGCTCACAGATCATCCCACCTCGCTTAAATCTGTGCCCCCTGTGCTTGAGAATATAAACTATTTCCTCGAGGGGTACTTGGAGGGAAAGCATGTGCTCTACATGGACGGCATCGATTTTCTGATGAGCAAAAACACCCCTGATTCCGTGATTCAATTCATACGCCACATGGTCGATGCCATCTCCGAAACTCGGGTGATTCTCATCATATCGATAAATCCAAAAACCATTGAGGAGAGATACGTTAAAATGATGGAGAGGGAACTGGAAATAGCGTGACTAGGTGGTTGCTTTTATCTTCTCGGTGATTTTCATGGCCTCTCCGTAGTTCCCGCGGCGAATCATCACGTAGCCCATGTTTAGCATAGCATCCTCGTAGTTGGGATCGATCTCTAGAGCTTTTTTGTAGCATTCTATTGCCTTATCGTAGTTCTCCATTCTCGCGTAAACGTTGCCCATGTTGTTCCACGCGAATTTGTAATCTGGCTTGAGTTCCACAACTTTTTTGAACATTTCTATGGCCATTTCCGAATTTCCTATTCTCCCATATGCGAGCCCGAGAGTGTTCAATACGTTCACATCCCTTGGATTTGATTTCAGTGCTCTTCTGAGGAGATATATGGAATCGTAGTACCTTCTCTCTCTGAAGGCCTTCATCCCCTCATCGTAGAGCTTTGCAGAGCTCAACGTGCTCTCGGGGGCAATTCTAATATTCGTTTCTCTGAACCTCAAAATTATATGCGAGGAGAACATGCTTGTAAATATTATCCCGTATTCTACCGCATGCTGGGTTTGAAGCGAAAACGCGATTGTGGCAACCGTGTAAGGAATCCAGTAATCGAATCCCTTTTTCTCATATAGATATATTAGAACAACGCCTCCTGCGATTAATATGTATGGGGCATAGGGTAAGAATACGAGGAGTATGACGAAAGCGCTCGCCCCGCCTAT
The DNA here is from genome assembly GCA_015523125.1 of DHVE2 group archaeon. GTDB lineage: Archaea > Thermoplasmatota > Thermoplasmata > Thermoplasmatales > Aciduliprofundaceae > JAADDK01. The sequence goes on along the minus strand of WAKX01000032.1, from coordinate 117,265 downwards.
TATGATTTCCATTTTGTTGAACTTCTTTATGCTGGCATAAGAGTACAGGGCTAGGAGAAATCCAAGTGAAAGAGAAACGACGCTAACCGTTCCCGTGAATATATCCGCTGCCACACCACTCAACGCATTTATGGAGAGTATGAAAACCAAAGTTATTAGGAGAGGAGTGAATGAGAGAATATCTTCCAGAGTGCCGAACTCGTGCAAAAACGTGTTGAGCTTATCGGAGAAACTCTTCTCTTTAACAGGGAGGGGAGTTGTTGATACCGGTGATGGGGCTGAAGTAGGGGTTGGGGCCTTTGGCAGAGGTGCAGAAATCACATTCACCTCTTTTTTCTCGCTCATTATCTCCTCTTCTATTTTTTTCAGATCTTCTTCAGCCAGTTCCTCTTTCTCTTCTATTGAGTGCATTATCTCGTCCAGATCTGTGAGTTCCACTTCTTCCTCCACGGCCTTTGCTTCCTCTTCCTTGAGTTCTTCTCCCAGTGTGCTCTCTATCTCAGCTAACTCTTCCATGCCTATCTCTTCCTCTTCCCTCTCAGGTGTTTCCATTAACTGAGCCGTGGGATTCAACAGCGCGCTAAGACTGATTGATTCCTCTTCTTCTGCTTTCTCACTTTCTAAGCTAGCGCCGCAAACTGGACACGTGTCAACATCCGGCGGTATGAACGCTCCACAGTTGGGACATACGTTGAGGGTTTCGCTCAAATCCACATCTTCCAAGGTATCTACCCGCCCTTCTACTTTTGGAAGGGGAGTGCCGCAGAATGGGCAAACTTCCTTGTTTACTACTATGGCCCCGCAGTTAGGGCATACTCTTATATCGGCTTCCTCTTCTTCCTCCTCTTCGTATTTGGGGATTTCAGAGACTCCGAAGAATTTTTTGAGGACATCGTTGGGGTCTTCCATGGGTGTTGGCTCTTCTAATTTTAATCCCTCTAAATTGGCCCCGCAAACAGGGCATACCTTGGAGTCTTTCGGTATAAGCGCCCCGCATGCTGGGCAAATGGCCTTGTTCAGTATACTATCCTCCTCCTCGTAAAGTTCCCCTATTTTCTCCTCTGTTTTCTCTTTCTCTTTTTCCTTTTTAAATTCGCCAACAGGCGTGCCACACTTGGGGCATTTATCGGCTCCCGGAGGAATAATTGCCCCGCAAACCGGGCATATCTTCACAAAATCCTCATTTTCCTCTTCTATGTATTTGGAAGCTTCGTTTTTTATTTTTTTTGCCAGCTCTTTTCCTATTCTGTTTACTCCTGCTAGCTCTTTTTCATCGCTTTTGGCTATGCTCTCTATATCTTTGAATCCTGCTTTGTACAATTCCTCCGCCCTTTTTCTCCCTACTCCCGTGAGTTGCATGAGCATGTCTATTGCGGTATCGTATTCCGTGGGCTCATAGCCACATTTTGGACATTTGTCTCCGTAGAACTCCGTGCCGCACTTGGGGCATTTCACGGAAGATATATCAATTTCAAACTATTTATATTTTCCCCACCCAAAGAGATAATATATACAATGGGGCAACCTTTAATTAGAAGTTGCCCATGTAAGAATCGGGTATGGCAACCTTCATTGACTCACTGTCTTCGTGGGTAACTATTGCGATATTTCTCGTTTTATTCGTGTATATAGCATATCGCAACGGGCTGAAAAATAAAATAACCCTCACTTTTGGAGAAATAACGTTGGGGGTTGTACTCCTAGCCGTACAATATATCATTGAATACATATCGTATGACAATCCACTGGTAGATTGTTTAACCTTCAAAATGATTATATTCGGGATTTTAGTTACTGCAACGGGTCTATTTCACTTGGTTTCCATATTCCCCCGAAAAATTCAGCTGGTGTATGCTCTACCATCCGTTTATATAATGTCTTATTTTGTGGGAATAACTACACTCATAACCGATAGCGTTGTGGCTTGCTCCCCCACTGGTGGAGTAAGGAGTTTTCTATGGCCGGTTTATCTGGTTTGGGTAGCAATGATTTTGCTAATAGCAGTTGGTGTTATTCACTATTCATTGGCAACCGCACCTACTAGAGTTCAGAGGCTTCAGTCCACCTATCTTGCCATAGGCATATGGGTTGCTCTCCTGTGGGCAGGTGCCGGGCAACTGCTTCCCACATTCGTAGAAGGGATGAACTTTTTCTCGGCGGTATCCGCACTACCGTTTGCCGGATTCTTTGTGACAGTAGCCATAGTGAAGTACAAGATGTTCTCTTACGAGGTGGCAAAGGAGAAATTCGTATCGGAGGAGAAAGTGGAAGTTGAAGACGGATTGATTAATGCGGTTATGAACGAGCAAGCCGCATTTTTAGCGTTCAGGAGACTCTCGGCGAAGATGCCGGGTTTGATTATAACCATAAAACCACCGAATATAATACGGGAAAGATATCAAATAGAAAAAAGCCCGATTATCTGGCTCACCTACTTCCCGGGAAAGTCTGAGGAGGGTGTGTCACCTGATAAGCTGGCATTCGAAGTGATGTACAACGTCATCAACTTTGTGAATCGCGGAGGTAAGTTAATATTGATTCACGGAGCGGAATTTATAATGGAAGAATACGGAAGAGAGTACTTTTTGGATTTCTTGCACGAAGTAAATCGCTTGGCTGATAATCTTACGATAATCGTCTCCATTAATCAGGACATGGAGGTAATGGAGGGAGTGGCTGATAACTTTGTGAGATTCCCACTGCGCATCCCGAATCCTATGGTTGTTAGGGTGACGAGGGAGGAAATTGCCGGCAAGGAGGACATGATAATAATCACCGCTAAAACCAAGGAGCAGATACATAGAATTTACGGCGAGAAGAACTACGTAATAGAGGTAACGAAATCATTCACCCCCGACCGTCTGGTTTTCGAGGGTATGGACCAGATTCTAAAAATGGGGGATAAGGATGTGTTCTTCGAAAGCTTCGACTTCGTTCTTTCATCAACGGAACCCAAGAAGGTTTTACAGTTCCTAAAGGATATAATTGATGTAACCCTCAGAGCAGGCAGAAAGGTATATGTTATGAACACTCCGCGGTTGAAGGATTACCCCGCAATAATGTCTCTTTTTGAGGATTTCGAATGAGAAAAATTTATCTATGTTGTTGAAATCTCTACATGATGAAAAGGAGCTCTTTGGAGAGGCGCGTTGCTTATGCTTTATCGTTTGCATGCCCTGCGGTGAATCCGCGGGTGAAGGCATATGGCCCATATATCGAGAGGTTAGATTTTTACCGTGATTTTCTTTCTCATTTGAAACTTGATGATCGGTTTGATGCAATCGCATCGGACATATACAACGCTCTAATGGAAGGGAATAGGGTTCGCGAGAGGGATTACCGTAAGGTTGTGGATTCTCTGGAGTGGGAAATCGAGAAGGGTATAACCGAAATAATCATGGAGATGCGCGAAAGCGGGAGCGAGGAGAAAGCAGATTTGATGGATAAGTATCTTACGGATAGGGATTTTCACGTTTTATATCGTATCATTCTCGGAGTAATAAGCGAGGAATTGCAGTATATGAGTCTTTACAAAAACATATTGGGGTTCTTTTCCTCCGATGATCTGTTTCAAAAATATGGGGGTAAGATTTACGAGCTTTTGAAGCAGAAGAAATGGGTATCCGAGTTGGAATACAAACGGGCCGAAGAGGCGTTAGAAAGAGAAGTTCTCAATAGAATGAAGGATAGGATAAAAGAGCTGCGGGCCGCTGGTTATGGGAGGGAAGCGGACAAAGCCGAAGATTTTCTGAAAATCGGAGACCTGGAGAATGCGTTTCATGTCCTCACAGGCATATCCGAAATAAAGAAAGTGGAGTACGAGGATGTGAACGCGAAGCAATTCATGAATCTCTACATGGACAATTTCGACATAATAACTCTCCTATCTCGAGCGGGTGTGGATGTCAGCGATATAAAGTGGAAAATGGGCGAACTTCTGAACATAAATTCAATCAAAATTCCTGATGAAAGGGTAATTTTGGTGGACGACTCAAGTGGCAATGCAGCGTGTTTTCTTTCTCTGTATCTGAAGAGGATAGGCGTCAAATATACTTTCTTCTCCACAACGGGCATAGGTGATTTCTGGATAACAAACGTGGAAGCTGATAACAGAATAAGCCCAACTTTGCAAGCATCTCAGCTTGGAGAGAGGATACTGGATAGCAAGGGCCTGATAATCCTTGAAGATATCAATTATTTGATTTACAGCAACAAATTCAGCGAAGTTTACCGGTTCCTTTACTACATTAAGAACAGCGTGAACGACAAGATAATAATGACCGCCAATTTGGGAGTTCTCTCAGACCGGGAAAGAGCGAGGTTACAAAGCATCGCCGATTCAATAATCAAAATAAATTTTCCAGTGAACATATGTTCCTCAAATCTTGTTGCTGTGGAGAATCGCCCCATGAAGGGCGCACTTCTTCTATCAAAAGAGAGGGTGGATGATTTTGCAGGGGAAGTGTACATCATTTCCGATTTCGGAGGGGGTAATGCGTTGCATCCCCAGAGGATAGATTTCGAGATTGCGGATAAGATTTCGGAATTCATAGATTCGGGGGACGTGATAATTAATGCTTTGGATATGCTCATAGACGAAAACGGGATGGAAAAGATATACATCTGGCTTAAATTCGTGAGAGACATAGCACATCGCCGTGGAAAGAGGGTGTACGTGGTAACGAGAGATTTGGTGGCTAACGAGAGAACATTCGTACGCTCTCTCTTTGATTTTGATATGTTCTTAGTGGCCAACATCGATAAAAAGAAATTGTCATTCGTTCATAAAGAATTGAAAACCATCAAGAGAATTCTGGAAAAAAGGGTAGAGAAAGAATGTGTTTACACATTGGAGATAATAAAGCACAGGTATCAGAAGTACAGGAAATATCTGCCTGAGATAGAAGATGATGTAAAAAAATTGAGGGGTATAAAGAATTACGACGTTGATTGCATACTCAAAGTTGCGCCCATAAGGATGGAGATAGATTCCCGGGTGGAGAGGATAGAGAGTATTCTATCTGATATTCGCGATAGGGAAGAGGAAATAAACTCTTTGATTCCTGTGTTAGGCGTGTACATCGATTTAAAAGAGCTCAGGGATTGCATGGGGAAAACAAGAAGTCTTATAGATTCCGGTGAATACGAAGAGGCTCTGGATAACATCAAAGAGTGCGAATCCACTCTTAAATATCTACAGAGGAACGCTCTCTCCAAAGCGTGGAGCATACGGGAGGAGATAACTTGTGTGGATTATCTTCTACCTCCTTATCTTCAGGAGAAGGTGAGGGAGTTCGAAGGGGAAAAGGAGAAACTAAAAGATTTTACAATTCTCTATGTGAGCGTCAAAAACCTTTTATCCAGAAAGATAAAGAACGAATACGATAAGCTGGTAATCTACGGGAAATTATCCGGAATCGAACTATTCGACCTCTCAGAGATACTTGAAAAGGAGCAATACTGTAAATACAAGAAGCTCAGGGACGAGTTCATGGAGAAATTTGACGGGGTAAAAGAATCCATTGTGAGCTCACTAAAGGATAAGATACTAACAGCTTTGAAAATATTGGAATCGCGGAACTACGATGTTCATCAGATATTCGAAGACGTGAATGCCGCTGAGGATATAGATAGCATTATAGATATCCGCAACAGAGTGTCGCATCATCTAACGAGGTATGTGGAGAATTATTTTACGAATATACGCGAAAGGTGCCCACATTGCATAAACGAGAATTTTGCCAATTATTTGGAAGAATTTAAACGAGATCCTTTGAACAACTTGGATAAACTGCAGGAAATGCTCGAAAATATGGATGAAAAGGTTAAGAAAGAAGAGCTAATGATGAAGGAGGTAACTCGTGAACTGGAGGGATATTATTCCCTACTCGATGAGTATGGTGTAGAATACGAGAGGGAATATCCAAAGAATCTGAGCTCTGCTAAGAGGGTTTTGGAGAGGGTTCAGAGCGTGGTTGAATCCCTTACACCGGATGTGTATGTGGAACTAAATGATTGGAATATAGATGAAACCCGAAATTTAATAATGAACATTTCCCTTAAGAACCCTGGGCCTCATCCAGCAAAGAACATCACCGTGGAGATACATGGGGCCTTGAGTTACAAGTTTAAAATCGAGGAAATAGAAGGTGGCAAGGAGGAGAAGGTTGATATTCTCTCGGAGGTAAGAGATCCTAACAGTGCGATAAATGTTGATGTTGTCTATGAGGGCCCTGGTGGGAAGATAGCCACAAAGTCCTTTAAATTCGAGCCAAATTTGAAGGGTTATACCGTGCACACGTCCAACGGGACGGAGAAATGCACGCTGTGCCGCGGAAAGATATTTGAAGGCACTCCGATGGTTATATGCTCGGAATGCGGTGCCACTTATCATCTCCAGTGCGCTAAAAGGATTGGCAAATGCAGAATATGCGGCAACACCTTCCTATTTTAATACTTGGCAAGGTTTATAAAACATGGCTCATTTCCGATATTGATGCGTAGTAAAACCCCCAAGCTCATTTACTCCCTTTCATACTCCATTCCCATGCTCTCAATATTGGATAGCAAGGATAGAGCGGAAACAAACAGGATTTTAAAGAGGCTCAATTCGTATAAGAAAATTTACTCGTATTTGGGATACAAGGACACTTTTGAGAAGATTGCAGGCAATTTGTATGCTCAGCTGAAAGGTGGTAGGAGGGCAAGGGACCTGCCTGTGGATAGAACTGAGAAGAAGCTCAGAGAAACCTTGGCGACAATTTTTTCCAATGTGGTAGCGGATTTGCGTTCGTCGGGATATGGACGAGAAGCGGATAAGATAGAGGAGTTTGTTCACAAGGGTGAGTTTAAGAATGCTTATCTCTCCCTGAAGGATCTCAGGGAATTGGAGAACAGAAATGAAAAAATCGAAAGCCTCAGAAATAAGATAGACGATGTGATGCGAAAGCTGGTAACTCTCCGTGAAATAGGGTCTGAGGTGGATGACATAACATGGAGGGTCGCGGAGCTTTTAGGTGTAAACAGGGTTAACATTCCTCCGAAAAAGATGATATTCGTGAACGACGAGAGCGGGAACAGCGCGTGCCTAATTTCCACGTATTTCAAAAGGATGAATATACCCCACAAATTCTTTTCCACCAAGAACAAGGGCGACTACTGGATCACAAAGAGCACGGCCATAAATTCAGTAAGCCCCAATCTGAGAGAATATGATCTTCCCGAATACATTGTAAAATCCGAGGATGTCGTGATTTTAGAGGATTTGAATTATTTGATCTTGGTTAATAGCTTCAGCGAGGTTTACCAGTTTTTACAATATCTGAAAAATAAAGCAAAGAAGAAGATAATCGTGACCGGCAATTTCAGGGTGCTCAGCGAGCGCGAGGTGGCGCGTCTTCGCGGTTTATTTGATGCCACTCTCACCTTGCATTCCGCATTCAATATATGCTCGTGGGCCGTTGTGGGTCTCAGGGAGAGAAAGAATGAAGGCTCGTTGCTCCTTTCAAAAGAACTGGTAGAAGATTTCGAGGGGGATGTGGTTTTAATCGCAGACTTGGGTGGGGATAAGTACATACATCCTCAGAGAATAGACTTCGAGATAACCGATACGATTCATAAGCATATAAAGGATGGAGATGTGGTTATAGATAGCATAGATTTGATGGTTGACGAGAACGGGCTGGAGAAGATATACGTTTGGCTGAAAGGAATAAGGGATTTGGCCATGCAGAGTGGGAACAGGGTTTACATAGTGGAGAACAACTTGATCTCTAAGGAAAGGGAATTCATCCGCTCTCTTTTCGATTTTGACACTTTTTACATTTCAAAGCTGGACATGAAGATAATAGAGGCCATGGCTGCGAAGATGGATATAATCGATAAAACCATTGATCGCGAGATACAGAAAGAGTGCGCGTACAACATGGAGATCATACGACAAAAGTACGACAGGTACGAGAAATATTTAGGACCCATCAAAGAAAAAGTAGAAGAATTACTTTCTAAAGAGCCGGAGTTCAACTTGGAGTTTTTGCTAAAAACTACACCTCTTAGAAAAGAGGTTGAGGACCTTGTGGAAGTGATAGAGCGCAAGACCAGCGAGTACACTGAAACCATAGACGCCATAAATGAAGATTTAAAGATAGCCAGGGAGTTCGTTGATGTGGAGGATGTGGAATATTGTATGAAAAGCGCGAGTGAGTACTATGAGGGGGGAAACATAGACGGGGCACTTGATAAGGTACGCGCATGCAAAAGCAAAATGGAAAAAATCATGGTTAAAGCACAGGAAGAGGCTGAAAAATTGTATGGAGAGATCAAATGCGTGGAGTATCTCCTTCCAGCTTACTTTCAGAACAAACTCGCGAGATTTGAAAACGGAATTGCAAGTTTGAAGGACTTTACCCGGCTCTACCTGGATATAAAAAAGATAATCATAGAGAAAATAGAGGCTGAGTATTCTACACTCCGCAAGTATTCCATGGTTTCAGCGATTCCCCTTCCCCAGATGGACTCCTTAATTCATCAGCTTAAATTCTGCGAGTACAGAAAAGAGAGGGACGATTTTCTGGCCGAATTTGAGCAGAGCAAAGAGAGGGTAATTGGAGTGATGAAGAGTTCGGCGATAAAGGTGATAGAGTTCTTGGAGCAGCAGGATTACTCCGTGCCCGTAGCCAAGAGAAAAATAGAGAAGAGCGAGAACTTCGAAGAGCTATTCGGAATGGTTGAGCGGGTTTTCAACCATTTCTCCATGTTCATAAGCAAGAAGATTGAAGATTTAAGGAAAAAATATCCCGATTACATGGAAAATCACGAGCACGATGTTGAAAAGATATTGGTTGATGCATCCATCAATCCCGTTGATTCCATTTCGAGATACAAATTGTTTTTGGAGAGGCTTAAGAGGGAGATCGGGGAAAAAGAAGCAAGAATGCTGGAAATAAACAAGAAATTGAACGAATATTATTCCCTTTTCAAAAAATACAATATCCCGTTTCAGGAGTGGTACCCATCCAAAGTTGACGAAGGGGAAACCATAGTGAGTTTTCTGGGGCATCTATTCGGGGGATTAAATCCTGAGATCACCGTGGAACTGGTTCATGTGGATGTGGATGAGGATTTAACGTGCCATATTCTTCTCTCTGTGAAAAACACGGGAACCTACGAGGCTAAGAACATATCCATCGAAATATACGGAGTTTTCAAATCTCAGGAGAAAATCGAATCCATGAAAGAGGGAAAGGAAATAAAGCTGGACGTTGTTGGCAAAATAGAGAATCCTGATGAGAACATAAACGTGGATGTGTTTTTCGAGGGTGTTGATGGAGAGATGATCACCAAATCATTTGTATTCGAGGTGAATGTAAAGGGATATACCATTGCCTATGCCACGGGTACGGAGCACTGTGCCCTTTGTCGTGGTAAAATATTCAAAGGTGACGAGATGGTTGTATGCTCTGAATGCGGAGCAACGTACCACAAGAAATGTGCCGAGAGATTGAGGAAATGCAAGATATGCGGTAATGTGTTTGTGTTTTGAAAACATTATTATATCCTTTTCGGATTTACCCGCATGGTCAAAGCTGGAACTCTTGAAAAGGGAGATGTGATGGTGACAATTGAAGAGAGCGGCGAGAGAGAGATAATAATAAAGAGCAAATTGGAACGGCTCTACGGAGAAGCAATAAGGAAAACGGTTGAAGAGATGACCACAGACATCGTGGGAAAAATATATGTTGAAGATATGGGTGCGCTGGACTGGGTGATAAGGGCGAGAATAGAAGCGGCCATTCGCAAGTTCAGAGGTGAGGAACAATGAAACTCCGCCGCACTCGTTTGTATGTACCAGGTAACAATCCGCATCTCGTGGAAAATGTTGGGTTGTATGGCGCGGATTGCCTGATTCTCGACTTAGAGGATTCCGTGCCCCTGGAGCAGAAGTTCGATGCGAGGATTCTGGTTAAGTACGCTCTGCAGAACGTGGATTTCGGCCGCAGTGAGAAGTGGGTGAGAATAAATTCTCCAGACACACCATTCTGGAAAGCGGATTTAGAGGAAGTTTTGCCGTATGTGGACGTGGTTAACGTTCCCAAGGTGGAGAGCTACGAGGATGTGGAGAAGATAAGCGGAATTATGGATGAAATCGAGGAGAAACACGGAGTGGAAAAAAGAAAAATAGTGCCCATTATAGAAACTCTGAAGGGGTTGACCAACGCCCGCGAAATAGCGAAGCATCCCCGCGTGGTTGCAATGGCATGGGGCGGTGAAGATTTGACTGCGGAGTTGGGTATCCCGAAGAAAAAAGCGCTCATTCTGGATCATGTCCGAGCGGAAATTGTTATCGCTGCGAAATCTCAGGGGAAGATGGCTCTGGACACGGTTTACAGCAATATACGCGATGAGGAAGGCCTCTTCGAATACGCTAGAAGAGCGAGATACATGGGGTTCGACGGCGTTGGTGTGTTGCACCCCAATCAGGTAGAAGTGGTTCACAGGGCTTTCAGACCAGAGGAGAAGGATATAGAAGAGGCTAAAAAGATTGTTGAGGCTGCCGAAAAGGCAATGAAGGAGGGAAAAGGAGTGATAGCGTTGAACGGGAGAATGATAGATAAGCCCGTGCTGGAGAGAGCGAGGAAAATATTAGCGTTTGCGGAGGTGGACTAAATGCCAATCAATGCAGTTGGTCGCGAGGTTCCGAGCGAGATTAACGGGCAAAAATTCAAGCCATTCGCGGGGGACATGAAAACTCCACCCGAAGGAAGGCGTGCAGGCTCGCTGCTGCGCATGGTTCCCGAATCGCGAAGCAAGGTTGTAAATTCAATTGAAGAAGTGATAAAGAAAGTTGGGTTAGAGGATGGAATGACCGTGAGCTTCCACCACCATCTCCGCAATGGAGATTTCGTGGTGAATATGGTGATGGAAACAATAAGAAAGATGGGCATAAAGGATATCCGCGTTTTCCCCACGGCTCTTTTCCCTGTTCACGAGCCCCTCGTACCAATGCTCAGCGATGGAACCATAAGGAGAATTGAGGGAAGCATGAACGGTCCGCTGGGCGAAGCCACGAGCTACGGGGCAATGCGCGAGACCGCAGTTCTCAGATCTCATAGCGGAAGAGTTCGAGCCGTGGAAAGCGGAGAAGTGCACATCGACGTGGCATTCATCGCAGCTCCCACCGCTGATCCCTACGGGAATCTAAACGGTGTGGACGGTCCTTCCGCTTGTGGTCCCCTTGCATATGGTATGGTGGACGCGTACCATGCGGACCATACGGTTGCGATAACTGACCATCTTGTTCCATATCCCGCGCATCCCATAAGCATATTCCAGCACCAAATCGATTACGTTGTTCCCGTGAATAAGATAGGGGATCCTAATGGAATAATGTCCGGCACTCTTCGAATTACCACCTCTCCATCCAGATTGAAAATTGCGAGATATGCTCTCGAAGTCATAGATAAAGTTGCCCTCAAAGACGGCTTCTCTTTTCAGGCGGGAGCTGGAGGGATTTCCCTCGCTGTGACAAAATTTTTGGGGGATTTGATGAAGAAGAGAGGAATTCGGGCTTCGTTCATTAACGGGGGAGTTACGAAGTACGTGGTGGACATGCTCCATGAGGGCTTAGTGGACGTGGTGTTTGATGGGCAAGCATTCGACCTCGATGCGGTGAAATCTTTGAAAGAGGATGCAAATCACATCGAAACTCCCCTTGCCATGTACGGCAACCCTTATTCTTCTGGGGGAATCGTAAACATGCTGGATGTGGGAGTTCTTGGCGCGACGGAGGTGGATATCGATTTCAATGTTAACGTGAACACCCACAGCGATGGTTTGCTTCTCCATGGAATTGGAGGTCATCAAGAAGTGGCTGCTGGCTCGGCGCTAACCATTGTGACCGTGCCACTTTACCGCTACCGCGTACCCGTGATAAAGGAACGCGTAACGACGGTAACCACCCCGGGAGAAGTTATCGATGTGGTCGTGACAGAACACGGCATTGCGATAAACCCGAAGAGAGACGATATAATCGAGGCCATGCGCGGCTCAAAGGTACCCGTGTACGATATTCAAGACCTTCAGAAAAAAGCGGAGAGGATATGCGGAAAGCCCCAGGAACCGAAAACCACAGATGACATAATCGCTGCAATTCTCTGGCGCGACGGAACAATAATAGATGTGGTTTACCGCGTTAAGAAGTAAATTCACGTTTTCTTTTATTTTATTTCGCAGATGTGTCCAATTAAATTTATATCCCATGAGATTTCTCTCTATTTGAGGTGAATTAAAATGGAAGCAATAGAAGCAAAGGTTTTGAGCTGGTTGACTGAAGGAAAAGATGATTCTCCGGACATAGTTGACCTGCCTTGGAAGGTGGACGAAATTGAGATGGGCGTGTATTATGCGGAGTATCCATCTGTGCCCATGCGACTTTTGGTTATGTTCTCCAAGGGATTCGTACATTTGATTGTGCCCACGACCATCGAGATGGAGGGCATGAGCGATGAAGAGAAACTTCAAATCTATGAGACGTTGATGTGGTTAAACGACAAGGTTCATATGATGAAATACTCTATAGGCGGAGAGAACAAGCAGATACGATTGAGAGTGGATTTGGACAAATCTATGCTTGGAAAAGAGGAATTCAACAACGCGCTCACCGCACTCGTCATCGGAGTTCTGGTAGGAGTGAAAGCTCTCAGAATAGAGGAGGAATTCATACAGAAGGTTCTCAGCAGAATAATAATGATGCTTGTATACCGGATAGAGAACGGTGCAACGGAAGAAGAGCTCATGGACTTTTTGACGAACACCGTTGGAATGGACGTCAGAGATGCCCGAGATCTTCTTGATGCAGTGTTGAGCGCAATGAACGAGGAGTAAAATCTCACCATTTGTTTTTTAATTTCAAATAAAAAATAGGAGTTATTTGAGGTAAGACAATTCCACGGTAGTGGTTTGGCCTGGGTTTACAGTAACTGTTTCTTGAGCTAAGAATGTCCCTCCGGTGGTTGTTGCTTCTACTGTGTGGCTTCCTGGAGTAATCCAGTGAAATGTAATGTATGTATCCGATGGAAATTCTCCTTTACAGTTACCATCAATGTATATCTTTATATTGTTGTGCAGCACAGAATGGTATATTACTTGAATGGTGCCAGTGCTAAAATATGCAACCAATGGGACAACTATTATGATTATCAGTAAAATAATAGCTATGGAAACCCATTTGTTCTTTTTAGTTGGTGATGATGTAGCATTTTCACTGTTTGTTTGGGGTACTGGTTGTGGAGTTGATAGGGGTGCCGGTTGGGGTTGCTGTGCTTTATTTTTTTCTTCAACTGCATTTTCTTTTTTAATGGAAGTTAAATCAAATCCACAATAAGGACAGGTCTTCCATGTGTCTTCCACCTCCTTTCCACAGTTTGGACAAAATATCTTACCCATAGCAACACCTCAGATAAATTAATGGTTTTAACCCATATAAATTTTTCCCTAAAATTTGGAATAATGTTTAATACCTGATTGCGATTTGGAACCCATGCCTTCCACCATAAGAATCGTTTTCTTCGGCACCGGCGGCTCGTGGCCCTCGCCTGAGAGGAACGTAATGTCCATCGGGTTGCAGGTGGATAGCGAAGTTCTCTTATTTGATTGCGGGGAGGGAACACAACGGCAGATAATGCACACCCACATAAGTTTCATGAAGATAAGCAAGATCTTCATCACCCATTTTCACGGGGATCATTTTTTAGGGCTCGCTGGTCTAATTCAGACAATGGTTCTGAACGAGAGAAAAGAGCCGCTGGATATATTCGGGCCCCCGGGTACGATTAATATGGTCACTAAGTATCTGTCCATCGGGTACTACTCCCTCTCTTTCCCTGTGCGCATATACGAACTAAGCTCAGGGGATATGATGGATTTTGGAGATTACATTATTTCGGTGATTCGCACTCGGCATCCGGTTCCGAGCTTGGCATACAGCTTCAAGGAGAAGGATATCCCGAGAATAGACAGAGAAAAGGCGGAATCGCTGGGATTGGATAGCAAAACTCTTGAAATTCTCAGGAAAGAAGGGAAGATCAATTATAATGGGAGAGATATAACGATTGACGAGGTTGCGGGGGGAATAAGGAAGGGCAGGAAAATAGTTTACAGCGGAGACACCGCGCCCTTCGAGGAGTTCGTGGAATTTGCCCGGGACGCGGACGTTTTGATTCACGAGGCCACTACCGATTCTTATCTCGAAGAGAAAACGAATAAGTACGGGCATTCGAGCGCAAGGCAGGCGGCCGAGATGGCAAAGCTCGCGAACGTGCAAAAACTGATGCTTGTGCATATTAGTCCGAGGTACAGAAATCCTAAACCCATACTGGACGATGCGCGAAAAATATTTCCTAACACGGAGGTTCCATTGGATCTATCCGAGTATTTAATCAAAGTTAGAAAATAGAAAAATATGGGTCACGACAATTTTTCCCTTCTCAACTTTGTTATTATCCCTAGCGCTATGATTATGGAAAACAAAAAGAGATTGAACTCAGGGACATCAGAGGTATATTCTCCGGCGATCCAATTCACACTGGAGGAGTAGTAAATCTCGTACCATGTTCTTCCTTCCGAGGAGTTGTACTCACTTCCAACTTTTGCGAAGAGCATGCCGTGATACGCCTTTCCCACTATTTTGTAAGAAGTTCCCGGATCGGATCTCACGTTGAGCCATGAGGTTACGTTAATCATCACAATTTCTCCCGAGATTTCTTCTGTGTACCACGAGGCGCACCATGCCACGCGATCATCGTAGAAGAATTTCCACCACTTGTGTCCCTGGGAATCGGTGTAAGAATCGAATGCCACGTATTTCTCCCCATTGCTGATGGTGCCAATCACTTGATAATCTGTGCTGGGGCCCACTCGCACATTTAATGCGTTGGCAGTTACGGAGAATATAGTTGTCATGTTTTTCTTTCCGTCGTTGATGTGGTAGTAATTTATCCTGTCAAACTCCGAAGGGAAGAAATCGGATATGCTCTTGTTCCACACATCCGCCGTGTGCGCCGCCACCCCCACTTCATTTCCATTTCTATATACAACTATGGTTGCATGTTTCCAGTGGTCTCCCGAAGCGTCGCCGAATATAATAACGTCTCCCACTTCCAACCAATCTGGAACCGTGAAATTGGAGGATGTTACATACGCGAATTTTGTATCTTGATATTTTACGAGGTTATCGTGCAGGTAATCGCAGTAAGGTATGGTTCCGTTGCTATCGGAATACACGCCTCCCCCGTCTCCGTCATATCCTCTCCACAGTGATAGCCCGCCGGCGATGAGCGCTTGAGACACGAAATCTGCGCAATCTCCGCCCGATGAGCTATAATCGTTGTAATGCGGATTTCTGGAATTCCACCATCTAGATGCGTAGCCAACAGCCGCTTTTCTGTCGTAGTATGTGAGATTAATTGGCTTGTTCTCGTGGATTACAAAATTATCGTAGAGGGATTGCACATTTCCGTTGTAATGGTCGAGGTCCACGTCTCCTGATATGCCCGAGACGGAGCCCTTATCATCGTACTGCCAGAAGTACCACGAATTCCACACACCCGTGTTTGGCTCGGATACCCTGTAGTGCGCGATCCACAACGGCCACTGAGTCACAGAGGAG
This sequence comes from DHVE2 group archaeon, assembly GCA_015523125.1. Classification (GTDB taxonomy): domain Archaea; phylum Thermoplasmatota; class Thermoplasmata; order Thermoplasmatales; family Aciduliprofundaceae; genus JAADDK01. The sequence goes on along the minus strand of WAKX01000032.1, from coordinate 101,601 downwards.
TCAAGATAGTTGTTGGCGTAGTTGGAGTTCGTGTAAACTATTCCCGTCAATCCCGTTTTCTCGTATATTCTGTTCATAAAATCGTTTACCCATTGGGATAGCGCGGATTTGCCGAGGGATGAGCCATCTTCGAGGTCCAGTACTGGAACCAAGTACCCGTTTTTCAAATATGGAGTTATCACGCTAATGAAGAAATCCGCCTCGCTGTTGGCTGAATTGGAATCTGGATGCGCGAAGTGGTACGCTCCCATGTACAATCCGGCGGATGAGCCGTTGTTCATGTTATCCTCAAATTTATCATCCACGTAATTGGTGCCTTCCGTCGCCTTCACGAATGCGAATCTGTAGCCATCTTGGTAAACTTGATTCCAGTCTATATCCCCTTGCCAGTGCGACACGTCTATCCCTTCGATATACTGCGCTTTTTCTCCCGCGTTAATATTTGCTGATGAAATAGCTGAGGCACTTCCCAGTAAAATTAACAGGAGAATTGCAATGATTGCCCACTTCATTCTCATTCCCCCAATTACATATCTTCCGGCCATAAACTTAACTCCTTCTTTATCCTCGGACATTCTCCCTCGAACTCGTAAATTATCACCTCCCCCACAAACACCTTTCCCCTTATAAGATGCCCGCCCTTCACCCAGAAATCTCTTCTACCGAGGACTATGTGGAAATGCACGAAATGCTCCTCGCCTATTGTCGATATGTTTCCCATTCCCGAGAGAATCTCGCACTGCTCATCCACGTATTCCTTTATGTATCTCTTCTGCCCTGTGCTGTAATACCCTATCTCCGCATTCTTCAACGCTCCTATGACGTTTATGGCTCCGCAATTTATCCTATTTTCTTCCACGTAGTTTTTCAGGTATTCCATTATGTCTTCATTCGCTGGGATGCGGAACACGTGGACGTTTTTTATTTTCGTAATCATCTTCTCACCCAGTATATTTCTCTATGAACTCGAGCACCCTGTTTTTGTACCCTTCTTCATCCACTTTAACCGTTCTCACATGCGCACCTTCGGTGACCCAGAGCTCCACGTTTTCGTTTATTTTTTTGTTCTTCTCGTAGAACTCTTGCGCCTCTTCCACCCTTACCAGCGGGTCATTTTTTCCCGCAATTATGAGAAGCGGTTTTTTGATTATGTCTGCGTAATTCATAACATCTATCCCCCTGCTTTTCGTGAGCATGGAGAAAAAGGGCTTGGCGAACCAGTAGAGCCACTCTGGAAGGTTGGCAAAATACTTTAAGCCCCTTTTACCAGTTCTGTCCATATAAATCGGAGGGCTATCCGCGATGGCGCATGAGATTTCAGGTAGGGTTAATGACCTAATCGCAGTTATTCCCCCCATGGAATAGCCCACTACGCAATTCTTTTTGGTGGCGAATTTTTCAACCACTGCTTTCAAATCGTTTATTTCTCTATCTCCTACAGTGGTGTATTTTCCTTCGCTCTCGCCGTGGGCCCTGAAATCGAATACGACTATGTTATAATCCTTCTCCGATAGAAATTTCACTATCTTTTCGATGTAGAATGTCCATCGGCTCACCGTGTATCCATGTAGGAGAAAAATAGTTTTTTCGCTGTTCCTGTTCACGTACCAACCCTTGAGCTTCAATCCTTCCTCGTTTTCCACTACGAAATCTTCGTACTCCATTCCGTAATCTTTAGGGGTCCATTTGCCCACTTCCCTCGGGGGCTTTGCCATGCGATAGGCGATGTATGCCACAAATACAAAAAAAATAATGGCTATGGAGACTGCGACTCCAATTATTATCTCCCAGACCATCACTTACCCCCCTCTAACTTCTTCATAGTGAGGACGAGGGGTATCGCTAAAAATACTGAAATCGCAGAAGTAGGGAAGAGTGAAGTGTAATCGTTTCCGGCCAGAAGTACTATGGCGCCACCGATTATTCCGCCGAACAGGATTGGTATGCTTCTGGAAGCTTCGAACAATCCGTAGTACCTTCCGTTAAACTCCTCTCTCCTGTATCTTGTGAGCAAATCGCCAATCACGGGATACGAGGATGAGAGAATTATTCCCCAACCCAGTCCGGCAACTATCATTATTATGAGAACATGGGTGTAGGTAGAGGCGAACATTCCCGCTAAAATTGATGTTCCAAAGATTATATTTCCCAAAACTATGCTTTTTCTCCTGCCCAGCTTGTCGTATATGTATCCCCCGGGAATTGCGGTGAACACTGCGGCTATGTTGAATATGCCCATGAGAATCACGGCAGTGGATGTGATTTTCTTTATGTTCTCTTCCGTCGGTGCACCAAGTAGAATTTGAGCCGCTATACCCACGAAGAATATCGCCACGAACTCGAAGGCCATCCACCAGAGAGTCTGGGCTGCGTAGAATTTAATCGTATCCAATTCGTGGAACATCCGCTTTGCATAGTCTATGATTCCCTCATCTAAAACTTTGCTGAGGCGCTCTTCTTCAAGCTCCTTTTCATCTATTGTGGTGTATGTGAGTATTGCACCGAGAGGTATCAGAATGAAGCCCATCAAGAACGTGTAAAGGGGATTTATGTCCCAGAGGATTGCACCAACAATGAATCCTGTCAAGCTTCCGATCACTTCAAACAGGGTTATGATTCCACTTGCTTTTCCCCTCTCTCCACTTTTTATCAAGTCCGGCATCAGAGCGCGGAAAGGTGCGGTGTAAAGGTGCATTGCAAAATAGAAAAAGGTGATAAAGGAAATGAACATCTCAAATAACCAGCCGTTAGCGTAAGTAAGATACGCGAGGAATAGAGATAAACCTGCCAAAATACCGCCCACAAGAATGAAAGGCTTTCTCCTTCCGTGCTTTGTGAAAATTCTGTCACTGTACCAGCCAATCAGGGGAGGAACTATTAATCCCATCAATCCTTCAATTGCCAGAATAGTTCCTTTTATTATCGAAGAACCGGTGTATTCGCTCAGCATGGAGAACGTAAATCCTTTGTTCAATGCCCAGCCTATGCTTCTGCTGAACGCCAAAAATGCAATTCCCAACACTATGCTCATGGCAAAAGAGCTTTTTTTGTTCTTGTATGCGGATTGCATACAAACTATAACATAAAGATATTATTAAACCTTTTCTTCAGACACTGCCTTGAATTAGGATTTTCACGAGCATATCTTCGTATTTTTTCTCAAGGTCGAGGTGTTTTATCCTTTTCACAACTTCATCAACATCGTATTTTTTCCTCCGCAATTCAAAATTCTCTTCATCTGAGAAGAATATCCCGTAAGAAGCTTGAGGAACTCCGTCCCTTGGCTGGCCCACTGATCCCGGGTTGAAATATGCTATTTGCCCATATATTCCATTTCTGGGAAAATGCGTGTGCCCGTAAACAATCACATCCTTTTCTATTTTTCTTCCTATTTCGTTCACCATGCATTCTGGATCGAAGTCGAACATGTACCCGTATAGCGGATCCTTCGGGCACGCGTGAACAAAGTAAAAATCCTTCCCGCCAATTTCCTTCTCCTGACGAATTGGCAAATTCTGGAGGAATTTGATGTCCTCCTCGCTAAGCAATTTTTTCGTTATGTTTTCTCTGGTGTAGACGCTCAGCTCGTGTGTTTTTTCTCCACAGTGACAATCCACGTTGAAAGCATTCGCATAATCATGGTTTCCCGAGACCCACACTTCTGGATTCAAATCTTTGAGAATTTCTAAAACTTCATCCGGATTCGGTCCGTAATCCGTCAGATCCCCCAAGAACCACACGGCATCGTAGCTCTCGTTTTCTATTATTTCTTTCAGGGCCACGGAATTTCCGTGAATGTCACTAAGTATCAGTACCTTCATGTTATCACAATCCTTTGTATCTCTTTATTTCCCAGTCCGTTATCGCCCTTTTGTACTCTTCTATCTCCTTCTTCTTCATTTCCACGAACGTATCGTACAATTCAGAGCCCAAAGCCTCTTTAACAAGGGAATCGCTGTCCATGAGCTCGATTGCCTCTTCCAAAGAGGAGGGAAGCGAAGGATACTCCCTCAGCTTTTCCTCGCCAAGAGAATACAAATCGTAATCAACGGGCTCGGACGGCTCGGTTTTCTTCTTTATCCCGTCCAATCCTGCGAGAACAATCAAGGAAAATGCAAGATAAGGATTCGCCGAAGGATCAGCGTTTCTCACCTCGATATCCTTCATCCTCGCAGGAACCCGAATTAACGTGCTCCTGTTCTTGTAACCCCACGAGAGATAGCGCGGGGCCTCGAGCCCGCCGCAGAGGCGCTTGTATGATGTTATGGTAGGATTGGTTATCGCCGCCATGTACTTGATATGATCCAACACTCCGCCTATGAAATACCTCGCTTCTTCGCTTATCTCGTTTTCTCCTTTGAACACATTCTCTCCGTTCTTCTTGAGGAAGAGATGAACGTGCATTCCGTTGCCCGCTAACTCTGGACTTATTTTGGGAATGAAAGAAACATCGAGGTTCATATTTTTTGCAATCCACCTAGCCACCAATTTTGTGTATGTGGCGTAATCGGCAGTTCTCTCCACCGTGTCGATCCAGAGCAATTCTATTTCGATTTGCCCGCTAGCGTTCTCGTGGTGGTGATATCTTAGTGGGATTCCCATCTCCTGCAGGTTCTCACTCACTTCTTTGCGATATTCGAAGGTGTCATCGGAGTACGGGGGCTCGAAATAATGAGTGTTTCCCTCCTTCTTTTCGCTCAAAACGAAGTATTCCATCTCCGGGCGCATTACTGCGGTGTATCCCATCTCCTTCAGTTTTTCATCCGCTTTAGCTGCGATGTTCTTCGGGTCCTTTTCGAACCTCCTTCCCGAGAAGTAGGTGCTCAGGAGCACGAAGTACTCTTTCTCTCTCCATGGAATCTGCACGAAGGTGCCCATGTCGGGCTTGGCCACCAAATCCGATTTGTTCACGCTGGCGAATCCCGGGATGGATGAGCCGTCTATCCCTATCCCGTTTTTGAAGAATGATTCGTAATTTTTCGGCAGGGCGATTGTGTGTATTCTTCCTTCAATATCCGTCAAGTTTGCGTAAACCCATTCGTTCATAATTGGGACATGGCGAAGAAGTATATCAATCCTCGGAAGTGCAGCTATTAAACTTAATTTTTCTTAAAACAATGTGTGTGGGCGGCACCAATATCAACAGCAGCACACCAGAAGCAAAAATAATCACCACGGCTCCCAATATATCCGTCAAGTATCCGGCTATGAGGATTGCCGTGACGTTTATAATGCCCCTGAAAATAGAGCGAACGGAAGAGAATCTTCCAAGTATGTCAATGGGCACTGCTTTTTGAAATATTGTCATGAACCCGTCCATTTCAAGGGTTGCCGGAAAAGTGGAGAGAATAATCAGAGCGATGAATACGGTGATTTGATAAAAATGGGCGGAAATCAAAATCGGAGTAAGGGCAATAAAAATTGTCAATAAACCTTCAAAGAACACGGATTCGAGAGCGTACTTTTTTGCCTTTTTTGGATTTATGAATTTATGAATCGAAAGAGGAACAATTGCAAAAAGAAAAGCGCTCAGCCCACTGTATATTCCGTACATGAACGAGTTCATTTTCAGAAGGTCAAAGCAATAAGGTATGTAGGCGGGGGTTTTAGTGATGACTATAAACAAAAATACAAAGTCATAGAGCAAAATCAGGTGAAAAAGCGCCGGTTTTCTTTTAAGAACATTGAAAATTTCTGAATACTTCACTTTTTTATTTTCCCTCTTAACTTCTGGAACCTTTGCCACGAGCCACAGAATAAGCGCGAGGAAATAGGATAGAGTAACTATGAGCAAAGCAACTCCGAAAGAAAGATACGAATAAAAATAAGCCCCTATGATGTAGGCGATAAAGTATGTAATTCCGATTGATGTGACCCAGAGATTAACGGCGTACATCAATTTTTCATCGCCTACGATATTGCGCACTGAGATCGTGTAAGTCATGTTGAAGTAACTTTCAAAAACGATCAGGGATACGAAAACGAAAACAATCCATAAAATATCTGAGGTGAAATAAAGGGGAATCAGGAAAATCAGGGATGAGAATATCGCCATCACTCCAATTTTATGCTTAGAGTATTTGTCCACCTGTGTTCCTACGAGGGGCGATAGAAAAGAGGGCACGGCTGACATGATTAGAAATGGAAGAGATGCAATAAGTGCGGAATTGTAAGAATGCCAGAGTGAAAGAAGAATAAACATAAGAAATATGCCTATTCCAATACCAACTGAAATTTTGGAAAAGTAAACGAGAAAAAACTGGTTTGGTAATCTTTCACTCACCGCTCAACCCTCCATTTTCACACGCTATAACTATTATTCTCATCACCCTAAGAGTATGCTCCGATGCTATTTATTTTTTAATGTAAATTTGAACCGAATTTGAACTCACAGGGATGACGCAAAATTTTTAATCCATCTCTCCATGCTTCCAACCATGAGGGAGATTAGAGCCCCTAGAGGCACAAAATTGAATGCAAAGTCATGGCAGACCGAAGCGCCCCTGAGATTGCTTATGAATAATCTGGATCCCGAGGTTGCCAAGGACCCCGCGCATCTCATTGTTTACGGAGGCACCGGCCGAGCGGCGAGAAACTGGGAGGCGTTCGATGCAATTGTGAAAACTCTTAAAGAGATGGAAACCGATGAAACTCTTTTGGTTCAGAGCGGAAAGCCCGTTGCGGTTTTCAAAACGCACGAGTGGGCTCCCCGCGTTCTAATTGCAAATTCAAATCTCGTTCCAAAATGGGCCAACTGGGAGTATTTCCGCGAGCTGGAAGAGAGAGGATTAATAATGTACGGGCAGATGACCGCGGGCTCGTGGATTTACATAGGTACACAGGGCATTCTTCAAGGCACGTACGAAACTCTTTACGCCGTCGCGCGCAAAGAATTCGGACAGCATGATTTGACGGGTAAATGGGTTCTTTCCTCAGGTCTTGGAGAAATGGGTGGAGCTCAACCATTAGCGATTACCATGAACAACGGCGTGGGAATAATCGTAGAGGTGAATAAGTGGGCAATAGACCGCAGGTTGAAGGGCGGATATTTAGATACATGGACCGACGATCTGGATGAGGCGCTTAAGATGAAGGACGAAGCCCTTAAGGAAGGAAAACCACTAAGCATCGGGCTTTTGGGCAATGCAGCGGAGATTTATCCGGAGCTAGTGCGCCGTGGAATAGTGCCAGATGTCGTATCTGACCAAACCGCCGCCCATGACCCGCTGAACGGATACATCCCCGCAGGCTACACATTCGAAGAAGCCGCAGAATTAAGGGAGAATGATCCGGACAAATATCTGGAAGAAGTTCGAAAATCTTTGAGAAAGCATGTGCCCGCAATGATCTGGTTCAAAGAGCACGGAGCGAAGGTGTTCGATTACGGAAATAACATAAGAGCGCAGGCAAAAGAGGCAGGTGTGGAAGATGCGTTCAAGATTCCCGGCTATGTTCCCGAGTACATACGCCCTCTTTTCTCAGAAGGTTCGGGGCCATTCCGCTGGGTAGCGCTTAGCGGCAATCCCGATGATATATTCGAAACGGACAACGTGATAAGAAAATTGTTCCCAGACAACAAGCATGTTATTCAATGGCTAGACAAGGCGGAAGAGCATGTGAAGTGGCAAGGATTGCCGGCGAGAATTCTATGGCTCAATTTCGGCGAGAGGGAAAAAGCTGGGCTCGCGTTCAATGAATTAGTTCGCGAGGGCGTGGTGGATGCGCCCATAGCCATAGGGAGAGATCATCACGACACCGGAAGCGTCGCCTCGCCTTATAGAGAGACGGAGAAGATGAAGGACGGAAGCGAAGCCATAGCGGATTGGCCCATCTTGAACGCCATGCTCAACGTTGCATCCGGAGCCACTTGGGTTTCCTTCCACCATGGCGGAGGCGTTGGAATTGGCTATTCCCTCCACGCTGGCATGGTTATCGTTGCGGATGGCACGAAGTTAGCGGAGCAGAAATTATCTAGAGTATTGCACAACGACCCGGGCAGCGGAGTCGTAAGGCATGCGGACGCGGGCTACGAGATTGCAATAAGAACAGCGAAGGAGAAGGGCATCTGGATGCCCATGCTCAAATAATTTTTTCTTTTTATGTTTTCAAAATCACACGATTCTGGAATCTACGCGCTTTTCATCGAAAATCCTAAGGACATAGATTTGAAGGTTGGTTCTTTAGGCGTGGTTCATTTTCCCAAGGGTTATTACGTGTACATCGGCTCGGCTCAGAAAAATATGAGAAAGAGAATAGAGAGGCATTACTCCAAAGAGAAAAATTTGAGATGGCACATTGACTATTTTTTGCAGCACGCCTATTTAGTCGGGCATTTCTCTATTGAGCTTCCCAAGCATTGTGAAGAGCAGGTTGCAATAGAAATGGTGAAGAGGGAGAAATTCATAAAGAATTTTGGCTCCTCGGATTCTAAGGCTAAATCTCATTTGTTTTACGGCTCTAAAGATATTTGGGACGAGGTTAAGCGCATCATGTATGATTGCAGAAGAAACTGAAATTATCTAGATCTTGAGGCATGCTATTTTTTCTAAATTCCCCGTTTTTCAGATTATCCATTCAATTGGTAATTTTACGCGAAACCTTTATATACCTTGTTGTCGTATAGTTGTCTGACAATAAGATGACAGGAGGTGTAAAATATGGCTGATAAGTTTCCCCGTATGCCGAGAATGCCCAAAAAGGTTAAGGAGTGGATGAGGACTCATAGCATTGCGGATCTTGAAGCTGCGATGTGGGAGTTGGAGGACAAGAGAGCTGAAGTAGTGGCTGAAATTCTCAGCATGATGTATGAATTATCCGATGACTTGGTGGGAATCGAAACGCCTAAAGTGGAAGTTTTCGCTTAACCCCATCCTTTCCCTTTTCCTATTTTTATTTTAGTAAGTTTTAAGTAGTGCTTTTCCGATAACTGTCTTATGAAATCGAAGAAGGCGGATCTCATTGAGAAGTGGCTTAAGGAGGGTACGGATGATGCGAAGAATATTATTGATTTGCCGTGGAATGTTCAAAGGGAGGAAGATAAGGAAAATGATGCGATAATTCTGGTGGCAAAGCATCTTCGTTTTCCGATGCCCATAGTTTTTAGAATCGATGATTACAACACAACGGTTATGCTGGAAATCGATTATGCCACCGACAGCATGGACCCCAAGCAAAGAATGGAGATATACAGGAATCTTCTAAAAATCAATACCGAGCTCCCGTACATAAAGGTGGGGTTAATAGGAGATGACCTCTATGTTATTCTGGTTGGAGAAATCGAAACAAAAATCGTGGATCACGATGTGTTGAACAATTACATGGAGATAGTGGTCAACGGACTTTACAAAGTAGCATCATCTTTGGGGCTCGAGCAGGATCTTATTCAGTTGACCATGGAAAATATAGTGTCATTTGTGGACGAGAAGAGAAAGAGCGGGATGAAAAAAGAGGAGATAGAGAATTATCTAGCAAAGAAATTGGGAATGCCCAAAAACGAGGTATCGTCAATAATCGACAAAATATACAAGGAAACGGCGAAGATGGACAATCCTGGGAATTCGTATTTTTAAGGGAGGATACTGACACCCACGTTTATCCAGCAATCCTCTTCCACTTTTTCAAATCCGAATTTTTTGTAAATGTGAATCGCGCTCTCGTTATCGCTTCTCACCCACAGAACCACAAGATCAGTTTTTCCGTAAGCGTAACTCATTAAATGGCCTACAACGCGGGTGGCGAGGCCGGTATTTCTGTGTTCCTTCTTCGTTAGCACTGCGCCTAGGACCCACACCTCCGGAAGATGCACAAGCGCGGATGCAACACTTATAACTTTATTCTCTTTGTATATCCCGAAGGTTAGAGCTTTATTTACGAGGTAATCCGGATTGGTGAAAAGGGAACTGAGGGAATGAGAATTTCTTATCAGTTTTACCTCATCATCGAAGAAATAGTACTTGGGAATTGCGGCCATCACATCTATCTTATATTTTTCGTTTCTGTTTTTCCACAGGTCGCAATGTTTATATGGGAAATGTATAACCGCGCGCTCCAGCGAAAGCATATCCAAAAAGGTTTTAACGGAATCTTCTTCGCCCCGAATTATTATGCTGGGCACATCGCTGCCATGGTAGATGAGCATGTATCCTCGTATCACATCTTTCCAATCGATGTAAAATTCTGAGTTCTCTTTGTCCACTCTCAAATCCCACAGGGCGAAGGCATTGTTTATTGGGTCATCCAAGCAATATTTCTCCAACTCCCTTAGTTTTTGATTTTTGACAATCACTGTAATAAATATGCAGGTCACAGGTATAAACCTTTTGTTTTCATTTGTGATAATCACGAAAAAACATTTTAATATCCCTCCCTCGCTCTTCTGACTATGACACAAAAAGCCGAACCTTCTGGAATTAAAAAATTGGATGAAGCGCTGGGCGGTGGCTTTCCCGCCTCGGGCATATCGTTGATAGTTGGTCCAACTGGCGTGGGGAAAACATTGCTTTCGTTGCAGTGGCTCGCAGAGGGCGCGCGGAGAGGCCAAAACGTGGTGTACATCTCAACGACCGTTCCTGTGGAAAGGGTGAAATATTACTACGGGGAAATGCCATTTTTGAAAGATGTGGCTGACAAGATAAGATGGTACGATATGATCATAGAGCCAAGGGATCTTATCCCTTTCACAGTGGAGAAGCAGTATAAGTTGTTTCACAAAGTTCTTCCGGACATTGTGGATGAAAAGCTGAACCTTAATATACCCGTGCATAGAGGAGTGATAGATAGCTTAACCACAATCGAAAAAATAATCGGGGACAAATCGATGTTTCGCTACATAGCTGCTAGATGGATTAGATATTTCACCATGCAGAAGATTTCAACCATATTGATAGAAGAAATCGACATCGGTGAAGAAACATCTGGCGGAGAAATGCGCAATTTCACCGAAGCAACGATACTCATGGATTATATCGAATCGAAGAACATGTACATGAGGGCACTAAAGATAATGAAGAGGTACGGAGTTAACCATCCTACTTACTGGATGCCTTTCCACATCACCGAAGAGGGAATTAGCCTATGACGGACGTGGACAAAATAATTGGGGACATAATCGACGACTCAAAGGTTGTTATGCTCCTCACCCAGCCCCACGTGAGGGCAAAGTTGGGATATTATCTGGTGAGCAAGCTGCTAAAAATACCGAAAACAGAGGGATTGTACCTTGCCCTCAACATTCCACATATAACAGTAGAAAGAGAAATAAAAAAGAGAGGCGCTGATCCATCGAAGATTTTTTTCATCGATTGCATCACATCCTCCATAAAGCCCGTGGAAACCACCGGCAAAGTTATTTACTTGGATTCTCCAAACTTAGTGCTATTGGAGGGAACGTTGAAGCATGCCCTTAAAGTTCTATCCGGGGAGCAGAATTTTGTGTATATCGAATCAATAAGTACGCTATTGGCGTACAACTCGTACCAATCGTTCATACGCTTTTTGAGGATGATTACCAACGAAATAAGGCTCTACGGGCTCGTAGGAATAATATTCGTTCTCGACAAAGAATTGCAGGACGTTGAGTTCAGCCAAGCGACGACCTTCGTGGACGATGTGATCGATATGAGAAATGTTACATTGGAGGACCTTTCCTGATGTATTTCTCTTTGAATGCATCTTCCACATCTATTCCTAAAACATTAGCAACTGAGAGAAGCCATGCGAACACATCAGCGATCTCTTCTTCTATTCCCTTGTTCTCTCGGACAGCTTTGAAAAGCTCCCCCACTTCCTCGCCTAACCACACCAGATCCCCGTGGATTCCTCTTTTTCTGTCCATTTCTCCGTAAACCTCATCTATGAATTTTTGTGCCTCTTTGATTTCCATAGTTCTGAAAAAGAAGGAAAATTAAAAATCTTTTTGCAATGAGAAAATTTAAAACTCTAAAGTACATGCTCCTCCGGTGAATACTATGAGAAGAATTCTTGTGACCGGTGGCCTCGGACAGATTGGCTCTGAGCTCGTTCCATTCCTAAGAGATAAGTACGGAAAAGAAAATGTGATTGTCGCAGATATAAGAGAACCAACTGATGATGTTGGACCGTTCGTTAAATTGGACGTGAGAAAAGAAGAGGACATATTGAAAATTTTGAAGGAGGAAGATATCGATACCATTTATCACCTCGCCGCAATTCTTTCCGCTAAGGGCGAGCAGAACCCCCAGCTGGCGTTCCATGTGAATATCGTGGGGATGTTCAATATATTAGAGGCAGGTCGCAAGAAGGGCGTGGAGAGAATAATGGTTCCCAGTTCAATCGCAGCTTTCGGCCCCGAGACGCCCAAGGACAACACTCCAAACGATACAATTCTCAAACCCAGAACGATGTACGGGGTGAGCAAGGTAACCGGAGAGCTTCTCGCATTATATTATTGGGAAAAATACGGATTGGACGTTCGAGGAGTTCGCTACCCTGGAATAATAAGTTGGAAGGCGCCTCCTGGTGGAGGTACCACGGATTATGCGGTGGAGATATTCTACTATGCGATTCGCGGGGAGAAATACACGTGCTTTTTGAGGGAAGATGCCACTTTGCCAATGATGTACATGCCAGACGCAATTAAGGCCATAACCATGTTAGCGGATGCTCCCGCCGAGAATCTCATACACAGGGCTGATTTCAACATCGCCGCCATGAGTTTCTCTCCCAAGGAGCTGGTGGAAGAGATAAGGAAATACGTGGATTTCGAGGTGGAATACAAGCCTGATTACCGCCAAAAAATAGCGGATTCGTGGCCCCGTACCATAGACGATTCCGCAGCGCGTAAAGAATGGGGCTGGAAACCGGATTATGATATGCCCGCCATGGTAAAGGACATGATTGAAAATTTGAAAAGAAAATTGAATTTTTAATTTTTTTCCACACCTTCCCTGACTTTTACGCACATTCCCTCGGAGAAGTGCAGCATTTCAAATCGATTCATTAGGGTTTTGCCCACGGCCAGAAGCTCGTCGTTTTTATTAACGATCAGCACCTCGTCACCGGGTCTTATCTCCGGGTCTGTGTCGATCACGAACTTCGCAAACACATTCTTTCCTACCTTATTGAATTCAGCGGAGTCGTCGGTAACAACTACCCTTAATCTTGGATACGGGATGTGTGAATGCAATCTTTTGGCCCCTTCGATTCTAAGCGAGAAGAAACCGTCCTCGGCGCGCATGGAGGCCACGTGCTTTCCATCCACAATTACATTCCTTATCTTCCCAGTGTTTTTTGATTTTATTAATTGTACTTCTCCGGAGAACAGCGCAATTCCGGCGCCCCTGCCGAATTGGTAGTCCGCTATCATTTTGATTTTTCGGATTTCGTATTCTTCTTTTTTCACGTACTCCACATTCTCCGGGATTTCATCCTCTTCCTCAAAGGGAAATTCCGACTGTGCCACTGGATATATATCCTCTAATTCCACAGGTATTTTTCCGAAGGGAGTGTCCACTTCTGCATCGGGTATCATTTCTCTCTCCCTGCTCCACGGCCTCTTCAACCGAATTACCGAACGATGCAGCGATAACTTTCTCGCTCTGGATTTCAATCTCAGCACGATTGGTCTCTTCAAGCTCTCTTCGCCTGTGTAGAAAAATGCCGATTTCTTGCTTATGTTCTCGTATTCTTCCAGCCATTTTCCATACTTCAAAATTTCCCTATATGCCTCTAACAGTCTGGGATGCTCCCTTGCCCTGATTTCCGCGTATTCCCACATGCGCCCCTCGTGGATTGCCTCCTTTATTCTCTTTATTTCTTCCAAGCTCATGTAGAGATTGTGCTCTGCCAGAACCCTTGTGCGCTCTTCCTTTTTCATTTCTTTTATCTCGTTTATCTCATATCTGTCGAAGATCGGCGAAAAGAAAGGAGGATACTTCACATCTTTAAGGTGCCGGGTTCCATCGGGAAAAAGAATGCGATCGTCTCTGGCGTATTTGATGTAAGCGGCGGAATCGAAGAAATCTATCCCGAGAAGAACGGCAAAGGGAAAGAACATGGGGTGCCCGGCTCCGAACAGATGCACTGGCTTGGAAGGGTCCAGAATCATCTTTGAATGGATTACGGAGCGAACCACATCGCCGTACCTGTAAGATTCCATCAGGGGCACAACTCCCCCAATCGGGAAATAATCAAATCCAAGTTGATTCATCACCTTGGCTGAGTACTCTCTCAAATCCGGATAAATGGAGCCCTGAATCACGCCCGCCAATAGCATATCTCCTTTGATTTCAAGAGATTCTTTTCCTCGCTTTGCCGTTTCATCGATGGCCTTTTTTACCTCATCGTGAGTGTGATGCGGCTCGGTGAATATGTCCAAAATGGTGCCTATGTCCGAACCGATATCCCTCTGGAATTTCACAATTTCCAGATAATTAACTTCCACATCTCCGTAAACATGCTGCTGGAACGTGCCGCTGTCCGTCATTATCAACCCGGGGAAATCGAGCATTGAGTGCAATCCTTCTTTTAGAGCCTTTTCCCTTAGTTTCCTATTTTTCCAGATGATGTAGGAATTGGTTATAATTGCCTGAACTCCGAATCTTTCCCTCATCTCTGCAGGGGAAATAACAATAAGGTTCGGATTAACCACGGGCATGAGCGCAGGGGTCTCCACGCCTTTGAACTTGCAAATTCTCGCCAGGCCGTCTCTCGATTTGAGTTCCATGAGGCAGCATGTGCATGGCATATTTAAGCGTAAGTTATCCTTTCTTTGAGAGCCATGCACATCCCCAGTAAGCAGGGGAAAAGTATTAAATCATGGATTTCTATATTGTTTTATGCTCTTTCACGCTGTGCCCGGACTCGAGAAAATATTTATGAAGGACGTGGACAAACCAAAAGTTATCTTGATCGTTGGCCCACCCGGCTCCATGAAAACAACCTTCGCTTACACAGTCATGACGAATTATCTCAGCAAAGCCGGAGAATTCGGCCTTTATACCACTTTGGAGGAATCTGTGGATAGTCACCTCGCAAACATGGAGAGCCTGGGTATCAAGCTCACGAGGAACATGCAGGTCTCGGACATAAGCGACCTTAGAGAGATGGATCTTCTTTTGGAGGAGCAGGAGATGGTTGATTATCTCTCGCTAATTGAGAAGATGCTTATGCACTTCACCGAAGAGATGAAGGACAAGTTCTCGTTCTTCACACTCGACTCTCTGGGTGCGCTTTACTCTCTGATGCCCGATACCACTAACCTACGGGAAAAGATGTTCTACTTTATGCGAATGCTCCGCGGTTACAATCTCTATTCTTTTATCATAATGGAAGAACAATTGGGTGGAGGAGTATCGTACATAGGCAACGAGGGATTTCTGGTTGACGGAATAATACACCTTGGCGTGGATCGCTCCCGCGGGAGGCTCGTGCGCTATTTACAGGTTGAGAAGATGCGCACCTCGGAGCACAGCATGGAGAAGTTCGCCTTTGAATTCAAAAATGGACAGTTGAATATCCTGGGGCCAATTTTTGAATAGTTAGATGTCGAAGAGAACCTTCGCGTACCCTTTTTTTAAATTTATTTCCAGCTCATGATATGTGACTGCCTTTATCTCCACCTTTATTTTATGCTTTTCTTTGTTAAGGGGCTCACCCAGTGCCACGCCTGAAAGTACGTATCCATCATCTTTCTCGTGAATTATAACGTTGAAATCACACATGACGAAAAACTCCACGCTGTACACGTACAGCAATTCGGAGAGATAATCAACGAGCAAGTCGTCGAGGGTGGGCGATTCCACCTTAACCCTATATTTCCCGATGGGATAAACATCTTTTAAATCCACCATGGTGTCGAACATTCCGTAGGCGGTATTTTCAAAAATCTCCTCCACTCTCTTACCGTAGGCGATTATGCCGATGTCCGCGGTGTGATCCATGACCTCGTACTTTTTTTCCAGTTCCGGCATGCGAGATAATCAGATTGCCCGTTTTAAAGTTTTTGTTTTTAAACGAAAATAATATATGAAACAAGCAAATACCCCAGTATGTCGTGGAGAAAAATCAGGCCGTTTATACTTCCAATAAGCATTATTTTATTCGGCGCGGGGTTATATTGGACCATAACCGGTGGCTACTGGGTGCTCCAGCGCTCGGAATTCATAGAGAAAAACGACACATTCGAGTACCTCACCGCATGGGCGGGGGCGTGGAACTGGTGGTTCTTAACATTGGGTTTAATACTTCTATTCGTAGGTGGATGGTACTCCTTCGACACAATCCGAAAAAAGAGGGAGTTCGAGGAGTACATTAATTCAGACAGCAAAAAGAAGTTTGTCCAGAATCTCAGAGATTTAGAGGAAATTGCGTACAAGCTGGGGCCCGTGTACGAGGAGAGGCTGGAAGAGAAGAAGCGAGAATGGAAGGTAAAGCACTAATTCTTCCGGTGATTTTTTTAATCGTTTTTCTTTCGATTCCACATGCCAGCGCTAATCCTACAGCGAGAGTTCACCTTTTGCTCTACGAAATTTCTCCTTATTCCTATTCGGGAGAGAATATGGATTACGTGTGCATAGTCAACCCTTCGGACCATGCGGTGAATTTGAGCGGTTATTTTCTCACCGACTTTGAGGGGTATCTCAAACTCCACGGAATTTTAAAGGGGAAGCAAAAGATATATGTGGCGCAAAACAAAAGCTCGTTTTTCAGATTTTTCCATACCTACCCGACTTGGAGCTATGGGGATTTGAAGTACAACGGTACATTTTCCCTCGCCAACAAGGGAGATGAAGTTGCTATAGTGAAAGGAAACCAAGTGGTGGATATTGTTGTTTACGGAAACTCGCATTACTCAGGCATTGGTTGGCATGGAAAACCTGTTAACATTTCTCAAGGCCATGTGCTCAGGAGAATTAATCTCAAAGACACGAATTCCTCGGCGGACTGGAGCAATTATCATCGTATTGGTCAGAGCGATTTTGGAGAAATTCAAGAGAATAGCGAGGTTGAGCTTTTCACCTACCCTGATGATTACGGGGAGTTGTTTAGATTCGTAAAGAATTCAAAATCAGAGCTGGATATGGAGTTTTACACGTTAACGAGCATGGAGTTCGCGAATACCATCGAAGAGAGATTGGGAAACGGCGTTAAGGTAAGAATCCTCTTAGAAGGAAGCCCAGTTGGGGGAATAATCGAGAAAGAAAAAGAAGTTGTGGAGAAACTTTACAACGCGGGAGCGGAAATTTACTTCATGGTCAACGGAGATGGGGAGTACAACCGATATTCCTTCGTGCATTCGAAATTCATAGTTCGGGATTTCTCTTCCCTTCTCATATCCACCGAGAATCCTGACGAATCGTCTATCTCCCCCTGCGGAAACCGCGGATTTGGGGTGATAATAAGAAACAGGGAAGTGGCGGAATATGCCCTTAAAGTATTTCGCGACGACACGAAGAATGTGCAGGACATAGAGAAATATACCGGATGGTTCAAGGTGAGTTACGAGATAAGTATGAAAATAGAAATGCGGAGCAGAGAATTCGAGCCCGTAAATTTCTCTTCCAATATCTCTCTGATTTTAGCACCGGACTATTCCCTGCAGGAATTTAATTCCTTTGTTGAATCTCAAAGTAGAATGGACGTGGAAGCCCTTTACATCAAAGATTACGCTCTGAATGAAGTGTATCCTAAATCCGGCAGAATTTTAGTGCAGTACCCCGTGGAAGGCTACGGAATGAAAGAATTCCAAGGGGATAGAGAAATGGTGAATATCCTCCACGGAAAATTGATTATTGGGGACTCGGCGGTGTTAGTGGGAAGCATGAACTTCTGCTATTCGTCCATGACTAAAAATAGGGAATTATCCGTGGTTATCCATTCCAAAAAGGCGGTGGATTATTTCAGAAAGGTATTCGAGAGGGACTGGGACCCGAAACCTAAGTTGCTGACGCTGATGAACATTAATATTGGAGATGGACTGGAAATCGATATGAGAAACAGCACGGGGGATATACGGGAATACATGATTTATCTGGACGGAAAGTTGGTTTATGAGGGAACGAGGGGATATGTGAAGGTTAATGTTGCCGGAGGAACGCACATAATAAAGGGGGTAATCGTGGGAAAGGATGGGAGCGTTGATGAGGTAACTGCCATCGTCCATGTTGAGAATAACGCCTCGAATAACGCCTCGAATCTGGACATTCGTATAATTTTATTCTCGGTAATTTTCGCAGTGTTCCTTTACAAAGTTTGGAAGGACCATGGATGATTCGTATATCTCCGAGTTGTAGTATTTCGTCTCGAAGCTCTTTTTTCTCCTCTCTTTTATTTCCATGTCGCTTGCGATTACAAATGACCACATACCCGATGGATATGTGGGAATGTACGCCAAGTATATTTTCACATTTTTGAACAATTTCGAGAGAAGAGCATAGGCTTTGCATGTCTCTTCAGGGTGGTAAAACGGCGTTCCGCACTGCTGCGCCACAACCCCGTTTGGACTCAGCGCATTTTTTATGCTTTTGTAGAATTCCTCTTCAAATAGCCCGGTTGCTGGGCCCACGGGGTCGGTGGAGTCGACTATTATCACATCAAATCCCGCATTTTTCTTCACAAATTCGATTCCATCTTCCACATGGAGTTTGACCCTTTTGTCATCGTAAGCCCTGGCGATGTTCGGGAAGTACTTTTTGCTCAGCTCCACAACTTTCTCGTCTATCTCCACCACATGAATTTCATTTGGATCGTGCTTCAAAGCCTCCCTCGCCGCGCCTCCGTCGCCCCCGCCTATTATCAGAACTCTCTTCGGATTTGGATGGGTGAGCATGGGAACATGGACAATCATCTCGTGGTAGATAAACTCATCTCGCTCCGTTGTCTGAACAGTGCCATCAATCACTAATAGATTTCCGTAATCGTAAGTTTCGAAAACATGGATGTCCTGATATTTCGAGCGAACATGCTCCAATTCCCTTTTTATTCTTAGTCCAAACCGCGCATTGCGGGTGTGCATCTCATCGAACCAGAGCTCCATGCTCTGCGGGATGTTGCAGCGATATTTAAATCTCTCCACGATTTTAACCACTCACTCTCGCCTGCCGGCACGGAGTACGATCACGGAGACAGCTGCGATTATGATAATTGTGAAGGCTAAATCGCCGCGGGGGAGCTCTGGCACGGGCTCCGGCGGGGTCTCGGTGAACATGTCGATTAGGACATCCCAAATCCCATTGTCCTCGGATCCTAGGGACCAAATCCCAGTTCCCCCGAGCCCTGTGTTCAGCACGTATTTCCACTTCATCGCGAGGGATTGCGAGTCGTCGTACCAAATCTGGTGATAGTACCCATCGCTGCCGTAGTACACGTACCAGGGTGTGTGCGAGTTAGAATCCCATTTCCTCCCGTAATTCTGCGAGTCCTGCACCGCCTGTCGCATTAGTATTGCCTCTCCATAGGTGGCGTTCGCTCCCGGTTTGTCGGAATCGCAGAGCCAGTGCCTTCCGTAAAAGGGCACGCCAAGTATGATTTGCCACTTAGGGAAATAATTCTCTAAAATAAGAACCGAATCAACCTCGTCCATTCTGGTGGGATCGTTGTATGGCGCCACGGGCCCCGTGTGCGTCGGGTCTTGGAAGTAGTAGTCGTAGCCCATGAGGAAAACATGATCCACGTATTGCCCAAGGTTCGCATTTCTAAACACATTTTCCACGGAGTAAGCTACGCAAAAGGATATATGGTAATCGGGATTGGCGTTTTTGAGAGTGTTGTGCAATTTTTGCATGAAATTCTCAAATAGTACCGTGTTGCTTCCTCCTGTGTACTTGTTTGTATCTCTTGGCAATTCGAAGTCAATGTTCACACCGTCCGCATTGTATTTCTGCAATTCATCGAGGACGTTGTTTGCGAAGTCATCGGCATGGTAAGCGAATATGCTGTCCTGCACGTCCTGGTCAAATGCATCGATGGATATTGTCACCTTCACCCCGTGCTCCTTCGCTAAGTTGTATATGGTGTTGTAGTTAGTCATGTTGCTCTCGTCAAGCGAGCCGTCTGCGTTTGCGTGGAGATAGGCGTACGAAATATAACTCACCGCGTTCCACATATCCGGATTGTACCAGGACTGGTACCACGAGGGGTCAACCCAGTAGGGGTAGAAGGCGTATACTTCCTTAACCAATCCGTGGGTATCCTTCCAGAATATGTCCGTAAGATCTCCCCATATTCCCGGGTCTTCGTTGCTCAGGCTCCAGAGCCCGGTGCCCCCGAGACCCTCGCTCATCACGTAGTTCCACTTCAATCTCAGTGATTCCCTGTCATCGTACCAGCCCTGGTACCACTGCCCCCCGTCCTGATACGCGTACCAAGGAGTATGCGAACCGCTGTCCCATTTTCTTCCGTAGTCGGATGCTCTGTTCTCCATCACTTTCATCGAATACTCCACGCCAGCCCCCGTTGTTCTCGCTCCCGGCTGGTCGGATTCCGCGGGCCATTCGTACCCGTAGAGGGGCACACCGAGGATTATCTTCCACCGCGGGAAGTAATTTTCGAGGATTGAGACCGCATCCGTTATGTCGTACTGGTTCGGGTCATCGTAGGGTGCCACCGCGCCGGTGTTTTGAGAGTTGCTCCAGTGGAACTCGTAGCCCCAGAGGTAAATAGAATCCACGTATCCTGCAAGGTTTGCGTTTCTGAACGTGTTGGGTACTGCGCCTGAAGTGCCAAACGCCACGAGATAACTTGCGTCTTTGTACTTCACCGCGTTGTAAAGAGAAGTCATAATGTCTTCCCACAGCTGCGAATTGGCACCGCCCGTGACGGAATTGGTGTCCCTGATATTGGGGAAATCTACGAGCACTCCATCCGCTCCGTAGTTGTCCAGCATGGTGAGTATGCTGTTCACCAGGTCCGTGCGGTGGTTTGCCAGTATGCTGTCCTGCACGTCTTGGTCGAACGAACTTACTACGATTGCAACGCGAACGTTGTTCTCACGCGCCTTATTTGCCACGGTATCGTAGTTTCCCATATTGCTGTCATCCAGGCTGCCGTCCGACTGGGCGGTCATGGAGTAATACATCACATAAGTGAGATCCCCCCACTTTGGCTCGTAGGAGTTCGGGTCCACCCAGTACGGCCAGAAGCCATAGACGTCCCGGGTAAGGGCATGTGTGATATGATCCAGTGAACCTTTGGGTGTTTGCGTGGTTTGCACAAATAATAATGAGAGAAAAAGCACCGCCATAACAAAAATGGAAGCAAGTATCAAGGTATGGGATTTCATATTTAGGTATTCTCTTTGGAGTAAATTAATTTTTTGCCGGGTTTCGAAATTATTGAATACCTCACACCTCCTTTTTCCTCGGGCCAAGAGCCAGAGCGCTGTCCCAGGAACTGCAGGTCCCGCCCACTTGAGGATTTGGGAGGGAGCAGAGCCATCTTTCTAAACCTCGAATGGACACCCATGGTTTTCCTTTCTAAACCCCTCCCTTCAGAACATTCTCTTTTTTGGTGGCAGGAGGTTATAGGAACCCGCTGGTGGTTCCTAGAAAGAAAGTTTTAAATCTGGGAATCTTTTTCCACCTATGTTTGAGGAAAAATTGAAAAATGCAAAAGAGGGACTGACCTTCGACGATGTACTTCTTATCCCATCGCGCACTCCGGTGGAACCGAAAGATGTGAATGTGGAGAGTTTTGTGACTAGGAACATAAAGATCAAAGCCCCCATTCTCTCATCGCCCATGGATACCGTGACCGAGGCGAGGATGGCCATTGCAATGGCTGAATTCGGAGCTTTAGGAATTATTCACCGCAATATGCCAACCGATCTGCAGGTTTCCATGGTTCGCAAGGTTAAGAGGGAGGAAAGTTTGATAATAAGGGATCTTCACACAATCACCCCAGATACCACGGTGGAAGAGGCTGAAGAGCTTATGAGGAGAAACACAATCGCAGGCTTACCCGTGGTGGAGAACGGTAAGTTGGTGGGGATTTTGACCAATCGTGACATAAGATTTTACCGGGGAAAGAGGATAAAGATTCGCGAGCTTATGACCAAGGATGTAATCACCGCCGAGGAAGGAATTACCCTAGATGAAGCGATAAAGATAATGCATCAGCATCGCATAGAAAAATTACCCATAGTGAAGAACGGAGAGTTGGTGGGACTCATCACCGCTAAAGATATTCTCAAGAGGGAGATGTTCCCGGATGCATCTCGAGATAAGGAGGGCCGTTTGTTAGTGGGAGCGGCCGTTGGGCCATTCGACATAGAGCGTGCAAAGGCCCTTGAGAAAGCGGAAGTAGACGTTATCGTGGTCGATACAGCGCATGCGCACAACGAGAAGGTCATGGAAAACATAAAGAAGATGAGAAAGGAAGTGGACGTGGATATAATCGCAGGAAACATTGCAACCCGCGAGGCAGCCGAAGATCTCATTTCTCTCGGAGTGGATGCTCTGCGCGTTGGAATAGGTCCAGGTTCCATATGCACGACCCGCGTGGTCGCGGGTATTGGAGTTCCTCAAATTACTGCTATAGCGCAAACTTCCGATGTGGCAAAAGAGCACGGAATACCGGTGATTGCAGACGGAGGTATAAGATACTCCGGTGATATTGTAAAGGCAATAGCCGCCGGCGCCAGCGCAGTCATGTTAGGCTCTCTGTTGGCGGGAACGGAGGAATCTCCGGGCAGAGAAATCATAATCTCCGGACGCAAGTTCAAGGTGTATCGCGGCATGGGTTCCTTGGGAGTTTTGCAGCAGGGAATCTCGGATCGCTATGGAAAAATCGGAAAGGGAAAGGCGGTGCCCGAGGGAGTGGAAGCTGCTGTTCCTTACAAAGGCAAGGTGAGCGAAGTGCTTTCGCAACTGGTTGGAGGGATGAAATCGGGAATGGGCTACGTGGGTGCTCGCAATGTGGAAGAACTGAAAGAGAAAGGAAAATTCGTCAGGATTACTACCGCGGGGCTGAAGGAGAGCCATCCCCACGATGTGAACATAATTGCCGAAGCGCCAAACTACCCCATGAGCTAAAATGATGGAGCCGGATTACAGCAGGAGCGTTCATCTCATACCCCATACCATTCTTCGATCTTTTTCTTCGCATGATAGGGGAATAGAGGGTATTGGAAAAATAGAGGGCGATAGGGTAATTTTCGTTTTAGTGGACGCACTGGGACTGAATTTATACTCCAAGCACTGGAAAGATTTCGGCTATTATTTATCTCTCTCTTCCGTTTTCCCAAGCACCACCGCCGCTGCGGTGACTTCCATATTCACGGGCTTAACCCCCAAGGAGCACGGAATTTTAGAATGGTACATGTACTATGAGGATTATGGCGGGATAATAAAAACCATCCCATTCTCGCCCATGGACTCAGAGAAAAACGACGCGCTTGTGGATATGGGCTACGACCCGAAAAATCTGTTCGGCATGGAAACTATGTTCACCAAGCTGAAATCCAAAGGTGTGGAATCGGGAGCCTACATAAAAAGAGAGTACATCAAATCTTCTTATTCCAGATACATGCTGCGAGATTCGAATCTAAGAGGCTATTCTTCCCTTCAAGAGTTGGAGAAATTAATAGAAGAGGATGAGCATCCATTCATTTACGTTTACATCGATGATTTGGACATAGCGCAGCATGCCCACGGCCCCGAATCAAATGAAGTTAAGAGGGAGCTTAGAAAAATAAGGGCATTTCTGGAAAATATAAGATCGAAGGGAACAACTATACTCGTGGCCGCAGATCACGGACAAACGGAAATAAAGAAAAAAAGAATAGTTAATCCTCAATGCGCGGTGGGCGGTTCGCCCCGGGACATGTTCGTCTACTGCGATTTCAAATCCGAATCTGATTTAATCCTAAAAGATGAAGAAATCATGCGCCTTTTAGGTTCCGGCAAGGAGCACGAAAAATTGAAAGATAGAATACCGAAAGAAATAATTCTCCCGCCAGAGCACGAGGGAATATGGTTCAGAGAATTTGAAGTGAAAGGACTTCACGGCGGACTCACCGAGGAGGAGATGCTCGTTCCGTTGATTATATTGGACCAATAGAAAAAGATTTAACTTGCGTTTATCATTACCATCCATGTTCATCGACGACATACTGGCTGGAATGGTGATTGTGATTTCTCTTCTTCTCTTAGTGGTAGCTCTAATCGCGTACCGGCGCTATAAAATAAAGGCAATGCTTGTGAATTCATTCATATTCATTCTCTTCCTCATCAACGCGATTATTTACTCACTTAATTCTCTTTTCTCTCTTCATCTGGACATGGTGTTTTACTTCCTGCTATTCGACACAATAATACTATTTTCCCTCTATTTTGCAATAGCGCTCAAAGGGTGAACCCATGGTGGAGATTACGACGAGGAGGAAGATATACGAGGAAATCGTTATGAATCCGGGTCTCCATTTTAGAGAGTTGCAGAAGCGGTTGGATATGCCCTTGGGGATGTTAGAGTACCATCTTAACGTTTTAGAAAAGGAAGGTGTCATAGTTTCGAAGATGGACGGAAAATACAAGAGATATTTTGCGAATACGTCCATGAATCGCGAGGAAAGGAAGATAATGGGTAGCTTGCGTTCGGAGATACAGAGAAAAATAGTAATATTTCTCATAGAAAACGGCAAAAGCAGGCACTCGGACATAGCTTCGGGCATAAATATCACCCCGTCCACCCTTTCTTATCACATATCCAAGCTGGTGAAAAACGGAATAGTGGGGAAGGAGAGCGAAGGGCGCGAGGTGTTCTACTACGTTATCGAGCCAGATAAGGTCGCGGCTACCATTGTGAAATACCGCAAATCTTTTTTGGATTCTCTCGTGGACAATTTTGCGAAGTGGTACATGTCACGATAATCCCAGAAGCTCAAAGAGATCCAATATTTTCCCGTTTTTCCATATTTTCCGATCTGGTTTTTTCTCCGCCTCTATCAGCAGTTTTCTGTTTCCCTGCTTGAGTGGGATGATGAAATACTCCTCTAACTCTTTTCCGTTGTACAGTACGATTTTCACTTTGTTTTCCCCTCTCTTTCCTGTTTCGCTATCGAGGTATTCATATCGAACGAAGGTGCCGCTATCCACCAGCGAGCGAACCTCTATCTTCCCCTTTTTAGATTTGGTCAAGACCTCTTCCGGATAATCCATATCCGGTAATGGATGCAGGGGGATATCTATTTATGCACGAAATGCTTTTATATCCTATTTAACTCTCCTATCGCAATGGAAATTCCCACCGAGGAGTTGAGGGCAGAAGCTTACAGGGTAAGAAAAGAGAGATTAATGAAAATATTTAAAGAGGCGGAAGGGAAATTGGGGGAGCATTACAGAAAATGCTTAGATTCAGATGTGTCTCTTTTTTCGCATTGCGTTTGGAAAGGTATCTTTGGAAAGCATGGAATTTTGCGCGTTTTCATAATTTTCCTAGTTTTACTGGCATTTCAGTATTTTTCCATGTTCATTTTTGAATACCCGGGATCTTCTTCCATATGGTCAAATCTCCCTTTGTCCATACTCGTTTTATCTCTTCTTTACTCTTTTTTCTTTGCCATTACAATTGGCATTGGTTCTGCCATTCCTTTAAAGAAAATGGTTGCGGGGCTTAAAAACTATCATAAATACTTCCTGTTTTCATTCATGTACACCTTAGCCTTCTTTATTTCTTGGCTGTATCTTCTACCCATATTCTCGTCTCGCCTGCTGGAAACGTTCGGATATAGTTGTTTATATATTCCGGAAAATATGAGCAACGTTCCCAACGGTTTTGGCTTCATCTCTCTCTTATTGCTAATTCTATTTTTCTGGAGCGCCTATCGATTTTCTTATTCTCCGGCATTGGTCTCTTTATCGAACATGGGATTTTTAGACTCGCTGGTTTACTCTTTTCAACTCACTCGTAAATGTGGTGAATGTTTAACGGTATTCATCGAGTACTTGCTTTTCTTTCTGTTTGTCATCTATATTTTACACCAGACATTTTCACCGGAAGATCTCGGGCTAATGGCGGCATATCAATTATTCGGTTCCATACTTATGGCCATTGTGTTTTCAACGAGCTTCTCCTCATTTACACTTTCGGCCGTTAAAGAATTAAAAAATTAGAAAAATCAGTGAAGGGATGAAACCACCTTCTCCAATATTTTTTCGTGGCCCTCTTTCACCCTTTTAAGCAGTTCTTCCGCTTCTTCCATCGTCTTTTTCTTGTATTCTTCGTCGCTCAATCCGGAGAGATTTATTAAAACGTTGAGGTACGCGCCGTATGCAGCGGTGTAAGCGCTTAGCGCGGCGACGCCCGCGTCGCTTATTGCATTCTTGTTCCCTTTCTCTGCCAGAATATCCGCGAGGTTAATTATTTCGGGGGTTAAGCGAAGCGTGGAAAGGGGCACCTCTATGGCATTTTTGGTCGCTTTTTCTATCTCTATCTCTCTTAATCTCTTTTCCTCCTCGGTCTTCTTCGGAAGCCTGAACGCAGCCATGAACGCGTCGAATGCCTCAGTGTCTTTGTCAATTAAATCCAAAAAGTTATCTTTAAGCTCCTGCGCTTTCAGTCCCACTTTCAACATATCTTCCCACGCATCTTTGTACTTTTTCTTTCCGTAGGTGAGATTGGCAACCATGGAAGCCAGAGAAGCACCTAAAGAGCCTGCGAGGGCCGCCACGCTCCCGCCACCCGGAGCAGGGGAATCTCGTGAAAGTTCATCTGCGAAATCTCTGAGCGTCAGGTCCACCAATTTCCTGCGGGATTCCATCTTTTCAATTTTGTACTCTATGATTTTTTCATCCGGATCGAATTCGGCGACTTCGTTGAGCCCCAAGGAGAGAATCGCCTCATGCACGATGTCCCTCTCAGGAATTGCGGTGCTCTTGCCCTGCTTCTCCAAGAAGTGTTTGCCCACATCCAGCATTGCTTCCAGAGGAATCAATCCCACAATCTCGCTTCCCGTAACTCTCAGCCCAATTTTCTTCGCTTCCTCTTCTGCGGTTTCGAACACTTTCCAAAGCGGAGTCTCGTGGAAGTTTGTGAGATTTATTGAAATCTGCGCTCTCCTGTATTCGTCAATGAACCATCCAATTGCCTTGACGAACTTCAATTTTCCCGGAATCTGCTGCTTGGTGCCGTCGGGCATTTTTTTCTTGTAGCCCTTCTCCCTGATTACTTTCGCCACCTTGTTCGCCAGCTTTTTGTCCGTGGTGTTCAAATTCACGTTATATGCTATGAGGAAATCTCTCGCACCGATCACCGTGGCTCCTGTCTTCGCCACATGCTCGTTCCATTCCGCCGGCCCGAAGTCGGGCTTCCATTTCTCGTCCTTCAATTTTTCCGGCAAAGCCTCATATTCTCCCTCGCGAATATCCGCAAGGTTGCGGCGGTAATCTTCCTTGGCGGCGTACTCGTATAGATAGACGGGAATTCCTAACTCTTCGCCCACTCTCTTCCCTAATTCTTCCGCGAGGCGGACGCAATCTTCCATTGTAACACCTTTTACCGGAACGAATGGAACCACATCCGTTGCTCCCATTCTGGGATGCGCTCCCTTGTGGTTTCTCATGTCTATCAGTTCCGCGGCCTTCTTTATCGCTTTGAACGCCGCTTCCACCACGCCCTCCGGGCTGCCGACGAAGGTCACCACGGTTCGATTGGTGGCCTCGCCGGGGTCCACGTCCAAGAGATAAACGTCCTTCGTTTCCTTAATTTCATTTGCAATCTCTTCGATTATCCTCTTATTTCTCCCTTCGCTGAAGTTGGGCACGCACTCCACAATCTTATCCATGTTATCACCTACTACGGCATGTCGGATTTCATAATTAATTGTTCCCTTTTCTCATTTATTTTCAGGTAAGTAATGCGACTATACCAAATATTACTGCCAGCACCCCAATCGCTTCAGCCAATATGACATATTTTTTTATTTTCTTTCCGGCAAATTTGTAGGCAACCGCAGAACCAATTATCGCATAAAGTCCTGTTGCTATTCCAATTGCAGGAAGTATTATTAAGAGGATATCATCACTCATTTTTATGCTCGCCCCCCCTTTAAACCCTGATTTCGTTCATTATTGGAGCAGAGTAATTTCCAATGTTCCAATACCGTGGGACCTATTTCTAAGTCCAAACCAATATTTATTTTTCTGGGGGCAATTATTGGTGGTGGTTTTGGCCTTGGAATTATGGTAACAACATAATTTTTTTGTCCTTCTGGATGCTCTATTTTCTTTATGTCTTCCCACCTTATGATTTTGTATTTCCCGAACAAATTTATTATTTCTAAACCATTATCAGATATCCTTACCTTTATTGGCTGCCAAGAGAACTTTAGGTAATCCAGCATAATCCATGTATGAACTTCATGGAGTGTAAGAAGTGCTCCTACAACAATGCATATTAATATATACATCTCACTGGTTGTAGTAAAAATTAGGTATAGGAAAATACCCCCAGGTAATCAGGATAAGAATTATACTGCTAACCACCGAAACTAATATATAATCTTTCATGCTATTTTTTGGATTGCTATAGAAGTTTATCCACTTATCTTTGAGAAACCTATTTACTTTCCACTCCATTACGGCTGCCTCCCAAATCTCATGTTCCAACATACTTAGCGCGCACCGGTTCCGCACCCATATTTTATAAATATCATCCATTTATTTTAACGTTTCCCCCGCTATCTCCGAGGCGATGTTCACCACGTCGCTTATGTGCAGTTCCACCACGAATTCCCTCCACTGCGGGTCATCCCGAAATCTCTTGATGCACTCCATCTCGGCGAGGTAATGCGCATCCTCGATTCCGTATCCCTTCGCCCGGAACTTGATCTCCGTGAATTCGTGGAACAGGATGTATTTCTCGTACTTCCTCCATTTCTCCGAGACCCATATCTCGTTTGTTGGAATTTTAAGTTTGATGCCCGCGTTATTCGTGATTCTCTTTCCCCCGTAAATCACGTTGTACGTGGCGTTGTAATCCTTCATGACGGGATGTGGCTTGTAAACCACTCTGTACCCTAGGCGTTCGATTTCTTCCCTTATATTTTCAGCCATACTGCGGAATGGGCAGGATCATTTAAAATTCTCCCCCATCCCAGCGGGGCTCTCATCTTTTCGCATTTCAGAAGATTTTTTACAAACTCCTTCTATTTTAACCTTTTCGCCCCTCTCATTCTTTGAGAAAACCTTTAACTCCTTCGCCCGTATCCCCCCTTATGAAACGCATAGGCCTCATTGGCGGAACCTCGCCGGAATCCACCCTTTACTATTACGGGCTGTTCGTGGAGGAATCGCACAGGAGATTCGAGAAGAATTTCTATCCGGAAATTGTGATTTTCTCGGTAAATTTCAAAAAATTCCGCGATTTTCCGACGTGGGAAGAGAAGAAAAACTACCTTCTGGAAGGAATTCGTTCGCTTGAATGCTCCGGCGCCGAAATAATCGCTCTCACCGCCAATACGCCCCACATGGTCTTCGACGAATTGCAGAAGGAGAGTAAAACCAGAATGGTAAGCATAATCGACGCTCTGGCGAAAGAATCCAAGAGAAAGGGGTTCAAAAAACTTCTGCTTTTAGGTACTAAAACCACGATGACCGCAGATTTTTACCGCAAAAGGTTAGAAGGGCACGGGCTGGAAGTCATAACTCCCAACGATGAAGAAATGGACGAGGTGAACCGCATAATATTCGAGGAGCTGGCGTTGGGCGAGTTGAGGAGCAAGGGTTACTTGGTGAACCTAGTTAACAAATACGCTCCGCAGGTCGACGCCGCAGTTCTGGGATGCACCGAGCTTCCGCTGGCGCTCAAAGAAGGAGACACCGATGTCCCTCTTCTTGACACGGTGAAAATTCACGTGAACGCGATACTCCGCGCTGCCATGGAATAAAAACCATCGTCGAAATGTTCGCAGCAAGGCTTAAATACGAGGATGAAAAGGAGAAACCATGGAGTCGGGAGAATTGATTCACCACGACGCATTAATTTTTCACGAAACCGACGTGTACGAGGGCAAGATAGTCGATTTGAACGATGCGGTGGTTTTCGAAGACCCCGATGGAAAGCACCTGCTAAAAATGGAAAACGTGGTGCTAATCGCATCTCAACCGAAGGACATCACAGAGGAAAAAATAGGAAAAGAGATGAAAAAAGCGAAGCTTAAGAGGGTTGGCATTTACATTCTCTCCTCTGTTCTGGGCTTCTCTTTAGGGATGCTTATAGGGTGGTACCGGTGAACTACGGCGAGCATTTCAAATCACGGGTTTTGGTGGAAGCAACAACGGATGATTATAGCCTCATTGTCGAGGGCAAAATATCCCGCGAGGATGAAAATTATCTGTATTTGGAAGATGCGTACATCCTAAAAAGTAGAAGGGTTTATCAAAGCCCCGAGGTGATGATAAACAAAGAGTTAATCGAATCCGTGGACTCCGCGAAGGAAGGGGAGATATTCGAAATTGCGAAGGAAGAGTTCAAATCTTTTGGAATGAGTGATTTTTATTTATGTAACGGTCTTTTTCTTTTTGGATTCGCCGCTTATTTACTGCTTACTTAACTCCTTAAAAATTAATATAAATCCTCGCCTTTCCCTGCTATATGGAGACCATAGTACTTGCAGTTGGCGGCAATGCGTTACTAAGGCCTGGGGATAAAGGAACGGCGGAGGAGCAGATGCTCCGCGCTAAGCAGACAGCTGAGGCCATTTACCCCATATTCTCAAAATTCGAAGTTGTGATAACCCATGGCAACGGGCCTCAGGTGGGTGCGATTCTGCTTCAAAACGAAACTTCCAAGGATGTGGTTCCTCCTATGCCCCTCGATGTATGCGGGGCCATGTCACAGGGCGAAATCGGATATTTCCTGATGCAATCTTTTCATGAGATTTTTGCGAAGAAGGGGATAGATAAAGAAGTGGTGGCCGTAGTCACTCGAGTTATTGTGGACGAAAATGACCCTGCATTCGAGAACCCCACCAAGCCCATAGGCCCGTTCTACACGGAAGAAGAGGCGAAGAGATTGGCAAAGGAGAAGGGCTGGCACGTGATTGAAGATTCAGGCCGGGGATGGAGGCGCGTGGTGCCATCCCCTGACCCCAAGGAAATAGTGGAGAAAAAGCTCATTCGCGAGATAATCGACTCCGGCTACGTGGCCATATCCGTAGGTGGTGGAGGAATACCAGTGATAAGAAAAGATGGAAAGCTGCAGGGTGTGGAAGGAGTAATCGACAAGGACCTCGCATCCGCCACCCTCGGAAAGGATATAAACGCGGACAAACTTTTTATCTTGACAAGCGTCGAGAAGGTGTATCTGAATTTCGGAACTCCACAGCAGAAGGGAATCGATGAGATGAGCGTGGAAGAGGCGAAGAAATATTTAGAAGAAGGGCATTTCAAGAAGGGAAGCATGTACCCGAAGATTCTGGCATCGATTCGATTCATCGAGAACGGTGGAAAGGAAGTTCTTATTACATCCCCTGAGAAGATAACCGAGGCCTTAGAGGGAAAAACAGGAACATGGATTCGCTAATCACCGCTCATCTATTTTCTTTTTCAGCTCGTGCAGTTTGTTGAGCGCTTCGATGGGCGTGGTGTTCATTATGTCTATTTTTCTTATCTCGTCGATTATGTCGTCGTACTCCCCGCCGAAGAGGGTTGCCTGAATAACCTTCCTGCTCCTCCGAACCTCGATGGCGTTTTCCCGCTCTATCAAATTCAGAACCTCGCGGGCCCTTTCCACAACTTTTTTGGGTAGACCTGCGAGGCGAGCAACCTCGATTCCGTAGCTCTTGCTCATGCCCCCGGGCATGACCTTTCGGACGAAAATTAGACCATCTGGGGACTCCTTCACTGCGATGTGATAATTTCTGATGTGTGGTAACACATTCTCTAAATCAATCAAATGATGATAATGCGTCGCAAATATGGTCCTCGCCTTTATCTCGTTGTGTATGTACTCGGTCACGCTCCACGCTATCGCCAAACCATCGTAGGTGCTCGTGCCCCTTCCAATTTCATCTAAGAGAATCAGCGAGTTTTCGGTGGCCGTGTTTATTATGTTTGCCACCTCTATCATTTCAACCATGAACGTCGATCTTCCTCGAGTTATGTCGTCGCTTGCTCCAACTCTCGTGTATATCCTGTCCACTATGCCTATCTTCGCGTAGGAGGCGGGAACGAATGAACCCATCTGCGCCAAAATGGTGATCAGGGCTATTTGCCTCATGTAAGTGGATTTGCCCGCCATGTTGGGGCCAGTCAGGATTATGAACCTCGCTTCCTTGTCCATCCTCGTGTCGTTTGGCACGAAATCCACAAAGTTCTCCACCACCGGATGCCTTCCCTCGCGAATCTCTAAGTCGAGGCTCTCGTCCACCACGGGCCGGGAATAATCCCGCTGCGCTGCAATTTCCGCTAATGATGAGAGAACATCAATTATTGCGATTTTTTTCGCCGTGTCTTTTAGGATTTTTGAATGGCTTTTAAGTTCCTCTATTATCTCTTCGTAGAGTTTCTTTTCTATCTCCACCACTCTCTCCTTCGCACTGAGGATTTTGTACTCCAAATCTTTTAGCTCGTCGGTTACAAATCTCTCTGAATTTTTCAGGGTTTGCTTTCTTTTGTAATGGGGCGGCACCTTACCCAGATTAGCCTTGCTAACCTCGATGTAATAGCCCATGACGTCGTTGTACCTGATTTTCAAGTTCTTTATCCCCGTTTTTCTCCTCTCTTCGCTCTCCAAATTCATTATGAGTTTCTTTGCGTCCTTCATTATCTCTCTCAGGGAATCCAACTCTTCGCTGAACCCCTCCTTTATCACACCTTCTCCTATTTGGTATTCTCCTTCGATACTCCTGTCCAGAAGTTCAACCACCGAAAGAATATCCATGGTGATTTGCTGCTCCTTCAAAAGCTTCGATTTGAAGTTGCGGTTTAGTTTTACGGCCTTTTTCAAGCTCTCGCGCAGGTTTATCAGGTCGCGGGGGCTCGCCTTGCCCATGGCTATTCTCGACTCTATTCGCTCTATATCCTTTATCTCTCGGAGCAGTTCCCTTAGCTCTTCTCTGAGCATTCCATCGTTTTTAAGTTCTTCCACAGCATCTAACCTCGCATTTATTTCTTTTTTATCCAAAAGCGGTTTCTGCATCCACCTTTTTAGAAGTCTCGCTCCCATTGGAGTTTCGGTTGAGTTCATCGTTGCATACAGAGTGAATTTGTCATCCCCAATTGCGCTCTTGAACACTTCCAAATTCTTAAGGGTGGTCGAGTCTAAAATCAAAAATCTCTCGCTGAAATACCCCAATAGAGAATCGATGTTTTCCAGATCGCTCCTCGTGTTCTCCTTTGCGTATTTGAGCACCGCACCTGCTGCTTTTAGAGCAAGTTCGCCTAATCCGAAGCCCCCTAAATCCACGACCTTGAAATGCTCCTTGAGCACCGATTCGTAATCTGAGAAGTACGAATCTTCCATTATCTTCGCTTCTTGCTCCATTTTCAACCCCGAAGAATTATTTACGAGAATCTCCGACGGGCTCAGGCGGAGCAGCTCGGCCTGAAGCTCGTACTCTCCCAATTCTCCAGCGAAAAATTCTCCGGTTGAGATGTCCAATGCGGCGAATCCGAATCTTCCGTTTTTTCCGTATATGCCCATCAGAAAATTGTTTTCTTCACTCAAAAGCGGATCCTCTACGATGGTTCCCGGGGTGACAATCCTTATCACATCTCTCTTAACGAGTCCCTTCGCTTTCTTGGGATCTTCCAACTGCTCGCATATGGCCACGCTGTATCCTTTCTTCACGAGCCGAGAGAGATAAGCATCCAATGCATGATACGGGATGCCTGCCATCGGAACAGGTTCGTCCTTGCTTCTTCGAGTCAGAACGAGATTCAATTCCTTTGAGACCAATTTAGCGTCTTCGTCGAATGTCTCGTAGAAATCGCCCACGCGGAAAAATAGGATGTGCTCCTTGTACATGGATTTGATTCGGTAGTACTGCTGCATCAAGGGGGTCATCTTCTCGTAGAAGTGCATGCTATTTAATATCTTTTTCCACAACAAAGTTCCCATATGATTTAAATACCCTGCCATCAATCTTAACTCGTGAAACGGAAGACATTAGCAGCCATCGTTCTCTCGCTCCTCTCTCCGTTCTTCGCCGAGATACTGAGCGGCTCCACGCCGCCTCTGGAGGCGATAAACCCAATAACCTTCCTGTCGCTCTGGGGATTCTACGGCTCCGGAGTTCTTCTATTTCACGAGCTCTGGGTCCGGAAGAATCCCACCGCTGGGGGAATAATGCTATTCGGCTTCTCGTACGGGATTTTGGAAGAGGGCATATTCGTTAAATCATGGTTCGACCCGCACTGGGTTGATCTGGGGGTTCTGGGCACATACGGGCGAGTAATGGGAGTAAATGCGGTTTGGGCTGTGTGGCTTACCATATTCCACGCGTTCATGAGCATCTGGGTTCCCATCATGGTATTCGAACTCATATTTCCGGACATGAAGAGGGAAAAATTGCTGAATAAAAAATCTGCAGTTTTTCTTATCTCTGTGTACCTTTTCATCGGTATTCTAATGCTCTTTTTCCTCACGCATTACATCCCTCCGTTTATTCCGTGGCTTCTCACTCTCCTCTTGGCACTTTTATTCGCATACCTCGGATGTCATTTCCGCTTCCCTCCTTTGAGAAGAAACTGGCCCGCAAAACATCCATTCATCTTCGGCCTTATTTATCTCATTTCTCTTTTCATCCTCTTCGTAATGGTTCCCTACACGACTATTCCCTTCTTCGTTCCTATATCAATAGGAATTCCGCTTGCAGTATATTTTTATTGGAGCATGGATTCAATGAGCCCGAGGGATTTGCACCTCTTAATGCTTGGCTCTCTCTCTTTCTGGCTTCTATTCATGGATTTTATCTTCGAACTCAATGGACTTTTGGGCCAGTTTGCCTTCGGTTTGGGTACTTACATTCTCCTCGTGTATTTATTCAGGAAGAGATATCGCGGGGGCGGTAATTTTAAAAGGGAAAAGTAAATAGTGGGGTATTACAAAAGATGTATTTTGGGGGCCAAAGGAGCACTTTAAATTAATTTTCATAGGGACTTCTTTAATTTTTTAAATTTTTAATTTTTGCAAGAATATTTTGATATTCTTTTGTTGCCTTTGAGATAAAGTAAAAGATTGATTTTTTGAATATGTAAAGGATAAAAGATGTTAAGATGGCAACTATAAATCCGCCAATTATATCCAAGGGGAAATGCACGCCGCAGAACACACGGGCGAATCCCACCAGCGATGCAACGGACACAAATACTATACCCTCTCTGTATCTTTTGAAGAATAGGAACGGAAGGGCGAAGGCGAACATCGCCGTAGTGTGGTCGCTGGGAAATGAGCTATCCGATGCATGGCCTATAAGCTGTGTTCCCAAGCCCATACTAAATGGCCGCGGGTGATAGTAAAGCGCTCCGATGCTCGTGGATATCAATAAGGTAATGATAACTGAGATGAATATGTATAACGAGAACTCTTTATCCTTTTTGAACCAGAGGTAGAGAAGATAAATTGGGATTATGAAGATGAGGTATTGCGCGGAAAAAATCATAAACACATCTAAATATGGATTGCTTCCCGCAATGGAATTAATCTCTTTGAATAGGTGCACATTAAAATTTTCAATACCCATTAGGGCAGGTATGCTGTGGGGTTATTTAGATGTTTTTAAACTTAGAATATGTGATTTTTCCATATTTTAGTTTTTGTGTTGTTTGTGAAACCCTGTTATTTTTAGATGCAGTATGTCATTATACGCAAAATTCAAATATGAAATCACAATACACACCACGCCCTTAAAAATTCTATGGAGGTGAAAAAAGAATGGAAGGTGATGAAGATGACTGTCGGGATTCACATCATCGCGGATCTGTATGGTGTGGACCCAGCGTTGTTGGCTAGGGTAGAGAATATGAAAGAGATTTTTGAGGGAGCAGTTAAATATGCTAAGTTGAGCAAGATTTCTTCTGATTATTATCAGTTCCGGCCCCAGGGCGCCAGTGGTATAATTTTGATAGCTGAATCCCATCTGAGTTTCCATACATGGCCAGAGCACGGTCTTGCAACATTAGATATATATACCTGTGGGGATCCAGAGCAGGCGGAGAAGGCGTACGAGTACATCGTGGAAAAGATGAAGCCAGCGAGGGTAGATGTGGTGAAAATGGAAAGAGGTGTTAGCATTGAGGACGAAAAAGCAAATATTGAGGTACCTGCTAAGAGAAAAGAGTCCGTGGAAGTTAATTGAAAAGGTGGATGCGAATCCGATCATCGTGTTAGACGAGTTAAAATTGATGCAGAGAAAGGGATTAGTGGAGATTAGGAATGGCGAGATTTATCTTACCGAAAAAGGTGAAAGGGAAATCGAGAAAGAGAAAATAAAATATTTCGATGTGAAATGCGAAAAGTGCATGGGGAGGGGGTACAAAGTAGATGCATTTGGCATATTGGATGAATTCAAAAACATCGCCGCTAACAGGCCAAAACCGACGGCGGATTTTGACCAGGGATACATTCGACCGGAAGATTTGATGCAACGCCTCGCGTTCATCTACGAGAGGGGGGATCTGGAGGGGGCGAGGGTTGCGATAATTGGCGATGATGATCTTCTCAGCATTGCCATGGCATTGACCGGGCTACCTGAAAAAGTCGATGTTTTCGAAATTGATGATCGTTTGATAAATTTCATAAACTCCGTTGCAGAGGAGAGAAATCTTAGAATAAAAGCTCATAAATTCGATGTGCGCCATGAAATGGGTGTAGAGTATATTGGAAAATACGATACTTTCGTCACTGACCCCGTAGAAACCATTCCCGGGATAACTCTCTTCTTATCTAGGGCGGCATCTACGCTCAAAGAAAAAGGCGCTGGATACTTCGGCCTGACGCATATCGAAGCATCGCTCCAGAAGTGGGCAAAAATCGAGAAAATTCTATTAGATATGAATTTCGTCATGACTGACATGCTTCGGGATTTTAACGTTTATCCAATGGATGAAAATCTGGAAATCTCCGAGGATTATTATCAATTAAAAGACATGGTTAAGGAATTCACCGGCTATGAGAAAATAGACGCCGATTTCTACCGCTCCACTTTGATTCGAGTAGAAGCCCTCGGTCAACCCAAGCCAGCGGTTCGCGGAGATGCTGAGTTGAATCGAGAGGTATATGTGGATGATGAGTCTATCGTAACTGCTATGATGATGAAGGTGGTATGATGCTCAATCTCATCCCTTCCAAGGTTTTTTTCACCAAGGGTGTTGGACGACATAAAAGCAGGTTGGGATCATTCGAACGTGCGTTGAGGGATGCTGGAATAGCGCAGTTCAATCTGGTTGAGGTGAGCTCCATATTTCCTCCGAACGCGGATATCGTTGAGAGAGAGGAAGGACTAAAGTTCCTCAAGCCCGGGCAAATTGTGTTCGTTGTCATGGCTAAAAATTCAAGCAACGAGTTGAATAGAATGATCTCCGCTTCAGTTGGACTCGCAATTCCAAAAGATAGAAGTCGTTACGGATATCTGAGCGAGCACCACAGCTTCGGAGAAACAGCACAAACGGCGGGAGACTACGCGGAAGATCTTGCGGCGGAGATGCTCGCATCCACTTTGGGTTTGCAGAGCCATTTGGAATGGGACGAGGAGCATGAGGTTTGGAAGCTCAACGATAAGATTCTCAAAACTTCCAACATAACTTCAACGGCTGTGGTGGAAAAAGCAGGTGAGTGGACTACCGTAGTGGCTGCTGCTGTACTTGTTCCATAGAAACATAAAATGAACATACATCTCAGTTTTTATGCTGCTTCGCCACTTCTTCCGCCGCTTCCCTGAACGCTCGTGAAACTCCACCCACTCCCAATTTTACCCCGCCAAATATTCTTGAAACTACAATTGCCCTATTCCTCATGTTGTATTTTTTCAATACCTCCAGAATAACGCGTCCGGGATGCCCCACTTCGCCATCATCATGGAATTTCTCACCATCAGAGATTGCGGCCCAGCAGTGGTGCACCGCTTTTTTGTATTTTCGGCGGTGTTCTTTAATGATTTCGCTCATCTCATCAATGGAGTTAATTTCATAGAGATGCGCGTAGAACTTTGAGTTTTTAACCTTGAGCATTCCCGCAGAGAGCTCTCTCATAATTCTCCTCTCCTGAGCTTGTTCGCGTATATGTGCGCGAGCCTCAGAGGCTCTGGGTTTTTGTATTTCAGGTATTTTTTCACTATTTTCAACGAGCTCCCCATTGAAACTTTATGCCCCGGCGAGATGTAAATGCCTCTGCTTCTCCCACTCTTGACGAACCAGCCCACCTGTTTTCCTTTAATCATTAATTTTTCGCCCTTCACTTCGCCCAAAAGTTTGCTCTTAGCTACGCCCACCGTTGGTAAATTGTATTCTACACCAACATGGCTTGCGAGCCCGAAAAATTTGGGATGAATAATTCCGTTGCCATCTATCAATAGAATTATTTCCTCGCTCAATTCTTTTATCAATTTCCCGATAAGCGGCGCTTCCCTGAACGCTAAATATGTCGGGATATAAGGAAAATCCATGCGCATTTTTTTCGTTATTATTTCTTTTTGCTCCTCTTTCATCACGACGAGCGCGCCGTAAGCATTTCGCCCCTCGTACGAGATGTCCACTCCGCCCACTATCTCGGTGGAGAAGTCATCATCTAAGAGTACTCTTTCTCTCATTTTTTCCTGCTCTTCTCTCAGGGCTTTGAGAGGATATTCGGTTTTAAAATCGTCGAAGAAAACATGGGTAAAATTTACGATTTTCCCGTTTTTCACCTCTACTCCTTCTTTTTTGAGGAGCTCTATTTTCCTCTTCACCCCTTCCGGATGAGTGAATCCTCCGAGAGAACCGTCGCTCATCACCACGCGGTGGCACGGGATGCGCGGAGGATCAGGATTTTGAGATAACATGACGCCGCACGCCCTAGACGCTCTTATATCCCCCAGCGCTTTAGCCAATGCGCCGTAGGTGCTCACCCGGCCTGGGGGAATCTGCATCACAAGATTGTAGAAATAATCGTAGAGATTCACAGAGGGTTATGCGCGGGAGAATTTAAGGGTTTATCCCTTTCTCCTCATCATCGCCGCGTAAATTATATCGCCGGAGGTGATGAAAAATCCGCGCTTCTCCTTCGTAATGAAATTCCCATCTGCGAGCTCCATCTCCTCTAACTCTGGATTCTCCGCGAGAAATTTTTCCACCAGCAAATAAGTTTCATCGGGGTTGAAGGTGCATACAGAGTACACCAAGAACCCAGAGGGCTTCACATATTTTTTCGCTTCATTTAGAATTTCCATCTGTATCTTCGGGTATTTTTCCAAATTCTCTTGGTATTTTGCCTCTGGATTTCTTCCTGCGGATCCGAGTCCGCTGCAAGGGGCGTCCACAAGAACCACATCGAATTCTCCCGTGAAATCGAATTTTTCCATCTCAAGCCCTAATTTTTCCGCTCGTTTGAACAGAGATTGCAATTTATTTTCGTTCGCGTCGTGCACTTTCACCTTCGCCGTGGGGTTGAAGAATTTAATTGTGAAACTTTTTCCTCCACTGCCGGCGCAGAAATCTAAGATATCGGAACCTAAAGATGCGACTAACTTTGACAAATGCTGGCTGGAGGCGTCCTGCACTATACCGAGGCCATTTTTAATGAGTGATGAATATTTTGCGGAAGAATTTGCCCCGATGCATGTTTCAGGATTGCAAAGCTTCACCACGTATCCTTCCTTTTGAAGAATTCCCATAGCCTCTCCCCTTTCAATTTTCTGTATGTTCACAGCTATGTGCGTCCTCTTCTCTTTGTTTATCTCCTCGGCAAAATGAGGATAGAGTTGCAGTATTTTGGCCACCTCAGCCGAGGCGGAAAGATAAATGTGGGCCATGTTTTTCTCGAGCGCAATTTTCCTGTATCTTTCGAGTGTTTTTTTGCGGAAGAACACACGAACGTAGTTCCTCGGATTTTTCTCCATTTTTTCCGAGTCCATGGCGAAATCGTAGAGGTTTTTGAATCTCACCACGTGATGCACTATCTCCACAACTTTTTCTCGGTCCTCATCGCTCAAATTGGAATTTGGCATGATATCCCGCATGGCGCGGGCCATGTTTCCCTTTTTCAGCCATTTTGCGATTATTCTCTCCGCAATTCTCTCTATTTTACTCATTGATTTCGGAATGTGTGGCGATAGATAATACTTTTCAATTCGCGATGGAAAACTTTAAAAGAGGAAATATGAGAAATTTTAATATGGAGTTTTTGTTTAGGTTGAGCAAATGGAGTTTGATAAAGCGAAATGGATGCAGATGCCCCGCGAAATATATGCCGGGCACGATGTTCTTGATAATCTAGGCGAGATGTGTTTGAGATTCGGGTTGAAGGGAAAGGCGTTAGTGGTCACTGGAAACACCACTTACAAAATCGCTGGAGAGCAGGTTGTAAAAATTTTGAGGAGGAAAAAATACGAAGTGTCGGTGGTGAAGACTGGGATTGCGGATAAGAAAAATCTCAGCGAAATCAAGAAAATCGGGAAGAAATTCAATTTCATGGTGGGTGTGGGCGGAGGGAGCAAGATAGACTTAGCTAAGAAAGCATCTTATGATCTCGGAGTACCTTTCATAAGCGTGCCAACCACCGCGAGCCATGACGGCATAGCGAGCCCGAGAGCATCCATAAAGAACAACGGAACATCCATGTCCATGGACGCGCAGGAACCATTGGGGATTGTGGCGGACACGGGAATATTAATTCAATCACCCTATCGTTACCTCGCGGCTGGAGCGGCCGATGTGATAGGGAATATCACAGCCATAAGGGATTGGGAATTAGCACATAAATTGAAGAACGAGGATTTCAGCTCCACTGCCTACGGACTTGCAAAGTATGCAGCGGAATCAATTATAGACAATGCGGATTCAATCAAGCCCAATCTGGAAGACAGCGCTTGGATTATAGTTAAATCGGTAATTGTGTCTGGAATGGCCATGAGCATAGCCAATTCCTCGCGACCGGCGAGCGGCTCGGAACATTTATTCGCGCATGCTCTGGAAAAGAGGGCACCGGGCAAAGCGCTTCACGGAGAGATGGTGGGCGTTGGTACAATTATGATGCTCTATCTTCACGGAGGGGAGTGGAAGGAGATAAGAGATATATTGAGGATGATAGGTGCACCCACTACGGCCAAGGAGCTGGGTGTGGAACCTGAGGACATAATATGGGCGCTGACCCATGCGCACAAGATGAGGAAGAGATACACAATATTGGGGGACAGGGGCCTGAGCGAAGAAGCGGCAGAAAATCTGGCAAAAATAACAGGAGTAATAGGGAGGTGATTGAAAATGGCAATAATAACACTGGTGGGAAAAGAGCTTGCGAAGGAAGGTTTGGAGTTTCAGTACCTTGGGCCTTTGCTGGAGTGCAGGGGCTGCAAGCTTAAAAACGTGTGCTTTAACTTGGATGAGGGGAAATGGTACCGTGTGGTCAAAGTTCGGGATAAGGAGCACGATTGCAAAGTACACGAAGGGGGAAAAGTGGTTACCGTGGAAGTGGAAGAGATTCCCGTGCTAATCGCAATTCCTGCAAAGACCGTTGTAGAGGGAGAGGTAATGGAGTTCAAGAGGATAAATTGCCACAACTTGGACTGCGAGGAAAAGGAGCTCTGCAACCCTATTGGGTTAAGGGATGGTACGAAGATAAAAATAGTAAAAATCGAAGGCACCATGAAATGCGGAGATAAGGAGTTCAAGAAAGTGCTTGTCACATGGTAGAGTTAGGAATTGTGGGAAAGCCCAACGTGGGCAAATCTACATTTTTTTCCGCTGCTACCATGCAGGCGGCTGAAATTGCGAACTATCCTTTTACTACAATAGATGCGAACAAAGCGGTTGGCTACGTGCGCAAACCTTGTCCTCACGTTGAAATTGGTAAACCTTGCAACCCTAAAAAGTCCATTTGCATCGAAGGAACGAGATTCATCGCGGTGGAGATGATAGACGTAGCCGGCCTGGTGCCAGGGGCCCACGAGGGTCGCGGACTCGGAAATAAATTCTTGGATGATTTGCGCCATGCGGACGCGCTGGTGCATATAATCGATGTCTCAGGATCCACCGACGCGGAGGGCAATCCCGTGGGAATAGGGGAATACGACCCGGTGGAAGATGTGAAATTCTTGGATGAAGAAATAGCCTACTGGATAGCCAACATAATCGAGAAAGGCTGGATTCGACTCGCCCGGAAAATCGAGGGCGAGAAGAAGAAGGTCTCAGAGGTTCTCGCCGAACGCCTATCTGGATTGAATATACGGGAAAAGGAAATAAAAGAATCCATTCACTCTCTGGGATTGGAGGATAAGCCTACGAAGTGGAGCAGCGAAGATATAATTGCGCTCTCATTCGAAATAAGAAAGAGGGCAAAGCCCATGATCATAGGTGCAAATAAAGCGGACAAAATCGAAGAGAAAAAGGTGAGGGATTTTGTTGAAAGAGTGCGCGAGATGGGATACATCGCCATTCCCATGAGCGCAGATTATGAACTGGCGTTGAAGAGAGCGGCAAAGGCGGGGCTCGTTAATTATATTCCTGGAGCATCGGATTTCGATATACCTGCCAAGAATAAATTGAATTCTGCCCAGATAGCAGCTTTGGAGAAGATAAGGGAATTCATGAAAGTATACGGCTCTACGGGAGTGCAAGAAGTTATTGAAAGAGCTGTGTTTTCCCTCCTTAACATGATTGCAGTTTATCCCGTGGAAGACGAGAACAAGTGGACAGACAAGGATGGCAATGTGCTTCCCGATGTGTTCTTAATGCCCCGTGGTTCCACAGCGATTGACTTGGCGTATAAAGTTCATACCGATTTGGGTGAGAATTTCATTCGTGCCATAAATGGTAGAACCAAGAGGATTTTAGGTCATGATTACGAGCTTCAGGATGGGGACGTTATAAAGATAATCGCAAAAAGTTAAACGCGGGGAAGAAATGGGAAATTAGGGGAATATTGATCAAAATTCCCCAGATGGCGATTATAACAGCGCTTAGCAGCAGGGAAGATTTCACCCATGTGGGATAGTTCTCCCTTTTCAGAGCCATTGCCGTGGCAATAATTATCAGGACTATTGCAAAAAAGTAGATGAGCAGCGAGAGAATGGGGTAAATTATTGAAGGCCCGGAGATGAAGGAGAAATAATACAAAAAGAAACCGACCCAGAGCAAAACCGCAGATGAAATCGAAAGTATTGCGATTTCCCTTCCATTTCTCTCTCCTTCGTAGAACTCCTCATAATCTATACTTGAATCCATATCCATTTGCAGATGGCGGAAAAAGTATATAATCATTGCTCATACTCGTACTATGCCCGATAAAAAGATAAATGCGGAGGTTGCAAAGCTAAATCTGTGCGATCATTGTTTGGGGAGATTGTACGGCATGCTGGGGCATTCACTAACCAACGATGAGAGAGGGAGAGCGATTCGGGTTATTTACGCCATGGAGAATAATGTGGATTTAAATTCGCTCTATCCCGAGGAATGTGAGCTCTGCGGGGGTCTATTTGAGCAGATTGACATGTATGCGGAGCATATCCTCTCTCTCCTCAAAGATTATGAATTTTCCACGTTTTCGGTTGGTAGCAAATTTCCCGAAGAGGTGCTGGAAAAAGAAAAGGAACTTCGGGAGAAATACTCTTCGGAGGAATTCGGGGAGAGCATAGGAAGAGAATTCAACAGAGAATTGGGGAAAAAAATAGCGGAGCTGAGCGGCAAAGAGGCGGATCTGGCAAAGCCGGACATTACCATAATCGTGGACACAGAGTACGACGATGTTCGCCTCGAAATAAAGCCACTGTTCATATATGGCCGCTATCGGAAGCTTATCCGTGGAATCCCCCAAACTAAGTGGCCCTCTGGAAAGTACAAGGAGAGCGTGGAAGAGCTCATAGC
Source organism: DHVE2 group archaeon (assembly GCA_015523125.1). Taxonomy (GTDB): domain Archaea; phylum Thermoplasmatota; class Thermoplasmata; order Thermoplasmatales; family Aciduliprofundaceae; genus JAADDK01. Next base: position 57,634 of record WAKX01000032.1, on the reverse strand, counting down.
AAGGCCGGTGATGGAGGTCACGGGGGGAGAAGGGCATGCACTGCATGGATTGGGAAGGGAGGATATTGATGTGCGCATGCTGGGCAACGGCCGGCCATTCGTGCTCGAGATTAAAAGACCGAAAAAGAGAAAAATAAATCTGGAGGAAATGGAGAAGAGGATCAATGAGTACGCTAGGGGTAAGGTGGAAGTCTCTGAGCTCAGATTCTCAGACAGGGATGAAATCAGGAAAATCAAAGGCGCTAAGATAAAGAAGAGGTATAGGATTGGTGTCAGAGTTTCTGCTTCTCGAGAAGAGGTAGAGGAGGCACTTCACTCGTTGATAGGAAAGATAAGGCAGCGCACCCCCAAGCGCGTGGCTCACAGGCGAGCTGACAAAGTGCGTGTCCGCGAGGTTTACGAGATAAAATTACTTGAGAATAAAGACGGAGTTTGGATAATAGAAGTGCTTGCGGAGAGCGGCACGTACATAAAAGAGCTGATGCACGGGGATGACGGAAGAACCAAGCCCTCACTTGCCGGTATTTTAAATAAAGAGGTAGAGGTGGAGTTTTTAGATGTGATTGAAATTTTAGACTAACTTTAAATGACTTTCAGACTCTCTTTGATTTCCTGAAGCTTTTTGATTTTCTCTTCCGCTTCTTTCTTCTTCTCTTCTAATTCCTTCTCCTTGGACTCTATTTCTTTTAGTTTTTTGTTTATTTCCTCTTCTTTTTCTTTTATTTTTTTCTCCCTGCTCTCTAAATCTTTCTCTCTTTTCTCCACTTCTTTTTCTCTATTTGCCAATTCTTTTTCCCTATCTTCGATTTCCCCCTCTTTCGTTTTCAAATCATAGATTTTCGTCTCCACCTCTATCTCCTTCTTCTTCAGGGCCATTGATCTCTTTTCGATTTCCTCTTCCCTCTCTTTTATTTTTTTCTCCTGCTCCTTTATTTTGTTTTCTTCCGATTTGATTTTTTTCTCTTTTTCTTTGATTTTCTCTTCTTTCTCAGCGAGTTCTTTCTCCCTCGCGTCCAGACTCTCTTTCAAAGCGTCCAGCTCTTTCCTCTCCTTCTCCAACTCATTTTTCATGTTCTTCAGAGACTCGAGGCCTTCCTCCGCTTTCCTTTCGCGAGATTCCACATCTTTAACTCTCTTTTCCAGTTCTTTTTTCATCTTTTCTATCTTTTTCCTGTCCGTATCCAAAGCTTTCTGGAGATCTTCCATTTCCTTCTTTTGAGATTCCACCGCGCGCTCCCTTCTTTCCAGCTCAGCCTCTTTCTCTTTCACTTCCTCGAATTTCCTCCTCAGCTCTTCACTCCTCCTGTCGAGAGACTCTTCTTTGCTTTTCAGCTCCCTCACTTGCGAGCTTATCCACTTTTTCTGCTCTTCTATTCTTTCCATCTCTTTCTCAATTTCTCCCTCTCTCTCTTTTATCTTCTCCTCTTTTTCCGCCAGCTCTCTTTCCCGGTCATTGAGTCGCATCTCTCTCTCTTTCAACTCAAGGACCTTCGCGGCTATTTCCTCCTCCTTCATCTTCACCCTTCTTATGCTCTCTTCCACCTTTTTGTATCTCTCCTCTAATTCGTTTTTCATTCTTTTTAGCTCCTCAGCCTTGGACAGAACTTGGGCCCGGAGCGTCTCTAACTTTTCTCTCTCTTTGCTGAGCTTGACCTTCATCTCCGCAATATCTCTTTCTCTCTCAATTACTGAGTTTTCCCGCTCTTTTAATATTCTCTCCCTTTCCCGTATCTCAGCCATCTTCTGCAAAATCTCGTAATTTACCTTCTTACCGTATTCTTCCTTGGTGTCTCGTGGTTCATTCTCTTCGAAACTTGGAATTTCAAAATCTCCAAGGGATAAACTCATATCTGCAAGCTCTGGCTCTTGGAAAAATACGCGCACGCTTTCAACGGTTGTTCTGCAACTCTGATGATTGCCTATTATGAATCCCATGTCGATGGTGGAGGATTTGTACGCGAAGGAATGAATCTCAATTACTGAATTCTCATCCTTTCCCAGCGTCACGGCAAAGCGCAGGGCATCGTCACCCTTCTCATTCTCCTCGTTTTCGTAATCAGCTAAAACGGGAATTCCGTTTTCGTAAACAATATGAGCTAAAGCGTAATTTTTTCCGTACCTGATAATCTTCAGATATCCAGTGAATTTTCTGCTTTCCACATCCTTAATTATCTCTTCAAACATTGAGCCGCCAAAAACGGTTTTTTCCAATTTTCCGCTGGGAAGTTTCATACAACATCATAGTTTTTCCACTAAAAAACATTTTCCATAATTAACTTCACGGGCTTTGCCAGATGGCGCCTTGCAATAACAGGCACCTCGTAATACCCCGGTTTTATTCTTTTCAGTTCCTCGTACTTGGCTGCCTCTTCCCCCACCTTAATCCCGCATTTTCTACATCTATACCCTTTTCCCTTTCCGATGCTCTCCATCTTTCTGCCGCATTTCGGGCATGTGGGGTTTTCAACCTTCACCATTATCTCCTCCGTCTTAATTACTCTTATTTTCTCTATGTTCACGGTGAACCTGTCTTTCCTTATCCCTCCGTAAACTTCTATCTCGTCTCCCGGGTACAGAGCCATTACCACATCTCGAAATCCCTTGGTGGGCTCGTAGGCCGCACACTCCACGCTCCCTGTGCCATCCGATATCTTAAATATCACGTGGCCCCCTTCGATTCTTATTGGCCTTTCTATAACTTTTCCCCTGAGAATAACGCTTTCATACGAATGGATATCCTTTATTTTCTTCCTCTGCAGATGATCGTCCGTTCCCTGATTCGTCTCGTAAATCAAAAAAGCGTTGAACTCTGAGCCTTTCACCATGCTCTTGGCCTTAATCAAATCCCTTGGATCTGAGCCTCGGATTCCGTAAAGGACTGGAGTTTTGGAGTTGGGCATTATCGCTATATACCTGTTTTCGTAGTCGTAGTTGTCGAATGTGCTCTTAATCGCCCTGTCCATTTCAATGACGCTTCTCTCATCCACAAATCTCTCCGAGTTGAATTTTTCCTCGGGGACATAGGTTAGGAGTTCATAAGTTTTCTTTTTCGCGCGCCATGCGATTCCCGCCGTTGCTCCGATTATACCTCGCCCCAGCTTGTATTTTCTATACTCCGCCCCTTCATTTCTTAATAATTCCTCAATTTCCTCGATTTCAATTAGTCCTCTGACCGCTCGCCAGTACAAACTCTCTGGAAATTTTCGCTCGGTGAGCACTATTCCGGGGTTCGTGTTCTCATCTGCGATGACGAAGTATTTTTCCAAAATATCGATGAGAGCATCGAGGCTCAGATGAATTTTTCCCTTTTTTTCTCTTGCGTACCCGTATATCTCCTCTCCTTCCATTTCTCCGATTTTTATTCTCTCTCCAGAACCGTATCCGAATCGAATTACCACGCTCCCGTTTCCACGAGTTTTCCACGGGATGTTGGGATTTAGGCGCACTAACCGAGGATAACCGATTATGTCGTATCCCAGCTCAATTATCCTCATAATCGCCTTTAAACCTACGAAGGTTGTGCACATTCCCTCACGGGAATCCGTGTCGTCGATTCCTAAATACACGACGCAAAGAAAATAATGGAGGTATATTGAGTTATCGGAGCAGCACACCTATAACCGCTAGGACGATGCCAATCAGTATCAGGATGTAAAAGTAAAGCTGCATGCTGCTCACGTAGTGAATATCCTTCGCGGTGCTCTGCCACGCACTCACTTTCCAGTTTCCGAATTGGATTATGTTCGTCTTCTCAATGGTTACGAATACGTAATCACCCTCATGGTATCCAGTGAGATGCCCGTCGAAGAACACGGTTAAATTTCCATCCAATTCAACGGCGGTTTTGTTTATCAGGCTGCTGTACTCTATCTTCGTTATTGTCCCGTAAACCGTTACCTTCTCTCCGTCTTGGTAATCATCGCTGTTCAGGTTCCTTGCAGATTTGTAAAATGCAGCTGGAAAGGTTCCCAACAAAATTACGCCGATAACAATAACAACTATGCCAACTATCACAATGATTTTGTTCATAGAAATGAATCAGCGAGGCACTATTTAACCATATCGCAAAAATGCCTATTCTGTGGTCACAATTATATCGTCACCTGCCATAACTATCGTGTGCTCGGTCTGTGCCACCATGTACTTTTTCTTCTCGTGCAGCACGGCGAAGTGATGCAGTATGCCTTTTTTCACGCCAATTCTCAGGGTTTCCTCGTAATCTGGATACTTTTCGCACCATCTGGCCGCAAATGGTAGAGTTTTGAATTCATTGAACATATCTTTGTAAATACCATCAATTTTTCTCGTGTCAATGAACATGTAAATATTGCCCCCCTTTCCGTTCTTCACATATCCCCTTCCGTTGGTGGCGAAGGGCTCTATTGCGAAGGCCATATCCGGCTTGAGAACGATTTTAGAACCATCGTTGTAGTTGGGAATACTTATGGCATGGTGCAAATCGTACCTTGCCAATCCATGGCCCGTGAGGTTGTAAATGGGAGTGAATCCACGCATCTTTATTTCTTCCTCGATGGCCATTCCTATTTCCCACACTTCTATGCCCGGACGGAGGGTCTTTATTGCTCTTTTCAAAGCCATCCTCGAAGCTTCTATCAGCTCTTCCCACTTATTAGTGCCCACCTCAACTGTAACCGCGGTGTCAGATATGTAGCCATCAATATGAGCGCCCAAATCCAATTTAATCAGGTCTCCCCTTTTGAAAACCATCCCGTCGTTTTTAATGGGGGAGTAATGTGCCGCTATGTGATTCGGCGAGAGATTAACGGGAAATGCTGGAAAAGCTCCCGAGTCCATTATGTATTTCTCGATTTTTTGTGCAACTTCGTAATAACTGACACCCTCTTTTATGAGCTCCGCGCCCAGCTCCCGCGCTTCTTTGCCTATTTTTCCAGCTTCAATATACTTTTTAAGATCCATCATCATCGCCTCGCAATTTTTAGGATTGCCGAAAAGGGTATGGCACCCTCTCTTATTAACTTAATTCTCCCTACCAAGCTTATTACCGTGGACGGCCCCCCGGAGAGCTCGTCGCAATCGATTCTGTATTTCACGTCCAATTTCATTGTGTCCTCTATTCTTCGCGGATTTTTTTCCCCCGATATGTTGGCGCTGGTTAGGGTGATTGGGCCAATCCTCCTCGCGAGTTCCCTTGGGATTTCATGATTGGGAATTCTAACGCCCACCGTTGGCCCTGTTATTTCCGGAATCTTGCTTTTGAGAATTATGGTCAATGCCCCGGGCATGAACTCTTCAATCAGGTTCCGGGCAATATCATCCACCACGGCGATTTTTTCAATCATATCCCCATCATGCACTCCGATGGGGATCTTTTTTTCCAGATTTCTTTTTTTCAGGGTGTAAATTTTTTCGATGTTTCCGTATAGGCTCATTGCCAATCCGTAAAGCGTGTCCGTGGGGATAACCACAGGCTCCTCTTTTGCGTATTCTTCCACTATTTCCACCGAGCTTTTATTGCAGGGGAGTATCACACCTATACAATGAAAACAGGGATAAAAATTTTTTTAGAATGCTGCTAGCACTACGGTTATGTTATCCTTTCCTCCGTTGGCATTTGCTCTTTTTACTATTTCCCCACCTATTGTACTCAGCCTAGTGTTATTTGTCAGTATCTCTTCTAACTCTTCGTCGCTCACCATGTCCGTGACACCGTCGGAACAAAGCAAAAGAATGTCGCCCTTGTCAAAGTAAATGGAGTAAGTATCGGGGTGAACCTGATCTTTGGTACCGATTGCCATGGTTATCACGTGCCTATCTGGATGGGTTTTAGCCTCTTCCTTGGTTATGAGTCCCTTATCTAAAAGTTCTTGAACAACGGAATGGTCCTTTGTGAGTTGCCTCAATTTCCCATTGCGAAACAGATAAGCGCGGCTATCTCCAACATTGAATATGTAGCCTTTGTTATCCTCTATCAGAGCTGCCACCAGAGTGGTTCCCATCTTTTTACCCATCTTTTGAGACCTCTCGTGTACTTTCTTGTTCACGAACTCGATTATTTTTCTTATTCCTTCCACGTCCCCCGCCAAATAGGTAAGCGGGGCTGCTGTCAATCTATCAACCGCCATGCCGCTTGCGACCTCCCCTGCCTCATGCCCACCCATGCCGTCGGCCACGGCTAAAACGTAAAATACCCTCTTTTCTCCGTCTTTGAATACTTCTATGCGGTTTATGAGGTAGGCGTCTTCGTTGTTTCTCCTTCTCTGGCCAACATCACTAATGCCGTACGTTCTTATTCTCATATTTCACACCTCAAAGCGTCTTTTAATATACTCATACTAGTTCCGGACGCATCGTAAATTTGAATATCCGAATCCAAGGGAGCTTCCTTCACGAGCCGGAAATGGAGCCTTCTGCTGTCTATTTTCACCACGGCGTCCAGCATGTCATCCGGCACTTCCCCCTTTATCAGCACTTTATGGGCTATGAGATTCAACTTATCCTTTCCTCTCTTCATTTTGAATTTTATGTTTTTCTCTTTTAAAAAGTTAAGGAACTCGAAGTATTTTCTGCCGACCTCCTCGCTCAGCGATATGAAATCAATATACACAACGTTTCTGTATCCAAAATCCAGCCTCCCAATTTCTTCCTTCTTGTAGAAGATGGTAGTTCCCTGATAAACGGTGGCCGTGGTGTTTATGTGCACTTTCTTCTTTATCCCGTGTTTTATAAAAACACCATCCTTGTACGCCTTTATTTTTTTCCCCTCGATTCTTAGGACCATGTTCTTCTCCTTCCCGGCCTCCGTTATAAATCCAAATGGAACGCGGTTTATCTTGCTTTTTCTCATATCGGGTGGGTCAGCTATAAAATTTATGCCATGAGATGAATTTACTTGGAGAACCTTCTTGAATTTTATCTTGTACATTCCCCTCCATAGCACGTTATTCCTCTGGAGCCAGTACTGCACATCTTTGTACATCTCCTCGGTGCTCTGGTATCTCAGCTCCTTTTTGGGATTGATTGCCTTCAATATTATTTTTCTGACATATTCCGGCACGTTTTTTGGAAATGGATTTATGTCTCCATTCAGCACCTCGCTTTTCCTGTGGAATGGTACCTGCTTTGCTATTACCCTGTAAAAAGTTGTACCCACTTCGTAAACATCACTTCTCTCATCTGGTATTCCATATTTGTCCGGATCCCATAATTCAGGGGGTGCGTATGAAGGAGTACCAATGAACGTGTATTTTTCATCCTTTAATTTTCTGAATATTCTCACAGGCAGACCCCAGTCCAAAAATGCGATGTCTCCGTATTTATCAACTAAAATATTGCTTGGCTTAAGATCAAGATGGAGATAGCCTTTCTGATGCACAATTCCCAGTATTCTGAGCACTTCCAGCATTCTGTGCATGATCTCCCGTATGTCCGCGTTTTTGAGGTTTTTGTCCAGTGTTTCCCCCTCTATGTATTCCACTGCGAACCATGGCTCGTTTTCGTCGATTGCCACAACTTCCGGTACTCCGTCGATGTTCAGATCGCTTATCTCCTTCCAGTACTTTGCCTCCTTTACAAAACGGATGAGCTTGAGCATCTCCTCGGTAACTGGTTTTTTCACCGCTACTCTCTTCCCTCTGTAGTATCCTTCCCAAACCTCACTCATCTTGGTTGTGGCTATCTTCCTTCTCAGTTCCAACATGCAGATCACTGAATTCTGACGGTGATCAAATATTTCCCAATTAATATCTCATCATCGTCATGGAGTTCCATATATTCGCTCTCTTTTCCTCTCTTCCACCCAGGCAGGTAATCGCCGCGCACAATTGTGCCTTTCTCGCTCCCCAAATCTTTTATGAACCATCTATCTCCTTCGCGGTGAATCTCCACATGCTTCTCCGAGATCTCATCTTCTAAGTCGATTATTCCCAGAGGTATTGTTACCTTTCCGTCCAAGGTCTTCAGGAACACCACGTTGTTGTCCTTTCTCTTTCCTATGTACACATCGTCGCTGATTTCCACTTCATGAGGTCTGAGATTTCCGTCTACCCACTTCAGCATGCAGGTTTTCGCAGGTATTTCCGGTGCGGGAGGCTCTTCCACCACCTCTTCCTTTGGCTCTTCTTCCTCGTACTCCTCTTCTTCAACCTCTGGTTGATATTCATCTTCTCCCATCTCGCCAAACACTTCTTCGGTTTCGGCAGTTTCAAACTTCTGCTTGAGGTAAACGTTTGCCGTGATGGTTATCGTATTCGCGAGGGTGATTATATCTCCGTCCCTCAACTGAACTTCCTCGCTCGGATACCTATTCCCTCCTGAAGGCTTCTTCCAGCCTGGGAGCATGTTGCCGTTCAGAGCAGTGCCATTTGTGCTTCCCAGGTCCATTATGTACCATTTTCCGTCCTTGGTGTATATGGAAATATGCTTTCTTGATATCTTTTTGTCGTAGTCGAAAACCATCATGGGATTGTACTTTTTCTTTCCCATCTTGTTGAACATGGTGATTACATCACCGCGCCCCCTTCCGATTATGATATCCTTATCCACCTCTATTTCGTGCTCCTTCTTGTTGCTATCAATCCACCTCAATCGAAGTCCATATATTCCAGGCACTTCGCCGCGGGCTGATATCCTTGCCCTTCCCTTAGGAATCATAATCTCTTCGTCTTCCTCCCTCATCCTTTTCTTCTTCGTGGATTTGCTTACCGCCTCGCTTGCACCCACCGCTGCCGCGGCTCCGGTGGCTATTGCTGCTTTTTTGGGAATTTCTCTCTCTTTTACCGGTTCTGGTTCTTCTTCAATCTCCTCCTCTGAGATTCCCTCGGGGGTTATGTCTTCGAGAACCACTTCCTCCTGAGGTATCTCCTCAACTTCCTCGGCGAGTTTCTGAGCGTAAACGTATATTACAGGGAAATCGGGAGTGTATTTTTCAGATTTAACATCTGAGAAGAGTGCGAGAACATTGAAATTTAGCTTTTGAAGCTTTGTTTTTATCTCCTCCGGAGAATAAGCCTTGAGGGTCTCTTCCTTCTCCGATATTCCTGGGATTATTATTTTTTCGATAACCTTCCCATTTTCTGCATCGAAATGCCATTCTTTGAGCACGTACTTCTTATCCTTTTGCTCCCAGTCCTTGCCGGATGGATGCATGATATACCAGTCTCGGTTTGGCACCACTATTATGACCTTCCCACCTTCATCCAGTAGCCCTAACTTCATCTCGTCGAATTCGTTAACGAAAAGAGCCGCATTGGCCTTTCCCTTTGCAACCTTTATGCCGCTAACATCCACATTGCCATCGAAAATTATCTCTTCGTCGCCAAGATATTTTTTTACCACAGTTTCGATATCCCCCATGTGATACACCTCTTGGTGAGGGGGATTGAGAAAAATCTATAAAAAAATTGCGTTTCATTGGATATGCGGAAAATAAGGATTTTAGGCATAACAAAAACATATTTATACCGTTATAGCGATTACACTTTGGGAGTTATGAAGAAGAGTATTGTTGATGTGCCTCTAAAAGATGTAATAATCGAACTGCTGGGTAAGGAGGGAATGTCCATAAACGGGCTTTCCAAAGTTTTAGAGGGGAAAGGAATTAAGGTTCACAGGTTATTCCTCACGGGCTATCTCGTAGCAATGAAGGATTTTGGAATATTGAAGGAGAGGGAAATAAAGCCAGCAAAGGTGTTCAGCGTTCAGCCGGTCACCAAGAAAGATATATATCAGATAATTGGGGAAAAATCGAGGAGAATAGACGAAGATGAGGCCTCGGATATCTGTCTCTATTCTCTCTATAGAATGTTCAATCGACCAATATTTTTGCGGGAATTGAACCGCGCTGGCGTGGGCTCGCCCCGCTACGGGAAGAAAATCGTGGGCGAAGAGAGGAAGAAAGCTCTCGAACTTTTAGCTAATGCAGGTATAACGGTGCCAAGGAACAACTCCGCTTATATCCCGTCCAAGGATTATGAGGAGGCGTTTAATCAAATCATAATCGAGCTTTTAATAGAGGACTACAGCATAAAGAACCTTGTGAGCAAAAGCGTGCAGCAAAAAAGAATTGACGAGGAATGAATCACTGAATTATTCCATACCCTATCAGGCGCCATTTGTTCATTATTCTTCTGTTTATGGCCACCCTCTGTCCCTTCTCCACAACCGCCGGATATTTCAAAAACACATCCGCTATGTCTCCCCTTGCGCTTTTCACTATGCCCACAGTGGCTTGAGTTCCTATATTGAGCATAAGCACCTCTTTCGTCTTTATTTTTTCCACTTTCCTCTCTTCTCTGGAGCCTATTACTCTCTCAAGAAGATGAACGTCTAAGGTTAAATCGTAAACAACATCCGGTAGAGTTCCCGGCTTGCCGGCCATTCTTCCTAAGAGACCATCGTTTTTTGTGATCGCGGGATCCAATTTTGTGCCTATTCCCACGAGGCCGCCGGGCTTTATTTTCTTCCACTGCCGGCCCCCTGCAACTAGTGATACGACTTCGGTGTATATGGGCTCGTAATTTACCTTATTTCCTTCAGGTATGTAGAATCCGGGAAGTATTTCGATTTCGTCCCCTATTTTTATCTCTCCCTGAATTAAGGAGCCACCGATTACCCCACCCACGAGGTCTTCAGGCTTCGTTCCGGGCTTGTTCACGTCGAAGCTCCTTGCGATATACATCCTCGGGGGTTTAGAAATATCCGCTTTTGGGGTAGGTATGATTTTCTCTATTGCCTCTATTAGAACATCGATATTCGCGTCGTGATGAGCGCTCACCGGGATTATAGGCGCGTCTTCGGCACACGTGCCCTTCACGAATTCTTTTATTTCTCTATAATTCTCTTTCGCCCTTTCATCGCTCACTATATCCACTTTATTCTGCACTATAACGATATTTTTCACACCTATTATATCCAAAGCCATCAGATGCTCCACCGTCTGCGGTTGCGGGCATTTTTGATTTGCCGCGATAACTAAAAGAGCTCCGTTCATTATGGCCGCGCCGCTGAGCATGGTGGCCATCAGAGCCTCGTGCCCGGGAGCATCCACGAAGGAAACAACTCGAAGAAGTTCGCTTCCGTCAGGGCATTTTTTCTTGTTTGACACATAGCAGTCTGGCTCTTCCATGTCTTTACATCGGTAGAATGCGGCATCTGCGTATCCCAATTTTATCGTAATGCCCCTGCGCATCTCCTCGCTGTGCGTATCTGTCCACTTTCCTGTGATGGCCTTGGTTAATGTGGTTTTTCCATGATCAACATGTCCCACCATGCCGATGTTAACCTCAGGTTGCTTCGGCATAGCGCTCATGCTTCACCTTCCTTTATTGCCTCTTCTATGGGCTTCGGTCCATATTGAGTTATCTTCATGTTGATTTGAACGATATCCGCGGAAATGGTGTTTCCACGAATCATCTTTCTCTTCCTCATCCCCCCTCTCTTGGGGTGGAATCCTATGCCACCTTTGAGCAGGAGCTTCTTTCTCCCGGGACCCTGCAGATTAGGCCTCATGGGAAATCCGTCTTTGTCTGTTCCTCCCGTGATTGTAAGCTTGTAACCCGGAAGGTCCACGAACACTCCATCTATCTCCTGACCAATCTTCTTTCCGATTAGGGAATTTGCCTTTGTGCCGGAAATCCCCTTCTGATACGATTTTCCCGTCTTTGGATCATTAACCACTACCTTGAATTCTGCCATTTGGCATCACCTTCTCGTGCATAATACCAACTCTTATTTTAAAGTTTTTGAACATGTGCGAGTTAATTATAAATAGAAGGAAAACATTGTTTCACCATGCACATGCGCTTCTTAATTCCCCTGCTGGTGTTTCTTCTACTCGCCGGGAGCGCTTTTGGGAGCGTTAAAACCACAACTTACGTTGAATATGTGGAAATTTGGGAAAATTACTATGGGGGTAGAATTTACTGGAATTTCTCCGGAGAGCAGGCGAAGAGCGTTCGAGATGCCTTAAAATCTCACTACGATTTCAATCATGATGGAAACTTGGAGATGAACGAAGCCGTTGATTACGTGAAAAATATCGCAAAATTGCTCGTGGGTCAGAAAATAGGAACGGTTATGGTGAAAAATGCAGGGGACGTGAAGCCATTGCACGACTGGTACTCCGGCGGGGAAAGCATGGACGAAGGGGACATAAAAGGGCTTCTAGGCTCGCTTAATTCCTCCTCTTCTTTCGTTATAAAGTTAAGATTTTCCGCAAATCCCGTGAGCGATGGAAATCTTAACAGTTTGAATCTCTCGAAGGTGCCTATCGTAGCGGCCTTGAACACCACTTTGGAGAATTACACCATTCCAAAGGAGTTCGTTCAGAGGGAGCACACCGAGATTGGTTTAACATTTTCCTCCTACGAGAAAACGGAGGGCGCGCTGGTTCTTCGCCTAGTATTTGGCTCTTTTTATTATTACTCAGGATCCGTGCCAAATGATGAAAATATAAAGACCGTAGACTTCTCTTTCTGGGATAGTCCTCTTATTCTATTCATTATCCTTCTTGTGTCCGCGAGGGTTGCCAATGTCATGGAGAGAAGAAATTACGACAGGAATGTGGATAAGGGCTCCACATTTAGCCGGAGAAAGAAGGTGGGAACTCTGAATCTCGTGCTAAAAATTCTGCTCGTAATCCTGTATCTCTTTGCGGCGTTTTTCGTATTTTACCTCTCCGGACTTATGTTTTTGATAATTTGCGTTGCTTACGTGGCCACCATAGCCGTGGTTTCGCACAAACTCTATTCTTCCAAGATTCCCACTGTTAAGAAGGGAATTGTCATGGTGGAAGACGTTTTTCTCCTCTCAAAATCGGGCATAATGATAAGCCATGAAACTCGTAGATTAAAGCCGGAGGTGGATGAGGACGTTCTCTCTGGGATGCTTGTGGCAATTCAGGAATTCGTGAGGGAATCTTTCAAGGATGAAGGGGAAATAGAATTGAAAAAAATAGAGTTCGGAGACAAGAAAATATTTCTGCATCGCGGTAAATACTTAATCCTCGCGGCGGTGATGCGCGGAGAGTTAGATAGCTTCGTGGAGCATAGATTAAAAACCACGCTTGAGGAGATAGAAAAGAAATACGCCGATATCCTCCCCAATTGGAAGGGCGACGTGGAGAAGTTCCGCGGCGTGCGCGATATGTTGAGGAAGATATGGGAGTAAGCAGGGGAATTCTGAGTGATCAACTAAGATTCTATTTGAAGCATTTTTTATCGACCAATTTGTAGCGGATGTTAAGATAATTCTTTAGTGTTATCATTTAAACAACCTCCTGTGGACATTTAAAATGGATGCTGGAATGGGCTTTAATTCAACCATTTCAATTATATCCTCAAACTCCTCCACCCATGCACTATTGTCCAAGGAGAACACATAAATCACAAAATTTTTCCCTATTTTTTTATTTCTTCTTTTATCGGCTCGATTCCCTCATCGTCGTACACTATCCCCAGATAATTCCCTTGTTGGTTTTTAAAAATTCTAAAATAATTTCCCTCTTTGACAGTTTCGAAGCAATCCTCTTTTAAACGAAGCATGTCCGTCGATTTATCCACTAATTCCTTTCTGTTTTCATTTGTGGGGCGTGCATTTACAAAATCAATTTTAAAATATTTCAGGTTCCCTCCCAAACCTTCGCGGAAGCCATCGAATTCCTTAACACCTATTACTTTCAAAACGTTTTCTTCTAATTTTTTCTCTATTTTATCAAACTCATCCCGTTTGGTTTTTATTGTTTCCTCCAATTCTTCATGGATTTTTGAAATTTTTTTACATACATTTTCGTATTTTCTCCTTCGGTATTCTTCTTCGGATTCATTTTCTTTCTTTTTTATGCTTCCTAAGAGTATCGAAGGGGTCAATTTTTTCTCGAATAGTATTTGCTCCTCCTTTCCATGGAATTGGTAGCCTTCGATAACTTTTTTCAATCTCGGGTAACATATGTCTGTGGCTATGTTTCCTTCGTTATTCGTTATTAATATGAATCTACGTTTGCCATTATCTTTTTTATTTAGGGATAGCACGGCATGGCCCGTTGTTCCGGTGCCCGCAAAGAAATCCAACACCACCGCATTCCTGTTGGGATATAATTTTATCAAGAACTCCACCAAATCAACGGGTTTTGGATGCTCAAAAACTTTTTTTTGGAAAATTTCGTTGAGAACCTTTGTTCCTTTAGATGTATTTGTAAAATCGATCCAATTTCTGTAGGGGGTGGTTCTCATGTCAATTTTCTTTTCTTCGGTGGTGTCAAAAAATTCGTACTGCTTCTGTAACAACACATAACGGCCACTTTTAATTCCGAAAATCAAATACTTTTTACGCAGTCCTTCAACGACCTTCTCTTTTTTCCATCTCCAGGTATATTTCTTTGTATTATTTTTTTTGCCCCCGGGGAGCAGGGTAATTGGCTCGTTTGGAGGATCGCAATTTAGAAAATGGCCGCTGTAAGCACCTTCGGATAAAGGCACCTCGGCGCCATCCACAATTGCTTTATTTCTGTGAATTATAACAGGGTAATAAAGTGATTCTGTGTACCGTATCCCTGATTCATCCAGATTACGGACTTTGTATCTTCCATATTCATGCACTTTTTCATCTTCGTATTTGAAATTATCATCCACTTTGGGCATTTTGTTAAACCCTTTCAATTTTTCTTTGTTTTTAGCGTACAAAAGTATGTATTCTGTGTCAACAGCTAAATAATCGGAATCTCCCGCCCCTCCACTTTTGCTTTTCCATATTATGTTTGCGATGAAATTTCTTTCATCGAAGATTTCATCCATCAATAGCTTTAATTGGTACACTTCGTTGTCATCGATGGACACAAAAATAACTCCCGTATCTTTCATTAGATTTTTGGCCAATCTTAGCCTTCTGTTCATAAAAGAAAGCCATTTGCTATGTCTATATGCATCTTCTGAATCCACATAGTTATCGTCATATTTGAAATCTTTTTTTCCGGTGTTGTATGGTGGGTCTATGTAAATTATATCGATTTTTTTATTGTGCGTGAAATTCAAAGCGGAGAGTGCATGATAATTATCTCCTTCAATTAAAATATTCATCGGGGCCTTTTCGTCCGTTATAATCTCTTTATCTTTCTCTTCTAAAAAAATTGGGAACTTTCCTTTACACAACTCCACCGCCTTTTCAGGTTTGTTTTCCCATACTATACCATACCTCTTCATTTTTTTCAGTTTTTTTATCTCTTTTATTAATTCATCTTTGGTCCATTCTGAATAATTTGTTTCATGCATATGTCCACTACCACCATCCATCGCACTCTGTATGAGTCCCAGGATATAATTATTTTACGGAAGCATATTCTGTCAGTTGGCTTATATCTACAGTTTATCAAAAATAATCAAAGAAGCTCTTGGCGAATTTGATCGTAGTCAATTCTCGTTCTCTCCGCAAGTTTCTTTAACTCTCTCTCGGCTTTATTTATTAGCCTCTTTGCCCTCTTCTTACCCCTGTTGGAAGTTCTTTTTCACAATACTCTTTCCCCCTTCTGAAATTTCTAAAATTTCGAGAAGATCTGTAATTCTCATTTTCATTTCGTCCCCAAAGAAATCCTCGTAATTTTCATACATACACTTAAATACGTTATTCTCGTCGTAAATGCATTTCAGGGACTTTACTATGTCATCAATGTCCACATATCCTCCTTCTTCTATCCACTCAAAGATATCGTTCTCTGTTATGTCCTTTGCGTAGATTTTCACCGCATCGACATTTTTCTTTATAATCTCCGATAATTTTTGAATCACTGCCTCTTCACCTTCCATTACGCGTATAAATGCGAGATTCACATCCCAATACTCTCTCGCGAGACGAGACAAGCTCGAACCGGCGGCCCAGCCGATGCGCGCTCCAGTGTGGTTTATTTTTTTCATGTAGAAAAACCATCTCAGTTCATCCAGCTCCTTTTTCTCTTTAGATCCGTATTTGAGCCCCTTGGGGCTGGTGGGATAGCCCATCTTTCTCACGTATTCCCAAAATTTCTTTTCCTCGTTCATTTGCATCACCATGTGAGCAATTATTTCTTACTTTATCAAATTTATTGTGAAAATTATTCCGATAAGAATAAATACTTTCATTCATTTAGCTTTTCTATGATGCAACCATTGAGCTCCATAAAGGAGAGGCGAAAAAAGCTGGGCTGGACCCAAAAAGAGCTTGCAGAGAGAAGCGGTGTATCTCAATCTACCATAACGAAGATTGAGAGGAGTGAAATGGAACCCTCGTATAGCATAGCGGTGAAAATTTTCAATGCCCTGGATGAGGGAGAGCGAGAAAAACACAAAGGAAAAAAGGCGCGAGATTTGATGAACCCCAATGTGATAACCCTCGCTCCGAAGGACAGAGTCAAAAGGGCGCGGGAATTAATGAAGGAATATGGTATAAGCCAGATACCCGTTGTGGATGGAAATAATATCGTTGGGATGATTACTGAAACAAGCATTCTGGAAGGAAACGAAAAACACGGTGCCGCAATAAGTGATTTTTTAATCGAGGATGTGATGGACCCTCCGCCCCTTGCAGTGAGAAAGGGTACGCATATAAGCGCCGTCATTGAGCTTTTGAAGCAGGAACAAGCTTTGTTGGTGATTGAGAACAATGAGATTCTGGGAATAATCACAAGGGCGGATGTGATATACAAAGGAGTGTGATGAAGGGGAGGATTTAGTGTCTCTCAGTACTGCAACTCAAAATTTTTATACCACCACGGTATTATACCTCTGTGGTATAAATGAAGTTCTACGACAGGGAGAAGGAGATGGAAATACTCAGAAAAGCTACAAGAGTGGCGATTATAGGGCGCAGGAGAGTTGGGAAGACAAGGCTGGTAGAGGAGACACTAAAGCCAATCACCTTATTTATTCCCTCTGAGAAAAATGAGGCTCTGATTTGTAGGGACTGGATAAATGAAATAAAGAAGAGGAGATACATCCCAGAGAGTTTGAGCACAATGAGGGACATCGTGGAGTTCCTGATGGAGGAAAATGAGACAATATTCATAGATGAGCTCCAGAATGCTATGAAAATCAATCCTTCCTTTCTGTCAGATTTGCAGAGGTTAATTGATTCACACAGGGATGCCAAACTAGTGGTCACTGGCTCGCTCATAAGCATGTCAAAGAAGATGGTTGAGGATTACCGCAGCCCTCTGTACGGCAGGTTTGATTACATCATAAAGCTAAGAGAGCTCTCATTATCCACGGTGTACGAGATTATGCGGGATTTGGGCTACAGCATAGAAGATGCCGTTGTGATGTGGTCTGTATTTGGTGGTCTGCCAAAGTACTACGAAACGCTGGAGAAGTTCAAAGTGCCCGTGATGGACTTCATAAGAATGATGTTTTACGAAGAGCCCTATCCCATGCTTAGCGAGGTAATGATGATGCTTAAAGAGGAGGTTGGCAGGGAGTACAAAGTGTATTTTAGCATCCTGCAGGCCATTGCCGAAGGAAATTCACGAATGGGTGAGATTGCATCGTATATGGGATTGAAGAGCACGGATATCAGCAAGTACATACACGCACTCTACAACGATTACGAGTTAATATCACGAAGGAAAGATGCCTTCGGGAAAGGCAAGTACAGGTACTACATCTCCCAGAACCTCATTGATTTCTGGTTCAGAACAGTATGGAAGAATTATCCTAAATACGAGCTCGGGCAGGTGGAGTTCAGTGAAGAGGAGATAAAGAGGCATGTGGGCAGAAAATATGAGCAGTTGGTAGAGCAATTCGCTCAGAATTTTGTGGATTTCAAGATTAAGAACATAGGTAAGCACTGGGGGAAGTATCATGGAAAAGAGAAGGGTAGGGAGAGCTTTGAGATTGATGTTGTTGCAGTTGGAGATGAGAAAATTGCTCTCTTTGAGGTTAAATGGTCGGAGCTGGATGAGAAAGAAGTGGAGAGAGAATTTGAAAAGCTGAAGGAGAAAGCAGAGGCCATCAAGGATAGCAGGGAGAAGGAGCTGATAGTTGTGGCCAGGAAGGTGAAAAAGAAGAGGAAGAATGTGTATGATTTAGAAGATATACGGAACATGGCTCAGAAGGTAAAGTAAATCACTTTTCTCTTTGTTTTGAGGTCTATTTTTCTTCTTTTTACTCTGTAATGCTTCTCTAAAATCAGTGTTATTCGTGTCTTTTCATATCTGCTAAGTGACAATCCTAAGTATCTCTCAATTTCATCGTGTATTCTCATTTGCGTTGCAATTTTTTCTTTTAGGAGTACTTTGTCAGCGATTCTTATAATTAATCTCTTTGATATCTTTCTCATTCAATCTCACCCCTTATCGGCTGATAATCAAAGGAAATTACATCATACTCTGCTGATTTTATATCACCTAATTCCTTTGAAATTTCTGCAATTGTTTCCATTATACTTTTGACTGTATCCATGGGGATACTCTTGGATAAAGATGAGATTTGGATGTTCATTTCTGATATCTTTGATTCTATGTTTTCTAGTTTGTTTAGAAAAGTAGTGAATTCGTATCTTCCTTCGATACCAAAATATAGAATACCTATCACATCCTCAAGTGTTGCAATTTTTGGGTCGTCATGTTTGTTACTCATGTGTACTTCGAATCGTGTGAATTTGCCATGCTGGTAAATTCTTATGAGGGCATTTATGTATGTAGCCAATGTAATGCTTGTGTGTCCACTTATATATAATTCCTCTATATCTCTACTAATACCTGTTTGAATAACCATAAATTCATTGGGGGGATTCCAAAAGTACCTATAATCCAACCAGCAAGAAAGAGGAATTCATATATGGAAAGTGGCTTTTCTGTCGTCTCTTTCACCCATATTTCAAGAAGCTTCGGTTGCACAGTGATTGTCAATGGTATTAATATATTATTTATCCATAATGTATAAAAAACAATTAATGAATGGTTTTTGGGGTGCTGTTTTATTGGTGACCTAGGAAACTTATTTCTTAGGTAAGACTCTGTGTAAAATTCGTGGCATTTGGTACCTCTGTATTCCAGTTTTATTCCATGAAGTTTTAACTCTGGTTTAGCAAGCCCGTATTTGGTGACGATTGTTTTTTTACTACAATAAAAGCCCCAAAATGGCCTATCAATTTCTCCTTTCCGATAAAGCCTCCGAACTTCTTTTCTAACCGTGGAGACTTTTTCATGAATGTGTATTGCTAGCCCCTTCACACTATCTGGATAGGGTGCTATCTTATCCAAATGTCTCTTTATTTTCTCACCAACGGTAATCTTAGTTCTAGTCATAGATATCACCTCTTTCTGACATGGTAAAAGTGGCATTCAAAATGGCAAAATGTTGTAGTAGTTTTACGGAAACCCTGGAAAATACATTGTTTTCGAAGACACGAAAAGTGGCAAAACGACCATGTCTATAAATCACACATCTTGAAGGCTTACATCCCTTTGGAAATGACAAGCTAGTGTATGTGGGGGGAATTGCCCCTTTTACTTCATGGCCAAAGAAAGATACATTTTCTGGCCAATTGACCGAAAACTTTATATGGGGCAGTTGCCCCCAAAATTCGTAACTGGTGCTGTATAAAACGGTGTTTCTAAATTTTATATCTCTGAAATAATGTTTGCCAAAAAGTGGGGGCACTGGGATTCGAACCCAGATCCGCGGGTCACTCCTGCGGTCAGCGCTCCAGTTAGTCATCATCTTTCAGCTGACCCTCTTGTCATCACGTAACTGGAGCCCGCTAGGATGCCTGGTTACCCCATGCCCCCTTGAATACGGGTATTTTCAACGAAGATATAAACCTTACCCTGTATTTCGAAATTATTAAATACCGCACCCCTCTTTTTTCCTTGGGCCAAGAGCCAGAGAGCGGCCACGGGATGTGTGGGTGCCCCCTGCCCCTTTGGGGGTTTGGAAAGGGGGCTTGCCCCCTTCCTGAGGAAAGTCCCCCCTCCTTCGGGCAGCCGGCCCCGCGCAAGCGGGGGTCCCGAGAGGGACGGCAACGGAGCAGAAACGACACAGTCCGCGGGGCAGGATGATTCCCTGCGGATGACGTTCCCGCGGGAGCTGATGAAACGGCCGACCCCGGCGGAGCAAGCCCAAATGGCGCCAGTGAGTTGCCCGACGAGGCGCAGGTAGGGTGCATAGTCAAATGCCGCAGGGGAGACACCTACGGTTTCTCCCTCTACCCTCTTCCCTTTAAAGGGAGGGGGTTGGAAGGGGGAACCGTAGGTGCCCCCTTCCCAACAGAAGGGGGCTTACTCCTGGCACTTGGCCCACAAAAATAAAAAAATTAGAGGCTGAGCCAGATGAAGTAGGCGGCGAAGATTATAGCCAAGAGGTACATTATCCAGCTTATTTCCCTGTATTTTTTCTTTGCAAGTTTCACGATTACGTAAGTTATGATCCCGGCGCCTATTCCGTTGGAGATGCTGTAGGTGAAGGGCATTATGATCATAGTGAAAAATGCAGGAATGAACTCGGTATAATCTTTGAAATCGATATGGGCCATGTTGGAGAGCATGAACAGGCCAACGATGACAAGAACCGGGGCTGTTGCCGCTGCTGGAACGAGAGCGATGATGGGTGTGATAAACAATCCGATTGTGAATAGAAGGGCCACTACAACGCTCGTTAACCCCGTTCTTCCTCCTTCTTCCACACCGGCGGCGCTTTCAATGTAAGTGGTCACCGTGGAAGTTCCCATCATGGCGCCGAATGTTGTGCCGAGAGCGTCGGTTAGGAGCATTCTGGTTAGCGGTTTTTTCGGTATATTTCCATTCTCATCCAAGTCACCCACTTTCGCGGATAAGCCGGTAACCGTGCCCAATGTATCGAAGAAATCCACCATGAAAAACGCGAATATCACTCCTACAACCCCTGCATTGAGCAATCCCGAGAAGTCCATCTTCATCGCGATGGGTGCCGGCGAAGCTGGAAGGGACAAAGGAGAGGAGGGCAATGAGAACCCGGAAGGATAGATGACCGAAGCCGCATTAGGATCCAGTGAGCTCCAAACAACTGCTATGGCTGTAGTCGATAAGATACCCCAGAGCAGTGAGCCCTTTATTCGATTCACGAAGAGGGTAATTGTTATGATTATTCCTATTATTGCCAAAAGCGCGTCCGGAGCTAAAATATTGCCCATGGATATCAGTGTGGCAGGGTTTCCAACTACAATATGCGCGTTTTCGAGACCGATGATTGCCAAAAACAAACCTATTCCCGCGCCTATGGAGTACTTCAAATTTTTTGGGAATGCGTTGGCCACTAAAGTTCTCACATTTGTCACCGATAACCCTATGAAAATCAGGCCCTCGATGAACACCGCGGCAAGGGCTATCTGCCACGAGTATCCCATGGTGAGAACCACACTGTACGTGAAGTATGCGTTCAACCCCATTCCCGGCGCCAGAGCGTAGGGCTTATTTGCGTAAATACCCATTATTATGGTGGCGAATGCTGTTGCTATAACCGTAGTGGTAACGAGGGGAGCGAAGGGCATTCCTGTCTGACTCAATATTGCAGGGTTTACGAATATTATGTAGGCCATTGTCATAAATGTGGTAAATCCCGCCATAATTTCAGTTCTAAAGGAACTTCCCTTGGCGGTTATGCCAAAAAACGAGTCCAGTTTTGAAACGAAATCGGACATAGGGTGAAATTGAAGGGGGTATTAATAATTTTCACAGACCCCAGAAGTTTCTTTCTTTTCTCTTTATCCTCGCTATCTCGTCGAGAACTTCCTTGTCCTCATAGCTCAGGTTCATCTTGAACAACTTTCTCGCGTCTTCCTCGGGGATGTCTATGTAGTATATCTCATCGGGTTTCATTTGCCTTCCAATTGTAACTCCATCTATTGCCACCGCAACCTCATCGCCCATTATGGCCTCAGTGACATTCACCTCGTCCTTCCTTATGCTCTTTATCTTTCCCACCACTTTTCCATCTTCCCTTAGAATTCTCTGCCCAACCCTGATTCTTCCCCCGAGAACACGGACTCCCACTATCGCCGGTTTGCTGAGGCGGAATATGTACTCTGGGAGAATCTTGAACTTACCAGGGAAGGTGATTTCCATTCTCTTCTCCTTGTCCATCTCCCTTTTCTTCTCTTCCAGCCATTTTTTGTAGTCTTCCACAATCTGATAAATCACTTTGTCCACGAACAGAGCAACCTTCGACGCTTCCTGCTGCGCATCCGGAAGAACGCGAACGTTGAACCCAAGAATCACCTTGTAGAATGGGTTATTGATTGTGGCTGCATCCACGATATCCCTTTTCGATATGTCCCCTATGTCTGCTTTCTTTATGGGAATTCCTTCTTGCTCCAATTCATAGGCTAAAGCTTCCAGAGAGCCCAGGGCGTCCGCTTTTATTATAACTCCCTCCTCGCTTGTTTTTATATTGATGTGAGTTTCTTTTCGCACCCTCTCCACTATTTCCTCGGTGTTCTCGTTGGCCACTATAACCGGCGAGCCGGCGAGGGCGTTTTCTAAGTTTGGAGCGGCGATTTTTATTCCTGCGGCTGCGTGGACCTCGTTTACATTCATAAATCTATCTCTCGGGTCCCTCATCTCATCCAGAGGTTTGGGTTTCAATATTGCCTTTATCTTGGTTACTATGGGCTCGCAATGGCTTCCTACTACGATTGTATCTCCCTTTTTGAAAGTTCCAGAATACACGATGACGTCTATGGTCTTTCCCAAACCTCGCTCTTCCTTCACTTCTAAAACCGTACCTTCGCCTGGACCTTCCTCCGTTTTGAGGTTTCTCTCCAAGAATCTCTGCGCCAAGCCCACTAAGATGAGAAGAAGGTCCGAGATTCCTATGCCCATCTTTGCACTCATTGGCACGATTGCAATGTTCTGTGTGAAATCGGATATTCTATCGTATCTCTCCGATGAAAAGCCGAACTCGTAGAGCTTTTCCACGATCTGATAAATTTTCTCGTCCAGCATCTCCTGAACACGGTCTTTCTGCTTCTGTATGGCCATTATGAACGGCTCGTTCTCACAATCTTTCCATCCTGTAATTCTGTCGATTTTGTTCGCAGCTATCACGAATGGAGTTTTGTATCTCCTGAGAATGTTTATCGATTCGACCGTTTGGGGCATTATGCCCTCGTTGATGTCGATTACGAGAACTGCAATATCAGCCAAAGCTCCACCTCTCGCGCGGAGCGTGGTGAAAGCTTCGTGACCGGGAGTGTCTATGAAGAGAAGTCCGGGAACCTTGAAGCTCTTCCCCTTCATCAAAGGTCCGCAGATGCGGTAGATGGCATCGATTGGCACCTCAGTTGCACCAATATGCTGGGTGATTTTTCCCGCTTCTCTCTGCACCACTGCGGATCCTCTAATTTTATCTAAGACTGTAGTTTTACCGTGATCCACGTGACCTAAAACGCTTACGATAGGCTGACGAATATTCATACATCCCGAAATAATGAGCGAGTAATTAAGATTTCCCCAATTCCTTCATCTTCGCCGGCAGCTCCTTCCATCTCCACAGCCCGTCTTCTATCTCCTCTTCACTGAACCCTTTTTTCAGGAGGTAATTCTTCCACTTCTTATAGAGAGAAGGATGCGTTCTCTTCACGTTGTGGAACTCCGCATTTAGCATTGCGGGACACATGTAGCAGCCTATTCGCTCGTAGCCCATGTCGTAAAGGGGATTGTATGGCAGACCTTTCATGTGAATGTAGAGCCACACTTCCAATGAGAGCCAGTTGAAAATGGGATATACGACTCGCAAATTCCCCAGGGTACTGCTCCTCCCCCTTCCCATTCTGGCCACGGACTCGTACTTCCTCGTGCCGTCGGCGATTGTTCCTTTAAACTTTTTCAAATTTTCTAATTTCAGATACTTTGTGCACCACCGATGATCCTTCGTCGGAATTCCGAAAGAATCAACAACGCTCCAGAAATCTTTCTTCGGTTGCAATTCAATCAATTCAATCCCCAAATAATCGGCGAAGTTGTACACGAACCTCTCGGTCTCCGGGAATTCTAGGCCGGTGTTGGCGAATATTGCCTTCTTCACCCCTGCTTTGTGCGCAAGGTAAAGCGTCACTTCGCTATCCTTGCCTCCGGAGAATGCCACGTACTCTGGTTTTTCTCTCTTTATTATCTCTATGCTCTTTTTCTCAATGTACGCCATGTGCCCCAGATTCGCCTTTATCGCGTCTTTTATTCCCGTTTTTCTCTTCGTATTCACCTTCCGGCAGTATATGTCCTTTATCTTTGCTCCAGTTTCTGTGGGGATTGCGACTCCTATGCAGTTTCCCGCGCGCACGATATTCCAATCCCCCTCTATTTTTTTCCGTATTTTTTTCCCCTTCAAATGCCCCTTCTCTCGAATTTCGAAATCTATGTGCGAGGTTAGGGCGTGAATCAGGGCCGCACCCTTGCCAGTTGGGACGAAGCGGTACCTCCAACTTTCATCCTTCACGTATTCTAAGGTTCCTATTTTGTACCCGTCCACGAAAATGTCCCTCCGATAATCTAATCCGGGCTGCTTTGATAATAAAATCAGGCGATTTTTGAGGTAGTTTCTCGCTTCTTTCAGAGAGATTTGAGCGAGGAGAATATTTCTCTCCTTTCTGGATATGGGCCTGATATCCCCTAAGTCGTGAAATCTCAAAGGTATTGGCTCTCTGCCGCAGAGCTCGCATCTTTTGCCAAGCACGGGAACGTTGCATTTTGGACAGTAACCGATTTGCACGGGAGTGCATGGCGGGTTTGATTTATAATTTATCCTCTTACTCGCAAAAATAAATTAGCAAATGCGCATGTTCCCTCATGGGCATAGAGAATATCATAAAGGCGGAGATGCTCAATGTTAACAGGGGAATAATAAAAAAGAGGAAGAGCATCCGCAAGCTTCTAAAAGAGCCGTGGATTGAGGTTGGAAAAGAGAAAATAAAAATTGACGAAGGGTGCATAAACATAATTGCGGAAAATGTAACTCTTCCCCTCGATTCTTTGCTCCTTCCTGTTTCTTTCTTCGTGCCCGCCGGTTTGGATGAGGGATATGTGGAAGATGAGCGGGACGCGCGAGTTTTAGAAGTTTTTCACGTAATTCCCGTGTACAGAAAAGGCAAGTACTGGGTGAAGAAATACATAATTAGAAAACTTGAGATTGACCATCCCGGGTGCTTTCAGAGTATACTTGTGAAATAATCGTAAATTTTTAAATATTGCGAGTTCATTGACTAATCATGCACGTTGTGAAGAAAAAAGTGGTACTTTTGGGAGATGGAGCCGTTGGTAAAACATCGTTGATAAGAAGATTTGTGATGAACAAATTCGATGAAAAGTATATCACGACCATAGGAACGCGAGTTTCGAAGAAAACTATAACTTTGGAAAACTACGAAATTACGCTTTTGATTTGGGATATATTAGGTCAAAAGGGGTACGAAAGGGTGCAGTGGGCGTCGTACAAGGGTACCGATGGTGCGCTCATGGTTGCTGATTTAACTAGGAGAAGCACATTAGAATCTTTAGAGTCTTACTGGATTCCTCAGCTTTACAAAATTTCCCCCGGTATACCCATTGTTTTCCTCGGTAATAAGAGGGACCTGCCCAATTGGGAAATTACAGAGGATGACCTTGGGACTATTTCTGAGAAATATCACACAGTTTATCATCTAACCAGTGCAAAAACAGGGGAAAATGTGGAGCAAGCATTCACTGAAATAGCGAGATACGTGTTGAGAAAAAAGGTGGATAAGAATGAAAATGTAGGGTTAGAGAAAGAAATAAAGACCATTAAAGATGCCCTCGATTCCATAATCTACGATTTCTCCAAGAATTACGGAGATATGAACGATGCAATGCCCATCGTGCGGCGACAGGCGGAGGAAGCTAATTTAGATATCAAGAATCCAAATTACGAAGAAGTTAGAAAATTCGTGGATCTTCTGGAGAGCGTCGAGAAGAGCTTCAAAGGGGAAGACGAAGCTAGAAAGCTAAAAATGAAGAGATTGGAAATTTTGAGAAAAGTTAGATGATTCACTCCCATATTTTCTTCAGTATATCTCCGACGCCTCTGAATGCCGACACATCGCCGTCCCATGTGTCTAGAATATCCTTGTACTTCTCCTCTATTTCTTCTAGTATTTCCTGAGCTTTGTTCTCCAGCTTCTTCGGGATATTACTGCTGCTCACCATTGCCAGAAACAGCTTTTTACCTTTGTGAATCTGAATCTTCTTGTCACCGAAGTCCATGCTCTTCAGGGTCACATTATCCTCACCTTTAAAGGCATCTTTTATGAATTCCTGAACTGCCACCAGCATACTTGATAGTATATCCTCGTCCATATCCGGTTTCAATCTGCGGGTTGCATGGTGGATGAGAACTCCCGAATCTGCTATTAGGTATACATCGTCCACCGTGTACTTCTTCTTGTTCATAACGAGCAATAACCCTATGAGAGCTCCAATAAGTGCGAGTATTATGATCAACAAAAGCCACGAAAATCCTCCGCGGGATGAGGGAAGCGAAGAAGGAATTGAACTTATTCTCACATGTATCGTCTTTTGGCTCGTAGCTCCATCGTTATCCACCACAGTTAATGTTATTGTGTAATTTCCGGGTTTTGAGTATGTGTGAGTTACAATTTCTCCGTATCCAGTTGTTCCATCTCCGAAGTCCCACGTATAGTTCAGTATGTTTTTATCCGAGGGGGTGTCGTACGTGGATGAAGCGTCAAATCTCACTTCGTTCTGATTTACCACATAAGTGAAATTTGCAACCGGTTTTACATTATTCACAATAACACTCACTGTCGCGATGGATGCACTTCCATCTCCGTCAATAACCATGAGGGCAATGACGTAATGACCCATCTCCGGGTAACTGGTTGTGGCCAGAGGTGTTTTTGTCTCCAAGTCAGAGGCGAATTTTCCGGAGTAGTTGAAGTCCCACAGGTATTCTTTTATTCCATCGTATGCTGTCGTGCCAGTAGCGTTTAGATGAATTATCGAATCTTCAATAACGCTGGAAGATCCATCCACCTTCAAAGAGATAACCGGAGAGGTATCTTCAACAAAAACATCCTTGCTGCATTCCGCCGAATCTCCATCCGCTTCTTTCACTACTACTGTAACGTTGTAAGCCCCGTTTTGCTCGTATATGTGCGTTGGATTGGTCTCATTGGATGTGCCACCGTCTCCGAAGGTCCAGAGAATCGAGACAATGCCATCGTAAGAATGGATATCCGCTGTGAATTGTACGGGCTCTCCTTCCACGGCGTTTGAATAGTTAAAGCACACGGATGGATTCTGGTCTTCCACCTCCACGAGTTGAGAATAGCTAACGTTGGAACCGTCGGAATCGTTCACGAATAGTGTGACTAAATAAGAGCCCTGTTGGGCGAAAACATGGGTGGGATTCTCTTCCTTTGAGCTTTGCCCATCGCCGAAATCCCAATAATAACTCGATATGCTATCGTAAGAATCCACGTGGGAATAAAAATGGAACTGCGTTCCCTCGTAAGTTCCGTTGTATGTGAAATTGATTACGGGCATAGTATCCAGAACGATTACCGTTTGCTCGCTCCACCCCAATGAGCCGTCCGAGTCCCGCACGGTCAAATTAACTATGTAGTTTCCCTGCGATGGAAAAGTGTAATTCACATCTTTACCGTATCTCAAATTGTTTCCAAATCTCCATGTCCAGTTGACTACCTCATCATATGAGTTGGTGTTGCTCACGAAAGTAACGTTTTGCCCCTCGTAGATAGTTGTGGGGTAATATGAGAAGGAGCACGTTGGGGAAGTATCGTTAATCACCACGCTTTTATTTACATAGCCCACGCTCCCATCTCCATCTACAACTGTGAGATTCACGTAATATGTGCCGTTCTCGGCGTAGGTGTAATTCACCTCCGATTCATTTGTGAAGTCCCATATCCCATCGCCGTTCATGTCCCAGTAAATTGCGTAAATTCCATCGTACGCGTAAATATCCGCTACGAACTCCGTTTTTTGCCCCTCGATAGCGTTGTAATAGGAGAAATTAACCCGCGGCTTCGTATCTAAAACCGTAACGTTGGTGGTTGCATAATCGTACAGGCCTTCTTTGTCCGTCACCTTTAGGGTGAAATTATAAGTACCCTGCTGTGGGGGTATGTATGTTATATTGACCCCGTACCCGATTATATCCCAGCTTGCGCTGGACTCGTTCCAGAGGTACCACGTGTAGTTTAGAGAATCCGCGTCGGATATGGTGTCAGTAGAGTTCTCACCGGAGAGCTTTATGGGTGATCCCTCATAAGAATAATTGAGTACTGTTATGTTTGCTATGGGCGGTGTATCCTTTTGGAAATACACATCGATCATTCCCATCTCTATCGGGAAATTGTCCACATCGGGGCCATCGGTACTCGTGGCAATATCGTCTTTTCCATCGCCGTTGATGTCTCCTACCGCTAGAGATACTGGATTCTGATCAGAAGCAAGGTAATCGAAATTGAACCCCGTGCCATTGAAATAGCCGATGAGAGTCATTCCCAGCGAACTTGGAACCGCAAAATCGGTGATGCCGTCGTCGTTGAAATCGCCAGTTTTCACATCTAAAACTTTTCCTGGTAAGTAGCCTGAATACTGGGCAGTATTAAAATTCCCATTATTTTGTAAAAGAACCGCGTAGGAAGAAATGTAGTTTGTTACCAACCCTGTAACCACCAAATCCATCTCTCCATCATGGTTAAAATCGCCCGCTGCGCATGACACAAGATAAACTCCCGAATCGGCGTTTATGGTGTTTTGTACCTGGAAGTTTCCAGGCGAAGTTTGGTTGAATATCACTAATTTTCCAGGTAAAACAACAGCTATCCCGGGATAGTTGGAAGATGAAAGATTAATCACAGCGAAATCCTGAGCAGGCGAACTTAGGGGAATAGTTAAGTTCGGCGCTTCTCCATCAGTGAAGTGGTCTCCGTAGAATATGTCGATTCCAGAGGATTTATAAGAGTTCACAACCACGTCGTTCTTCCCGTCGCCGTTGATATCTCCTATCCAAATTCTGGCGGTGTTGTTCAGGGAAGATGTTAAATTCAATAATTCTCCGGCTGAGCTCAGGTAGAGGGTTACATTGTTGTCCAAAATGTGGCTCACCGCAAAGTCCTCTTTATTATCCGAATCTAAATGTCCCGCGGCCACGTAATACGGGTATCCATATACGGGCACGGTTGTGCTCGGTGTGACCGGGAACCCGTGGCCATCGTTTAGAAACACAGCGGTAGAATTGGAACCGGTTTCCGCAACGATTAGGTCTTTGATTTTATCACCGTTTACGTCCCCCAAAGTGATTCCTGTGGGATATATCCCTCCGTGTAGCGCCTGATCCGCGATTCCTTTGAGCGAATTGTCCCTTTGATACAGAATGTACGGAAGAGACGGGCTATCTCCTTTGCCCCCTGTGGCACCCACCAATAAATCGTCCATTCCGTTTGCATCGAAATCCGCCACCTGCAATCTGATCACATTGGAACCCGCGTATATCATTCTATTTGGTTCTTGCCCATCATGGAGCGGTCCGTTGAATATGGCCATGGGTCGAGGATATTCCACATATCCGTAGATCTCTTTGTTTATGTAAGATGCGATTATATCAGGAACATGGTCTTTATTGAATCTGCCCACCCCAATTGCTATGACCCCGGGCCCCGCACTTAGATTCAGCGAAGGATTCGCTTCCAATCCTGAAGAACTGCCGAAGTATATAGATATGTTTCCAGAGACAAAATTTGACACAACCAAATCCTTTATATTATCTGCATTTATGCGCGCCGCCAAAATATCTGTGGAGGAATTCGTGTTTAATACAATGGAGGGTTGTGTGGGTAATCCATTGGTTCCCTGATAGTACACATTTATCTTCTTTCCCCCGTCAAGTATAACCGCCAAGTCGTCTTTGCCGTCTCCGTTGAAATCTCCCGCAGCCATACGAGTGATATTTGCGCCCAACGAAATCGTTTTCGGAGATTCTCCATTAGTAAATGGAGAGGAGTATATGGCAATTCTGCTATTCTGTCCGAAGGATGAAGAATTTGTGCTGTACGCAGCCGCAATATCTTTTTGAGAATCATCGTCGAAATCACCCACTACCAGCGATTTTATTATCACGGGCACGTTATTTCCCCCCGATATGACGGGTGGACTCAGGGCAATGGGATTTGTTGGATCAGTTAGATTGTAAACCAGGACTTTATCGTAGTCAGACAGGGTTGTGCTGCTGTCATTGTGGCATGATACCGCTATTTGCTCATCCACAATTACCACGTCCGTTGGATGATAAAGCCCTGTTGAGGAGTTAAGAATCAGATCCGGCGTTACATTTACAAATCCTCCGTGATTTAGGTAGATGCTCATATTCTCCTGTCTGTAAGATACAGTTACAACATCGGGGCGTCCATCATGATTAACATCTCCTGCGTATGCAGAACTTATTTTCATGTTTTCGTAGAGCGGAAGAGCCTGCAGATTGTAAGGAAAGCTACCGTTTGGGTCCAATCCGTTTGCTCTCACTTCGAGTTCAGAATCGTTTAGGTTTAGCTTGAATACTTTTTGCGTTACATTTCTCTTTACGATATTCTGCTGGTGCGAGAACATGGCAAATCCCGCGGAGGACAGAACAAGCAAGGTTATGATAAGTGCTGCCCACTTTTTCATGAGGGAAAGATGTGCGTTCTCGTATATATACATTTAGGGAAAATCATGCCAAAATAAATATGCTCAAAAAAGCATGCCTTTCTATGAAAATCGCCACCGAGCTATGTGAAGAAGAGCAAATAGAACTAATAAGGGAGATTATGCCCGAGTTCGAGGTTGATTGCATAGAAAAAGAATCTTCGAGTGATGCGGAGATTCTTCTTTTTCTACACTGGAAAAAGGTCAGAGAGTATTTAAAACACATGAAAAATTTCAAGCTTCTGCAGGCGCTCACTGCGGGGGTCGACCACATTCCTCTCGAGGAAATCCCAAAATACGCGTATCTTTGCTCCAATTCCGGTGCGAACTCGTGGGCGGTGGCCGAGCATGCTCTCGCTCTCATTTTTTCCGCCATGAAAAGAATTGTGATACGGGATAGAATGATGCGAAATGGAGAATTTCCGCAACTTATGGAAAGCAAATTGCTAAGGGGAAAAAACGTCGCAATAATTGGGTTCGGGCACATCGGGCAGGACTTAGCCAGAATGCTCTCGCCGTTCAACACGAGGATATACGCGGTGAATAGAAGCGGGAAATACAACGGGGATATAAATGTAGAAAAGGTACTGAAAATTTCCGACCTTGATTCTATTTTGCCCACCATTGACATCATGGTTCTCACTCTTCCGCTAACTCCTCAAACTGAGGGATTAATAAACTGGGATAAGTTGGAAAAAATGAAGAAAGATGCAATTTTGGTGAACGTTTCCCGCGGGAAGATAATAGATGAACGAGAGCTTTATGAATTTTTAAAGAGCAACCCACGATTCACCGCTGCGCTGGATGTCTGGTGGAAATACGGAAAGGAATTTTCACAGGATTACCCATTCGAAAAGTTGGAGAATGTGATAATGACTCCCCACTGCGGGGGCGTATACGAAAATTGGTTTATGGATTCTCTACTCCATGCGAGGAAAAACATAATGAGATTTGCAAGGGGAGAAAAGCTTGAAAATGTGATGAAATCTCAGGAATAAGTGTTCCAGAGAGACGAAAAATAATCTTCGTACTCTTTGGCCACTTCCTTACTCTCTATCAGCGCATTTGCCTCGTGATTGTAATTGAGGGCGCTCTGGCTCCAGTTCGTAGATCCTACGATGACTATCTCGTCGTCGATGAATTATAAGCTTGTCATGCGTCGTCTGATTGCTCCAGTCAAATTTCACCTGCACTCCTTTCGATTTGAAATAAGAGGACCAATTTTTAGCCGCATTCACTAAGTCTGGATTTATGAATCCGTAGCCTCTGCCGTCGTCCATTATCACCTTCACGTCCACACCTCTTTTGTGTGCATTCACCAAAGCCTTTCCTAACTTGGATACATCGTGCGTATCGCTATCCGGATTTCCGTACCACCTTATCTCGTACATCACCATGTGTATGCTCTTCTTGGCGCCGTTGATTTTTTCGATTGCGACCGGATAATAATCCCTGTCGTTTAGAGCCATTATTTTTGTATTGTTCGAAACGATTATATTTCCCCCGTGGCTCGCGGTGGGTGATATGAGCATCTCCGCGGACATGAAGCCGGCTGCAAAGGAGAGCAGTATGGCCAGGGTGAATATAGCTCGGTTGTTCATAAGTCGGTAAAGTTTCAGTTTTATTTAATATTTCTCGCATAGACCACGTATTCACCCATATGGGAATCGTAATAGAATATCCCCCGAATATTCACGTACCCCTTTGGAATACGAGAGGATTCACCATAAACTCGGAGGGAATAATTTCCGTCTTCCACGATCAAATATAATCCGTACGAGAGGATTCTCGCGTGCACGCATGCCTTTCCTCTCTTCATTTCTTTTATTTCTGATATGTTTTTCACATCTCCCGTTGCGTTGCTGTATGCGGAATCCACGTAGAATTTTCCATCCTTAACGCTACCGCAAAAATACGCTTCTCTCTCACCATCATAACCATCCGGAACGAAGGCGAGCATATGCGAAGTGGAATCGCTGAGATTCAAGTAGGTTATTTTCTCGTATTTTATTTTCCCTCCAAAACTAACCAAGAATCCAGAAAAATTAGAAGGGTTTTCTAGCAAAACTGGAATGCTCGTGGAGAAATCCCTCGACAAAACTTTTATTTCTTCCCTCTTTTCCACGTCGAGAACTATGCCCGATTCTCCTTTCTCTATCAATCCTGTTGCGGATATTCTCATTCCCGGTTCCACATGGATTTTCACACTCGCTAAAATATTCAGATAATTTTTGAAATCCTCTGTTATCTTTATGAAAGTGTAATCCTCTCCGATATTCGCTTTCCACACTATTCCAGTAACTTGAACGTAATCTCCAATGTATTTCTTCGAATCGTTTATGTGTATTTTGACAGGTAGCGTCTGCGTGGTGTAGAGATACAGTATAACAAGGGAAATTGCAATTAGAGCGTTGATGAGCAAAAGCGCCCTCTCCCTCATAAGAACCTGTAATAAGAAATAGTATAAAAACTTAAAGAGACTTCACGAAGTGAATGTTTTTATCGGTGGTTGCATTAGTGCTTTCCATGGGTTACATTCACGTGTACACGGGCAACGGAAAGGGCAAAACTACGGCTGCCTTCGGCCTCGCCATGCGTGCAGCTGGAAGGGGTAAGAGGGTTTGCATAATCCAGTTCATGAAACCGGACGAGGGATATGGGGAGCAGGTCTCTGCGAGAAAATTGGGTATCGAACTTCATGCGTTTGGAACCAATCAATTCGTCAACAAGAGAAATCCCAAAAAGGAGGATATTGAAAGGGCTAAAAACGCACTGCGCATGGGAAAAGAGAAGGTGGAAAGCGGGGAGTATGACGTGGTAATACTGGACGAAATCAATGTGGCTTTGGATTTCAATCTTATATCTCTCAGCGATGTGCTTTCCCTGATGGACAATGTACCCGAGAGAACGGAGTTGGTGATGACGGGAAGATACGCAAGGGAGGAGGTTATCGAAAAGGCTAATCTCGTAACTGAGATGAGGGAAGTGAAGCATTATTTTCAAGAAGGGGTAATTGCGAGGGAAGGTATAGAGTACTGAGGTGATACGCATGAAAGAAATATTGCAGGAATTGGTGGATAAATTCAACAAAAGCGATGACAAAAGGAAGGAGAAAATAAAGGATTTAGAGCGTACAATAGTGATAGTTTTCGAAGATGATGGTAAGTATTACACGCATCTTAAAGATGGGAAATTAAGTAATATAGAGGAAGGCGAGGTCCAAGGAGAGATAGTAATAACAACCACCACTGACACTTTCAAGAAGATTCTGAACAAGGAAGAGGACGCTTTCACGGCGTACATCACTAAGAAAATAAAGATAAAAGCGAAACTTATGGACAAACTTTTGCTCAACGATATACTCAGTTAAGTTTGTAACTTTACAGTGGTACAAAATTCCGTCGCCGAGTGTCATACAACGGAAACATGTTGCATGCACAACGGCAATACAACGTCATTTCCGTGCTACCATCTGTATGACTTTTTATGACGATTTTTGTCACTCAACGAAAGTTATATATACTTCTTTGACTATATCTGTCATGCAAACAGGTGTGGGTCATGGATGATACAAGGATATCACTGAGGATAACCGACGTGGAGCTGGACGAAATGGATGATTTTCTAGCGAGGCACCCAGAGTATCAGAACCGCTCACAATTGATAAGAACTGCAGTGATGGAATACATGAAGATGGTTGACAGAGGCGTACTCAAGAACCAGGGGGTGCGCGTGGACATCAGGGACCGCCTGCTGATGGTGCTGGAAGATTACGTTGAATACCGATATTTCAGTAGCGTTGAGGAAATAATCAACTATGTGATGAAAACCATAGTTAGAGAGGGAATCCTCGAGAATATCTTGAAGGGTTATGTATCCTCTTTGAATGGCCTCCGACTGAGTGAGGAGGAACGTGTGAGGGAGGAGAGGTTCAGGCGTTAATGATAAATATGCCAGAAGGAGATGGGAGCCATGGAAAATATGAATGAAATAAAGGAAAGAATACGGGCAATGGTGAAGGAAGAGTTCGGAATCTCACCGAAGGTGAAGGTGCTGGCCTTTGGTGGAGCTGCGGGCAAAATCGCGGAGTACATCTCAGCAAGGAAGATTCCCGGGGTGAAGACCATAGCCGTGAATGTGGACGAGCGCGTGATGGGCCTTGCCGTAGACAAAAAGATGTGGCTCGGCAAGGAGGTTTTGGGAACCCACAAGGACACAGCTGGTTATGTAAATGTTGCAAGGTATGTCGTAGATAGATCCAAAGCCTGGATTTTAGAAGAGACAAACGACGCGGACGCGGTTATCATCATCGCGGCCTTGGGCGGCGGCATGGGAACCGGTGGTGCGCTGGAAGCAATGAAAATACTGAAAGAAAGGGGAGAAAAGCCAATGATGGCCATATTCGTCCTGCCGTTCTCTCTGGAGGCGAGCAGGAGAGAGAAGGCCATGGAAGCTTTGAGAGAAGTAAAGGAGAACGACCTCGGCACATACGTAACAGTTGATAGCGACAAAATGTTAAACTCTCCTGGAGTTACATTGAAAAGAGCGTATGATACCATGTACAAGGAGATTTTTGACATGGTGGCACGAGTAGCAAACTTCACCAGAGTGACAATAGAAAGGAAATTCGAAGAGATGTATCTCGACAAACTTGATGTGATAGTGGAAGAAAAATACGCGGAACTGCTGAATGAAGAAATATCCGCATAATTTCATATCTTTATACTTTTTTGATTTTGATAATTCCCGGATCTCTTTTCGTATGGTTTTTCCACTTCGCTCTTCAATTCAAAGAAGCATATTTGTACGAATTTATCCCCAATGGATATTTCAATCTCTCTTGTTGCATACGCGCCCAGAGTCAAAATCCCCCTGAATCCAGCATCCACGAGACCAAAAGAGGCAAGTACCCCGCGCCGGGCCCATCTGCTTTTGAGCCAAAGTTGAGCCACATGCCTATTTCCCACACTCACTTCTTCCAAAGTGCCAACTAAAAAATGCGTGCCTTTGTCAATTTTAATTTTTCCATCTTTGATGTGTATTTTCTTATCGGGAATCATGAGCTCCCCCACTTTTAGGTCATAGCCGTTGGGTGTTAGCGAGTCTTCCGAGAAGGGAGATATAGAAATTTCGCCATTTTTCATCGCGAGTAGAATATCGCGGTCAGAGAGCATAGCGCCGGGGGGGAGATTCGAACTCCCGAGTCCTTGCGGACAGTGGATCTCGAATCCACCGCCTTGCCGGGCTAGGCTACCCCGGCCCGATGGGCTTAATGGTTCACATTTATTTAGATTTTTCTGGAACCCGCGGATTACACATGAGTGAGAGGTAAGTTTTATCTACTTAATCCCATATAGCGATGCGTGGAAAGCGTAGAAGAGTGGATAGAAAAGCTGAATATCAAAACGACTAAAGAAATAAAGGTGCCTCCGAAACTTGTTGATCAGGTAATCGGACAGGACGAGGCTGTGGAAGTCATCAAAAAAGCTGCAAGGCAGAAGAGGCACGTGATTTTAATTGGAGATCCTGGAACTGGAAAGAGCATGCTTGCCCAAAGTATGGTAGATTTTCTCCCTCGAGAAGAATTGGAGGACATACTCGTTTTTCCCAACGAAGAGGATCCCAATTCTCCCAAGATAAAGACCGTTCCCGCGGGGCAGGGGAAGCTTATTGTGAAGCAGTATCAGGAGGAGGCAAATAAGAGGAAGGCGGAGAAGAGAATGGGTATGCAACTTGTTCTCTTTCTGCTCGTGTTCATAGGCGTGGTTGGGGCATGGGTTACTGGCGATTACTCTTTCCTCTTTTGGTCCATATTCATAGCTATATTCCTTTACGCTTTCACCGGGCCTTCCATTCAGCGCGAAGAGAAGGCATTGGTTCCGAAGCTTTTAGTTTCTCACGATAGAAATTCCAAACCCCCGTTCGTGGATGCCACCGGCGCGCATGCTGGAGCCCTTTTAGGAGATGTGCGCCATGACCCGTTCCAGAGCGGAGGTCTGGAGACTCCACCGCATACAAGGGTGGAAGCGGGTGCGATTCACAAAGCGCACAAGGGTGTGCTCTTCATAGACGAGATAAACATGCTTCGCATAGAATCCCAGCAATCTTTGCTAACTGCCATGCAGGAGAAGAAATTCGCAATCTCTGGGCAAAGCGAGCATTCCGCAGGGGCGATGGTTCACACAGAGCCCGTGCCATGCGATTTCATTTTAGTTGCTGCCGGAAACTTGGACGCGCTTCAGGGAATGCACCCCGCGCTGCGCTCGAGAATTCGCGGCTACGGTTACGAGGTGTACATGAAATCCACCATGGAGGACAACGACGAGAACCGCAGGAATTTGGTTAGGTTTATCGCTCAGGAAGTTAAGAAAGACGGAAAAATCCCACATTTCACGAAGGAAGCGGTGGTGGAAGTTATAAAG
This sequence comes from DHVE2 group archaeon, assembly GCA_015523125.1. Taxonomy (GTDB): domain Archaea; phylum Thermoplasmatota; class Thermoplasmata; order Thermoplasmatales; family Aciduliprofundaceae; genus JAADDK01. The sequence continues at coordinate 20,557 of WAKX01000032.1, read as the reverse complement.
GAAGCTCAAAAGAGAGCGGGGAGAAAGGGAAAATTAACTTTGAGATTGAGGGAGTTGGGAGGATTGGTAAGGGTCGCAGGGGACATAGCGAAGGAAGATGGAGCGGAGTTTGTGGAAGCAAAGCACGTGCTCATGGCAAAAAAGCTATCGAGGCCATTGGAACAGCAGGTGGCAGATAGATGGATAGAGATGAAGAAAGAGTATAAGACCTTCTTGGACAGGGGCGAGGCAATAGGCATGGTGAACGGCCTCGCGGTTTACTCTGCGGGAAGTGGGATGGCAGAATACTCGGGTATAGTGTTGCCCATAGTGGCCGAGGTGACCCCCGCGCAATCCAAGGATCAGGGAAGGATGATTGCCACCGGTAAATTAGGGGATATAGCAAAGGAAGCGGTGGAGAATGTATCTGCGATAATTAAGAAATATTTTGGGAAGCACATAACTAACTATGATGTGCACATTCAATTCATAGGCACTTACGAAGGTGTGGAAGGGGATAGCGCCAGCATAAGCGTTGCTACAGCGGTGGTATCTGCGTTGGAGGGCATACCTGTGGATCAGAGTATAGCAATGACTGGTTCGCTGAGCATCAGGGGACATGTTCTACCGGTTGGAGGAATAACCGCCAAGGTTGAAGCGGCCATAGAAGCAGGATTGAAAAAGGTAATAATTCCAAAATCAAATCTTCTGGATGTGATTCTAGACGAGGAGCACGAGGGAAAGATAGAAATCATACCTGTTAGCACAGTGGAAGAGGTCATGGCCCACGCGCTGGTTGAGTGCCCCAAGAAAGAAGAACTCCTGAAAAAATTTGAGGATATACAGGGATACGAATGATTGTTAAAGGATATCGAGGGAGCATAAGCGCCGAGGAATCTAAAGCTCTCGCTTCCAAGGGAATTTACGTTTTCAATTCTCTTTGCGTTGGGTGCAGGGAGCACGTTGAATGGGCATATGAAAAAGCGATGAAAAGCTTCGAAAATAAAAAGAATATAGCGAAAAAAAAGCATCTGGAGTTAATGCTGATACTCTCGGGAAATAGACAGATTAGCGAAGCTCTGAAACTTTGCGGTTCCATAGGTATTAAAAGCGTCGTAGCCATAAGCGAGAAAGATTTCGAACTGCCACTACAGAGAGATGACAAGGTTTTGGAATTCTCCGAGGAGAAATTGAGGCACCTTGGAATTTATCCGGTGAAAGGAAAAAAATGCGAGTTGTTTTTTGAGAATTCCTCATTATTGGAACTCGAGAGATAATCACATCCAGGGAAATTCCGGTATTGCTGAATTGAGCTCCTCCAACTGGACATCGTGCATGGATACCCCCAGATGGCCGTTGCTTCCCTCTGGCCAGTATATCTCTGCCTGCACAGTCACCTCCGAAATGATGTAATCATCGGGGTTTGTTGACATTCCTAAGGAGTACTGGCTGTTCACGTAGTTAATTGCTGTGGTGAAATTGAATCTGTTTACCCTGAATTCGTAATAATGCCAGCCACTCCATGTTTGATTTATTGCGGTGTATGAATTTGGTCCGAGGTACGCGTATTTTGTGTTGTGACCAAAATATGTAACAATCATTGGTATGTTGGTTCCCGAGTCAAATCCAATCCACTCTTTGAATATGCTTTCTTCTCTCGTATCAAAGTAATTAACGATGTACCATACGCTCTTTCCCGTGGTGGTGTCTTTGAAAAGGAGAATTATGTTGGAATATGCAACTGCTCCACCCTCAACCCAAACTCTCGGCACCTGCAAATATGCGCTCATCTTCATAATCGATTCGGAGGATGTCCAAACTCTCACGTCGTCGGAGTCATACCACCAGTAGGCGAGTTGCGCATTCGCGAGATTGCTGGACGGATGAGATTCTGCGGAGTAAGTATGCACCTGCACCCCTGCGTAATTCTGGTACATCTGAACCGCCGTTGAACCGTACCAAGAGTTGTTAATTCCCCGTTGATAGTTTTGTTTAGGATCTGAAACGTGAAGACCTGAGAAATCCCCAACATCCCATGTGATCTCTTGAGAGGTAGCATCTCCTAATCCGAAAGTCACCATCACAGTCTTATGATATGGAATTGAACCCAGATCAGAGTAAGCTCGGCTCTCTATTGAATCCACACTCTCCTGCTGATAAATAATTCTCGAGCTGTAGTCTCTCGAATCAGAATGATGAGGAGTAATGGCCGCCATTATTCCCATTCCAGCGAATAGAAAAATGATGATTACCACGGCGATCATACTCTCTGTACGGACCATGGGTGATTATTTAGTTTTCTCTATTAATAGTTTTCTCGTTAGAATTCACAATTTTTTTATATCAAAAGTGATATGCCTATGCGGTGTTGAGATTGTCGAGAAAACATGTAAAATATTTGAAAGTGGTGCTTTCCATAATTGCTTTGGATATAATTGTTCTCTCGGCCCTTTCGGTGGGTGCCTCGCCACATGTGAATACTGGGGAAAATGAAAAAATAAAAGCCACTGGGATTAAGGTTCTTTTCGATTTCACCAAGGATGAAGACGCGGGAAATGCAGATTGGCGCATCGATGGTGCCTATTCAGACTTCGCGGATGCGCTGAGAAATGAAGGCTTCGTGGTTGATTCCCTTGGAACAGGTACAGGGACGATAACCTCATCGGATTTGAATGGGTATAAAGTTTTTGTTATTCCCGAGCCCCAGGATTCTTTCTCGTCCAGCGAAATAAGTACGATAGTGAATTTTGTTCACAACGGAGGTGGGCTCGTCTACATAGCTGATCACAACAACTCTGATAGAAATAATAATGGATGGGATTCATGGCATATATGGAACAACAACCTAAATTTCGATTCTACTTTTAACATAACTCTGACTTCAACTGAATCTGGAACGGGAAGCAATAACGAGGTCACGGATATTGCTTCTGTTCCAATTTTAACAGATGGTGTGAACTCCTTTGGAATCTGGTCTGGCACCACCATGCAGGTGAGTGGAAACGCAAAAATCGCCGCAAACCAGACGATAAGCGGAAGCAAATACCCTGTACTCGCTTATTCCTACTACGGCTCAGGGCGCGTGGTGGTGCACTGCGACTCATCCACCTTCGATGACGGTTCAGCGGATTCTTCCAATAGTGGTGATAATTTATACGATGGGTGGAGCCAGTACGACGATGCAACTCTGGGTGTCAATTTGGTCAAATGGGCAGCGGGTGTGAACGGCACGGGCTCCAATTCCACGTATCTCGGTGCGCATAGCGGCTCCTCACCCTCTGTAAGTTATGGAAATGGAAATTATTTAGTGGCGTATGTGAACGGAAATTATGTGAATGGATATTTTGTTGATTCCTCATCCGGTACGCAGGGAAACGAGATCCAAATTTACAAATACGGAGCAGGCGTGAGAACCGCGTACAACGAAGACGGAGATAATTTTACTGTAGTTTCTTTCGATTATTCTCTCCCCTCTTACCATAAAATATTATATCGATTCATCACTCCGACTGCAGGGAACTCGACAACTGGGGCAATAATAAGCAACGATGCAAATAAGAGCGTTGACGTGAGCTACGGCGCACACCGTATTCTCTTTACATGGATCAATCTAACAAGAGAGCAGGTGGAAGGCAGATTTTACGACACCTCGACAGGGACTTTCGGGCAAAATTTCACAATAGCCGCAAATTCAGAGCAGAAGTACAGCGTCTCCGTGGGATTTGACCAGCAAAGCGGAAAATTCTTGGTTGTGTGGGCAGAGAATTATGATATTCGAGGAGCGTTTATTACGGGCGATGGCTCGATAACTCCCGTGAATTTTCCCACCACTCCATCAATTAAAGAATCGCAGCTCTCTGTGGCGGGTGGAAATGGAGAGTTCTTCGTCACTTATCGCAACGGCTCATTTTCCTCATCAACGGGTGCGTATTTCATAATTGTTGGCTCCGATGGCAACGTTGGGGGAGTTCATATAATAAACGAGAACAACGCCAATTACTGCGGAAAAGTGGATGTGAAATTCGCCAACGGGGATTTCATGCTCTCCTTCTCAGACCAAAGAAATGGAAACCCGGATGTGTTCCTTCGTGTTTACGACCCTTCGGGTTCCATGGTCGGCGATGAAATAAATGTAACTTCTTCAAGCAATAATGAGGAAACTCCTTCTGCGGCCACGGATGGCGCGAGTAAAATAGTGGTGTGGAACAATTATGTGAGCAGCAGCAACCAGAACATAGAGGGAAGATTCTACCCTCAGGAGAACGTGCCAGAGCTAACTTGGCTCTTCGTAATTTTTCTTCTCTTATTGATTGCTGTGATTCGCAGAGTTCAGTAAATTTTTTCCATCTCTTTTTTGAATCTCTCCAAATTTCCTTGCCTTATTTCTTCGCGAATTCTTTTCATGAATTCAATCATAAAGCAAACGTTGTGCAATGATAGGAGATGCATTCCCAGAATCTCTTTCTCCCGAATTAAGTGGTGCAAATAGGCCCGGGTGAAATTCTCACAGGTGTAGCATGAGCATTCTTCGTCCATAGCACGATTATCATTTCTAAACTCCGACTTGCGCAGATTCAGCATTCCTTGGGATGTGATGGCCGTGCCGTGCCTTCCGTTGCGCGTTGGAAAAACGGAATCGAATATGTCAACACCTCTCATCACGGATTCTATTATTTCCAGCGGGGAGCCAACGCCCATAAGGTACCTCGGCTTCTCCTTGGGCAAAATTCCCGTGACTATTTCTACCATCCGATGCATAACATCCTTCGGTTCTCCTATGCTTAACCCTCCTATTCCGTAGCCGTCGAAGTCCATCTTTGCCAAGTCCCTTGCGCTTTTTTCCCTTAAATCCTCGTACACGGAACCCTGAACTATACCGAAGCTCAATTGCTCTGTGTTCTTGGGGAATCTCTCAGCCCAGAGCGATGTGAGTAACACACTTTTTTTTGCTTCTTCGTAACTCGCGGGATACTCGGCGCAGTAGTCCAGCATCATGGCCACGTCGCTCCCTATGCGCATCTGCACCTCCTTGCTGAACTCCGGCGTGAACTTGTACTTCTTCCCGTCGTACGGGGAGCGGAACGTTATCCCTTCTTGGTCTGCGCCAACGAAAAAGCCCTTCCGAATCATCTGGAACCCACCGCTGTCCGTGAATATTGCCCCGGGAAATCTCATGAACTCGTGCAATCCTCCATGCTCCTCTAACACATCCAACCCCGGCCGGAGAAACAGATGTAAAGAATTGGAAATTAAAACTCGAACATCGCAATTCTTCAAATCCTCAGGGGTCAGAGTTTTCACCGTTGCTTTGGTTGCCACTGGCATGAAGAACGGAGTCTCCAGTTCTCCATGCTTCGTTTTCAAAGTGCCAAGGCGCGCGCCACCCTCTTCCGTGATGATTTTGAACATACCGAAGGCAATTCCGAGGGGGTATTAAATGTTTTGTGGTTGGAGTTTGCGAAAAAGATATATGGAGTAATGGGTTGAGTAAAAATGGAGGTGAGCATCTGACTAATCAGATGAATATGGATATAGATTCATCGGTAAGCGAGCTGTATATCAGTGTGCCATTACTTGTAATCTCCTTTTTTGCGGTTTTCTATTTATATTTCTCAGAAGCGTTGGGAACACAAAGTTATCTTATATTGATGATTCCCCCGCTTGTCATAGGAGTGGTGCTTACCATACATTTCCTACCCACCAACAAAATAAAGAAAGTCAAGTTGTCTGAGCTCGCATTGATTTTGTTTCTGTATCTTTTCCTCTGCATAGTGTTCTATTTTGCCGCTATGGTGGAAATAGCGGAGGTGAGTGCGCCTTGAACAACAAAGATGGAATAATTCTGGCTATCGTATCCACAATTTCATACCTCATCTTGGCCCTTTTCTTTACTATTGTTCACCCAGACCCATCTGTTCTAACCATCGTGTTTCTCGTGGATTTGCTCGTGAAGTATATTCTCTGGAGAAAAGTTGTGATCTCCGTATGGCCTAAAAATCGCAAGGATGCGTTTTTGAAGACCATTTTGATGGAAGCCATAACCTATGTACTTCTCCTCACGACCTTCATCAAGGTCGCAGCTTGCAAATATGAAGAAAACATAAAGTGATAAGGAATTAATTTTGAAAGGCCAGTGATTTTGAGAAACCTTAAAAATGCAAAAATAAAAATACATATTGCCTCATATAGTAATTGAAAATGTCTCCATATCGGGTATTGGAAATAGCGTATAATCTTACCCTTTTAGCTCTGTTGATATTTATGATGATTTCAAACCACCTTTATTTCAAAGGAAAAATACGCCGTTCAACAAATAGTTTGATATTAGCGATTGGAATGGATATGTTTGTAGGATGGATTTTTATCTATAAACTAAATGTTCATAACCTCAATGAGTTATACTACGATGTCCCCGAGGGGCCAACGGGGAGTTTCCTTAGGATTTTCCTTGGAGTTTCGATTTTTATTTTCATGCTCTTCCCAATCATAGTGGGAACGGAATATGTGATAGAAGTAAAAAGGGAAATGCTGCCCGATTATCCCGGGAATATATACCGTAAAGAAAACAGAGAGAAACTAGAATGTAATGTGTTTGAGGACAACCTTTCTAATTTTACTATGCAGCAAAATCTCCAAAGAGTTGAAATTGCCCAACAAGAGCATTTTATTTTGTATTTTATAGCTCTAGTAACATATCTATTTTTCGTTATCCTGCTTCTCTTAGGTGTATTACCTCCATATAACGATATAGGACTGGCGTTATCATCAATAGCATTTATCATGTTTTTTATATTCCAACCCCTTGGTGTGATCCGTGTGTTAAGTGAGCTTTTTCCAATAAAAAAGGTAGTTGCCTTGGAGGGCGGTATTAAAATTCCGTATACCCTTAAAATTTTAGGTGATTTAAGTGAACCGATTATAAAATATGAATGGATAACTTTAGTTGTGTTAAATGATTGGTCCAACACAAGCTTATGGGCACACATATTTTTTGAGAAAGATGGAATGGAATATGTTTGTTCATGCTTTCAAACCAGAATAAAAGATGAATTAAATTTCATAAGAATGCTGAAAAAAAGAGGAATAGATACGCATATTTTGTTTCCAGCTATTAACTTACAGAAGAAAATGAAATGTTCCACATTTATTGCAGCTCTAAAGAGCACTAGAATTTTTGTAGGAGATAGGATGTGGTTATACTTTTGGAGATAAAGATTTGGGGGTTGTAAGTTTAAATTCCAATCTCAGACACAATAGCCTCTTCCTAAATGATGGGGAAACCCTTATCTACTTTCAGAACTTTAATCCATCGTGTCGCTGAAATCGGAAGCGCTCCGCAAAACGCTGCATCTCGCCGGCATGCTGATTCCCGTCTCTTATTTCTATTTTGGGAAGGAGCTCACAGCTTTGTTTATCTCAATTTCCATCGTTATATTCTTCATGATCGAGCCCTACCGCATATCCAAGGATACCACCACAAAGATAATAAGGGGAATTCGCCCATTATTCAACGAAGAGACATTTAAAGTCATAAGCAAGGGATTCGAACTTGTGGATAAAAAAATCAGGGAAATAGCCAGGGCAGAGGAGGAGGTTTGCATCGGAGCGCACATTTATTTTGCCATAGCCGCGCTAATCAACATTTTGTTTTTTCCCATGGAGATTGCGATGGCCACAATTGCAGTTGCCACGGTAAGCGATGCGATGGCCGCCTTGGTGGGAAAGAGTCTGGGAAGGCATCGTTTCAAGAATTCAAAGAGCCTGGAGGGAAGCTTGGCGTTCTTCGTCTCCGCTTTTTTGATATTCATTGTTTTCCTTCCTTTATCATATTCTATCATAGGGGCGATTGTGGGGACAATTGTTGAATTTTACAACGTTCCCCCCAACGATAACTTCTCCAACCAGCTCGCCATGTCGTTTTTCATCTATCTCTTATCCCTACTATGATACGGGAATATGGTTAAAGATTGGGTTCTGAGGAGAATGTTTAAATATGAGCCGTATATATGCGGGACAAGGTGATAATATGGCAATATGGCAGGGTCGTGCACTCAGAAAAATATCCGGCGGAAGAATAAGGATGGCTCGCAAAAAGAGAAAATACGAGCTTGGACGTGAGCCGGTGTACACGCATATTGGAGATAGGAGAATGAAGATTGTGAGGGTGCGCGGGGGCAATTACAAAATAAAGATTCTTCGCGATATATACGTTAACGTTTACAATCCCGAGACTAAGAAAACCGAAAAGGCGAAGATAGTTAGCGTCGTGGAAAATCCGTCAAACCCGCACTTTGCCCAGAGAAACATAATCACAAAGGGGGCCATTGTGGAAACCTCCGTTGGAAAGGTTAAAATCACATCCAGACCCGGGCAGCATGGGGTGCTGAACGGAGTGCTTCTGCAATGAGCGTAATCATCTACCCCATCTACTTTAATGTCAATTATTCCCGAAAAGAAGGGAGAAGGGTGCCAAAATCACTGGCTTTTGATGCGAAGCTGGACACCATTGTCAAAGCTGTCCGAGAGTTAGGATATAAATTCGACGTGGAAGATGAAAAGAGATACCCTAAGTTTTGGTGGAAAGAGAAAGGAAGAATAATAATTTACACCGATGAGAGCAAAAATGAAGTACTGAGGAAGATCGCTAAAAAAGTGAGAAACCTCTGATTATTTGTCCTGTGGAGTTTCCACATCTTCCACAAGTTTTTTACCTGCCACCACACCGTCTACGGAGTGAATCACCGCTCCCAGATCTTCTAAGCTATCCGAAAGCTCTTCGAAGTTTATGTTTATTCCCTCAACGATAACCTTTATGTTTTCAGTCTCCTGATCAACTTCGCTGAGTATGCAGTTCACTCCGCTTACCCCTTCGACTTTGCTTAATCTTAGAGCAACGTCAACTATGGATGGCCTGTGGGGCTTGAGAACATCTAACACTAGTCTCCTTATACCGTATTCGTCTTTTTTCATATTACGCGATGATATGCTTCGGAGATAAATATTTTTTGATTTACCGCGGCGTTATGTTTATATACATCATGCCCCATACATTCCTTATGGCAACTCCGGCGGAAGGTGCAAAGAAAGATGGTGGAGATGTTACAGAGAAAAAGAAAAAACCTAAAGATATTGGGAAGAAAGTTTTGAAACCTTGCGAATACACTATAGTTACAGAGGGAGATGTTACAAAGCTTGTTATAAAAGAGTGTAAGAGATGCAAATCATCGGGTGATTTGACAAACAATATATGCTTTGGAAGGGTGCTTCGGACTTTATCTCAATCAGCAAATGTGGATCTCATAGACCTGGAAAAATACAATGTTCGTGAGTATTACGGAGAGAGCATACGCCTTCTAAAAAGCATGCTTGAATATGCAAGATCTTTGGAAAACTTAAGCATGAGGGATCCTCTCACCGAATATTTCTCAGATGTTCCTGAGAAGGACCGCAAGAAGCTGAGGTGCCCCGTGTGCCCGCTCAATCCGCAACAGATATTCATAAAATTGCGAAACGTATTTTTAAACAATATCGCCGAATTTCCAACTTATTTTTACTATATTGTTGACCAATTTGGTAGGGAGCCCGTTTACTCAGAAAGATGCAAGAAATGCAGAGCTTCGTCCATAGAAGATTTAAATTACGCGTTCAAAAAGTACATCGATTGGCTCGGGGAGATAGGTATAAACGTGAACATACAGATGGAAGAAAAGGTTCGCACACCTCTAACCCTCTTGGCCAAAGTGAGAAATGTCGGTTTGCAGGTCAGCGGAAAGAGGATCAAAGATACAATAGACGAGATTCTCAACAAGAACTCTCGTAGAAGGCCCGGATTCTCGCCCTCATGGGTGAGCTTTGACAAGCCCAAGGGAAGCGTGCTCGTAAAAGAATATGTGGTTCACGATATTCCTGTTAAGCTTTACAGGTTGCCCACCGAAATCGAAGGTCTCTACTACATCGACCCACCGGAGTATCATATTCCAGAGGAGCACATGCGCTTAATCGATATGGCCAGGAAGGAGCTCTTGGCGGAGTATCCCCGTGGCATGGAAGTTTTGAAGCCGGGAGCTTCGTCGAAGTACATAGAGGAAGAGGGAGGAAAGCTTATATTCAAGTTGGCCAAGCTCTACGGCATAAAGCTAGGAAAGGACAGGGAGGGAGAGATGGCCACCGTGCAGAGGCTCGCAAAGTACCTTATGAAGTATACCTCCGGCTTTGGTATAATGGAGATTCTCTTCGATGACCCGTACATACAGGATATCTATCTCGATGCTCCCGTTTCCAACAACAACATATACGTGATTCTTCAGGGCGGTCTCGGAAAAGGTATCCCTGAGAAGTTTGTGACAAATATTGTGCTCAGTGAAAGAGATGCAAAGAGTATGATATCGAGATTCAGAATGGAAAGCGGAAGGCCGTTCTCGGAAGCGCATCCTCTGTTGGAAATCGATTTGAAGCAATTCAAGACGAGAGTTACCGCCGTCGGACCTCCGCTGAGCCCTAGGGGTATATCCTTTGCGTTCCGCCGGCACTCCCGCGTGCCGTGGACACTCTTAAGGCATATTTATCTGGAGAGTATAACTCCCATGGGTGCTGGTCTTCTCTCGTTCTTGGTTGATGGAAATGCAACCATGCTTGTGACCGGAAGCAGAAGTGCGGGTAAGACATCTCTTATGAGTTCAATCCTGTTCGAGTTCCCCCAGAGCCAAAGAATAATAGTGATTGAAGATACTCCCGAATTGCCAGCCGTTTATCTTCAGAGCCTGGGATACAAAGTTCTTCCTCTGTTAGTTAGATCTACATTCGGCGGTACCAGCGAGGTGACCATGGACGACACTCTTAGATTGGCTTTGAGATTGGGTGAAAGCGCGATAGTTATAGGAGAAGTGAGAGGTAAAGAAGCGAGAACACTCTACGAAGCTATGAGAGCAGGTACCGCGGGAAGCGCTGTTCTTGGCACAATTCATGCCAACTCTCCGCGTGCGGTGTACGAGAGGGTTGTGTTCGACATAGGCATTCCTTCAATGTCCTTCAACGCCACGGATGTGGTGGTTGTGGCTGGATTCACGAGACCCAGCGGTTTGCACAGGCAGATAAGAAAGGTTGTGCAGATTTCCGAGTACCTGAAGGGCAGCGACGGAGAGTTTCAGGACCTTATGATCTTCGACATGCGTGAAGGGATATTGAAAGAGACCGATGTTCTCTACGAGGGAAGCACGCTCATAGAAAGCATAGCGAAAGCATGGGGTATGGACTACGAAGACGCCGTGGATAACATAAGATTAAGGGCGAAGATAAAGGCGGCCATGGTAAAGAGAACAATTGAGACCGGCAATAATGCTTACCTGAGTCACTACTGGATTAATGCTGGAAACAACAAGATGTGGGAACTAATAGCTAGAGAAGTTGAAGAAGAGGGAGTCGTTGACCACGAGAAAGTGTATGAGAGATGGAAGGACTGGTTCCTGGGTCGGTGATGTACGATGCTTTATGAGAAGTTGTGCCTCAAGGTGAACCTTCTTTTTAGGGAGCAATCAGAGGCATTTAGAGCCAAGTGGGAAGAAGACAGAAAGAAAAAGGTAGACGAGGCACGAAAAAAGTACCTGAAAGCTGAGGAAGAGTACGAAAGTATAATGAGTGTCTACAAGAAAGACGACATCAATTACAAGAAGGCCTATAGCAAATACATTCAAGCATTTACTAGATATGTGAAAGCTCAGACCGAATACGACAGAAACGACTTTGCCCAGACCATAAAGTTCGCCAGAATAAATCTGGAGCCACATCAGATAGTATTCTTCGGTCAGATATTCCTCATATTCTCAATTCTGTTTTTGATGGTTCTTGACTTGATAATATTTCTCCTGAGCCACTCTCTGATAATGACCATGGTGGCCGTTCTTGGCTCCCTCATTATACCTTTTATAGGATATGGGTTCATCGTAAATTACCCTTTTATGAAGGCGAATAGCCTGAGAATTAAGATGCTGGGATTCATGCCTGAGGCCGTTAGCTATATGGTTATGTCCCTGTATCTCAATCCTTCTCTGGAGCACGCGGTGGCATTTGCAAGCGAAAACACCGAAGAGCCTCTGGCCACAGACCTAAAGAAGATTCTTTGGGGGGTGTACCTCAGAGAGCACGACACTATCGAAGAGGCGTTTGTGAAATTCGCGTACGAGTGGGGGCAGTGGAACGATGGATTTAAGAGATCTTTGTATACTTTGAGGGTCTCTTCAATGAGATCAACCGAGAGGGAAAGAAAGGAAACTCTGGAAAAGGCATCGGAGATTATAATGGAAAGCTCTAAGAGGGATTTGATTGCATACGCCGAATCTCTCTACGTGCCCACCATGATTCTTTTCTCCATCGGTGTGATGCTCCCCCTTATTTTAGCGTCGCTTCTTCCTATTACTCCGATCGGAAAGGATATGACATGGCTCATAGTGCTGATTTTCGATATTCTCATTCCGGGGATGTTCTACGTTTACGCAAAAAAGATAATCACGGAAAAGCCTGTTTTAACTACCCCTCCCGACTTAAAGGTTCATCTTACTAAGACGGAGAAAAATACAGTTATAATAGTTGCGATAGCAATCGGAGTGTTCTTCGGATACCTTGGATTGAGGAGCTTCGATTATGTAACATCTTCGTTCTTACTGTGGGCCATTTCCATACCCATAGCCATTTACCTATTCGTAACCTCATATCCCATGAAGACGGAGCACGATATGCTCGTTGAGATGAACGATGATTTCCCGGATGCACTCTTCAATGTTGGAAGCAGGGTTGCCGAGGGCGAGCCATTCGAACTGGCGCTCAGGAGAGTTGTGGACTTGATGCGAGGGAGTGCCATTGAAATACTTTTCAGAAGGATTCTTTATTCCCTAAAAACCACTAGGGACAGCTTGGAGGAGATTCTGTTCGGCAAGGACGGAATACTCATGGACAAATCCACCAAGGTCATCAACACAACCATGAAAGTAACTCTAGACGCACTCAAAAAGGATAACGTAACTGCTGGAGGAATGATTATCAATATAGCTTCGCATCTAAGGGAGATGAAGGGAATAGAGAAGGACATGAAGACCAAATTAGGAAGCGCCACGAGCATGATGCAGCTCACCGCCCTTTACTTTGCACCCATAACCATTGCAGTCACTTTAGTTCTCTACGCGGTCATACTGGGTAAGTTGGAACAGGTGGCGAATCTCCTGCCGGACAATTCCATGTTCTCCATAGGATTCCTGAAAATGGAGCACATATCGGCGTACACTTTCTCCATCATAATGATAATCTACGTGTTCCTAACAGTCATAATCACGGGATACTTCTACACAAACGTTATGTACGGAGATGACCCCATACAGAACAGATTCGAGCTTGCGAAGATGCTGCTCATTGCGCCCATATTGTACACGGTATCGCTGTACTTCTTGAACAACTTCTTTGCGGGATTCTTATAATTTTTTACCCTCTCACCACTTTTAAATCGAAGTGATGACCCATCACGGATACATCTATTTTATCTTCGTTTATTCCCGGGGGGAGATACACACCTCTTATGTTCAGATGAGCATAGCCATGAGAATCAGTGGCGGAACTCTCACTGGTTATTCCACATCCTGAAATAGTCACCCACACATTAGTAGCGGGTTTCCCCTGCTTTTCCACTAATATTTCCAAAATCACGGATTGGGAGGTGTCGTAATAGGCGTATCCATTCTCTTCTATCGTGCAGACTATTTCATTTATCTCTTTTCCAGCGATGAAGTAATGCACCGATACTTCACTCTCTGGCGGTGGCATGGATACGAAAAAATTCAATATTACTATGAGAGAAATCATGGCAACTACAGATATGATTACGATGTATAGGATTATTGTCCCCACTCCACCATCCTCTTTGCTTTTATACAACCCCATACATCTCGCATAATTTTATTTTATTTTAGTTTTTCCCTCAAATGCTTGCATTCTAACGTCGCTAAAACTTATATATCTAAACAATAATTACCCCTTCGCCTGTATGGGCGGGTGTGGTGAGCATCTTTGATGCGAGCTCACCTGCGAATGCGGGTGTGGTGTAGCCTGGTATCACGAAGCCCTGCCACGGCTTTGACCCGGGTTCGAATCCCGGCACCCGCACTGTGAAGGGGGCTCCGCCCCCTTTCAAAACCCCCATTAATTTTTTTAGTCGCTGGAAATGACAAGAACTCGCTGGAGGTTCTTAATGGGGAAGTTGTAGAAACCCCGAAGGGGTGTCTACGGTTGCAGGAGAGTATGGGAACCCGCTGGTGGTTCCTAGTAAAGAAAATTTTTAAACTAAGTTGGGATTTAGGCGGTAGAGGGAGAGGGAAATGAACACTTCTCTCAAATTCCGGGATTTGCCTTTGAACGCTAGGCGTTATATTCTCCTCCATACCATCGGCTCTCCCCTGATGGTTGGAGATTACGTTGTGGTAATTTACCTTCTTCTCACCGGGTACGGGCTGATAAGCGTTGGGGCGCTTTTCACAATCGTAAATATTATTGAAATTTTCTTTCCTGCAATTTTTGGTTCGCTGTTTGATAGGAAAATTAGTGCTAGAGCGGCAATGTCGTTCATTTACGGCCTAGAAGGTTTAGCCTATTTTCTTTTCTATCTCGTTTACGGCCCGGGTAGCTGGATTATCTTGGCTGCGGGAGTATTTGTGATAAAATTTGCCACTATTTTTTACCCCATATTCCCCGCGTACGAGCATTACGTGTATCCTGAAAACATAAGGGAAAAAGCCCTGATTTATCACCTCATCATTCCCGAGTACGTTCAGATCATAGCCTTTCCCATATTCGGTTTTCTACTCACTTACTTATTTGTAGGGGTTCAATATTATCGCTATCTCTTGCTCTTTGTATCCGTGGGCTCATTCTTAATGATTCCGTACATATTTTACGGCATAGAAGACATCAGAGAGACGAAAATAAAACTGGAGAAGGAAAAATTCAATTTTCATGTGCCTAAAAATTTTCTCAAATTGTTTATAATTGAAGATTTGCTTATAATCGCGAGTTCATTACTTCCAGTCATAGCGATCACTTACTTTGTAATGTTCGTTCTCGCTCAGAGCTTCTTTGTGCTGATGTTTTTAGAGGCCATAAACTCCGCGGTTACTATAATCGGAGGAAATTATCTGAAAGATAGGGAAATAGGGAAAAGATCTCTCCTTCTTGGTGGAGTTTTCTTGTTTTCCATCGTAAACATCTTTTACATGCTTGCCACTTGGAAATTCCCCCTCGCATTTCTCACGATAGCCGTGTTGCTGCAAACAATCGGAAATCTCCTGTGGTTTCCCGTTCACAGAAGCATGCTTTTCAAAACCGTTCCAAAGGAGAAAAGAGGTGCATTTTTTGGCTCAATGTCCACGATGTTCCGAATATCTTCCGCATTGGCTCCTTTCATAAGCGCACTTCTGATTTCTCTTTGGGTTTATCTGCCCTTCGCCGTTGCGTTTTTCCTCTATTTCTTGGCGGGGCTGGGGTATTATCGCATTACAAAGAACTGGGCATAGCTTTTCTTCAGGGAAAAATATATACTCCATGGATATATGCGCCCTTATGCTCAAAGTAAACGAGATGTTCTCGTCGGTTCAGGGTGAGGGTGTATACATCGGAATCCCTATGTTCTTCATCCGCCTCACCGGCTGCAATCTACGCTGCAAGTGGTGCGACACACAGTACGCGTTCTACGAAGGGGAGGATATGGAAATCGAAGAAATAGTGAAGAAGGCGAAAAAATCGGGATTGCGATGGGTCTGCCTCACGGGCGGTGAGCCTCTGCTTCAGAAGGACGTATACAAGCTAATATACGAGTTGATGCGCGACCACGAAATTCTCATAGAAACCAACGGCTCCATATTGATAGATGAGGTTCCCACCGAGGAAAACGTTCATGTCTCTTTGGATATCAAGACCCCTTCCTCGGGGATGCACAAGGCCATGAGATTCGAAAATTTAGAGTATTTGGGAGAGGGGGATTTCGTGAAATTCATAATTGCAGATGACGAAGATTACGAATACGCCAAGAGAATTTTAGAAGAGAATGAAATACCCGTGGATGTAGTATTTCAGCCGGTTTGGGGCAAAGACATTAAATGGTTAGTTGAGAAGGTTATGAATGATAAACTTAATGTACGTGTACTGCCTCAACTTCACAAGATCATATGGGGTGAAAAGAGAGGTGTGTGAAAATGCCTTCGTACTCGGATGAAGAGGGAGAATTTGCGGTTCGGACTGCGAGAAAAGTTGTAGAGGAATTCTCAGAGAGCGGAAAAGTTCCGCAAATCCAATTTCCAAAGAGGTTCGAGGAGAAGTCAGGGGTATTTACCACAATCAACATCTATCCTTCGGGTGAGTTGCGGGGGTGCATCGGTTATCCCGAGCCTGTGTTTCCTCTAAAAGATGCGCTGGTGAACTCTGCACTGGCGGCGGCCTTCGACGACCCCCGGTTTCCGAGATTGAGAAAAGAGGAACTAGAGCATGTGGTTTTCGAAGTTTCGCTTTTAACTCCTCCCGAGGAGATTGTTGTGAACAAGAGAAAGGAAATTCTCAAAGAAGTGGTAATAGGAAAGCACGGGCTCATAGCGGAGCGCGGATTGTATCGCGGTTTATTGCTCCCCCAAGTTCCTGTGGAGTGGGGCTGGAAGGTGAAAGAGTTCATGGAGCAGACATGCTGGAAAGCCGGCCTCCCGAAGGATTGCTGGAAGGATCCCAACGTGAAGTTCTATAGATTCACCGCTGAGATCTTCGAAGAGGAAGAGCCCAGAGGAAAGGTAAGGAGGAAGGAGATTTGAGATACGAAGGCCGATTTTATTACCGCGGGGAATTAGTGGAAGCGTGCATCGAAATTGGAGAGGATGGAAAAATAGAGAGAATAAAAAAATCCATGGACGGCTGCGAAAAAATAGATGGAGTGCTCCTCCCTGGAGGAATTGATATCCATGTACATTTTCGCGAGCCGGGATACGAGTACAAGGAGGATTTTTACACGGGCACATTGAGCGCAGCCTTCGGAGGGATAACCTTCGTCGTCGATATGCCCAACAACAATCCGCCAATCGATTCGGTAGAGCTTTGGGAAGAGAAAAAAAGTACAGTTGGGAAAAAGGCGAACGTGGATTTTGCTCTGTTTTTAATGCTCAAATCCTATAATGGAGATGTTAGGGTGAATGCGCCGTTCAAGTGGTACATGTATGAAGAAAACATAGAGAAGAAAAACGTTCCAAAGGGAGTATTTATAACCGTTCACGCGGAACTGAAAGATTGCATCTCTTCCTCTTCTTATCTTCGAGGCTACGATTTTGCGAGGCCGGAGGCCTGCGAGAGAAAAGCCATCAAAAAATTGGGTGAATACGGAAGAAAATTCCACATCGCGCATATTTCATCGGTGGATTCTGTGGATTTGTGTAAAATTTTTGGGTTCACATGCGAAGTAACCCCCCACCATCTGTTTTTGCACAGGGATATGGAATTAGGGGCTTTCGGAAAAGTGAATCCTCCCCTCAGGGCCAGGTGGCAGGCGGAAAAATTATGGGATTCTCTTATCAATGGAAGAATTGACATCGTAGCCAGCGACCATGCTCCCCACACCATAGAGGAGAAAGAGCAGGATTTCGAGAGCGCACCCCCAGGCATTCCGGAGGTGGAGACCTATCTCCCAATTTTCATGCGCTTGGTAAAGGAAAACCGCATCGGATTGAGAAGGGCCGTTGAGGTTCTAATGGAAAAACCCGCGCAACTGCTTGGAGTGAAAAAAGGAAAGATAGAAATGGGCTACGATGCGGATTTAATCGCATTGAAATTCTCGGATGTGAAGAGGATAAGGGCAAGGGATTTGCATTATAAATGCGGCTGGAGCCCTTATGAAGAATTTTACGGGATATTTCCCCATTCGGTAATTCTTCGCGGGGAGAAGGTAATTGAAAAAGGGGAGATAATAGCTGAGAGAACGGGCAAATTCATTCCCGTGCCTCGCGGAGAAGAATCCTGACCATGTCCCTGAACGCCCTTTCCACATTATCGCCGGTTTTAGCGCTTGTTATGTAATAATTTCTCGCGAACAGCTCGGCGGACCAGTCAGCCACGTCATCTTCCGTTATTTTCCACTCTAAATCGCTCTTGTTGGCCAAAAGTGCCAAAGGTAATTCTTTTTCTGCGCCTTCTATGGCCGCCGATACCCAGTCCGGCAGGGATTCAAACGTGTCTGGCCTCGTTAAATCACCCACGACGAACAAACCGTTGGCCCCGTAGAAATAGGCAGTCTTGAGTATATTTCTAAATCCTGCGTTTCCCATCACGTCCCAGAGCATGAGATGAACGGTGTGCCCGCTCATTGCCACGGTTTTTTTGTAGATGTTCGTACCGATGGTCATCATATACTTGTCAGAAAACATGTTGTAAACGAACCTTTTTATTAGGGATGTCTTGCCCACCATCTGATCTCCCACGACGCACACCTTGAACTTGTAAATGGTCATTAAATTTCACCGATACATAAATAAACGTGGATATAGATAAAACTTTCCACTAAATGCATTCACTTCCACAATTTTTTTAAACTACCTCATCATGCCCCACTCTATGGAAGAAATGGAAGAAATAGAATTCTGCACCTCTTGCGGAAGAGGGCTTGGCGAGGGATCCGTGGTATTCAGATGTCCAAATTGTGGCACGGTGATAGCGAGATGCAACAGATGCAGGGAGCAGAGCATCCCATATAAGTGCCCCAATTGCGGGTTCGAGGGTCCATGAGGTGATCATATGGGAGACGTTCTAATCACGTACAAAATAATGCCCACCGGCGTGGATGTTGACCTCAACTCCATGAAGAAAGAGATTGAAGATAAGCTCAACGGAATTGCAAAGATCAATGATTTTTCTGAGGAGCCTGTTGCTTTCGGTCTCAAGGCGTTGATTGTACGTGTCATAGTGAAAGACGAAGGCGGTATATCCGACAAAATAGAAGAAATCTTGCAGACGGTTAACAACGTTCAGGGCGTAGTGGTCAGCGAGGTAACTCTAATTTAAAAAAATTATTGAAGGGGCTTGACCCCCACTTCTTTTGCTATCTCATTAATTTCGTTGTAAACTTTCTTGTATATGGGTATTCCTATCTTCAATCGAGTTTCCATGGTTAAATGTCCCTTCTCTCCGTGCACCCATATCTTCTCGAAGTTCGGGTGCTTCTTCGCGTTTTTCAGCTCTTCTATCATCTTTTTCATGTTCTTCTTGAACTCTTCCGCATCTCCGAATGCTCCCGGGTCGATTGCCATGAAGAAATGACCCACGTCGCTCTTCCTATCACTCGTTCCGCCCACATGCCTGCTCCAAGTTGCGCCCATTAGAACCCCGCTCATTATATCCACGAGAACTGCAAGGCCATATCCCTTATGCCCGCCTGAAAGCTCTTTCAGTCCTCCCAGCGGAAGAATTGCGCCCTTGGGGCTAAGGATGGTATTGGGATCATCTATAATTTCTCCTGTTTCGGTGCTTATTGCCCACTCGCCCGGTACGGGCTTGTTCTTCCTTCTGTATACTTCAACTTTCCCACTCGGCACCACGCTGGTTGCCATGTCCAAAAGGAACGGCTCTTCGCCATCAACGGGTGCTCCTAAAGATATGGGGTTCGTACCAACAAACTTCTCCATTGCTCCAGTGTGAGCCACCAAAGGTCTCGAGGTGGTCATGCTTATCCCCACCAATCCCTCTTTTGCAATTTTGTAAGCGTAGTATCCGGCGATTCCATAATGGTTGCTGTTCCTCACTCCGACTATTCCCACTCCGTTCTTCTTCGCTTTTTCGATTGCCATCTGTATGGCTTTGTAAGCGACAACTTGCCCGAGGGCCTCATCCCCGTCCAGAACTGCAAACACCGGGGACTCTTTCACTACCTTGATGTCTGGGTTAATTTTCACTCCTCCCGCTTTAATGCCATCCACGTACCTCTTCAATCTCTGCACTCCGTGGCTCTCCACGCCCCGCAGGTCTGCCATCACAAGGTTATCCGCCACGATCTCAGCATCGCTCTCAGACACGCCGAGGGCCACAAAAACTTCTTTTACAACGCGGAAAAGCTCGTCCCTCGAAACGCGCACGCACTCATTTTCATCAACTTTCACCTTCTCAAACATAAAGATATGCATGGTGTGCAGTATAAAAATAATTTCATGTGTGTAAATTTTCGGCAAAAGAAATAATTAAATATGTGTAAAAACAATTACTTCATGATGCGTTTAAAGATTCAGGAGAAGATTCTGCTGCACCTCTATGATTATCGAAAATACGGCGACAGGTACGAGTATCCAGTGGACATCACGCAGCAGGGTATCGCGGATACGATTGGAATTTCCGTGACGCACGTTCCTAGGAATATAAAGAAGCTGGTGGAAGAGGGGCTCGTGTATTCGAAGAAGGGACACGTAGCTGGGAAGAAAAAGAGAATTACCGTTTATCTTCTCACACCAAAGGGAATAGCCGAGGCGAAGAGGATAATCTCCGAGCTTAACGATTTGGAAGTGGAAATAGGTAAGGAGAGAATAAAAAT
>WAKX01000031.1 GCA_015523125.1 DHVE2 group archaeon | reverse complement strand
TCTTCTTTTCTCTCCGCGATTATCCTAAGATCATGGAGATCCTCAATCAGTTCTTGGTACTCATCCCATGGAATCAAAACCGCTTTCTTTTTTCCCTCCTCGCTTATTACATACTCCACATTTGTCATAGCCATACTTACACATCACCTCCCTCTATTTTAAGATTTTCGCCATTCATTTCTCCCACCACGGCCTTATCTCCTCTGGCACCCATTTACCCCCCTCGTACCTCTCAACAACAGCATTTTTCGTGCTTCTGTATTTGCGCGGTACAAATCTTGTTAATTCTATGTTCGGATTAATTTCTTTTAGAAGTTGGTAAATTTCAATTCCTTTTTGGAAGAGATCTATAGAATCTATCCATATCCTGAATGAAAGAGAATAATCACCTCCAAAATCTATTAAATCCCTTGGGTTTTTCGTTTTAAATTTTATTAGTCGAACATAAGACATAGGTTTAATGAAGACGTGTATCTCGTAGACATCTTTAACCTTCACCCTCTTTTTCGTTTTTCCGTGAATGTAGATAAGTTCATCCCCTTCCAGATAAAGAAACTCGTCCTTATCAACTTGTGATAATTTGGATACTCCATAAAATATGAGGAATGTAACCGCCAAAAACACACATACAAAAACAAACCACCAGCCATCACCTGAGAAGCCGTATTTCAAAAATGATTTAAGAACTATCCATCCTTCATAATAATCGGCAAATATATATATCATAAATACAGACAAAAAAGCAATAATGGGTGTTACAAATACATCATGTCTGTGAGATTGTCTGTAAAGGAGCAACTTTTTCTCCATATTATACGCCTCCTTTATTTATATGGTTGAAAACAGCATTACCTAACCCAGCAAATGGTATAACCCACTCTATAACTGAGACTATAGGAAATAAATGGCCTTCTATTTTTTCTTCTTTTGAATTTAGCTTACCTATAATGAAAAATACTAATCCCATACCAGATAATGATACTGAGATGACTTTAGCGGTAGGATTCTTTCTGAGCGCTGGCGAGATGTACTCCCACAGGAAGGATGTGTTCGCCATGGTGCTCGCGTCCAGATCCATAAAAAGAACATATGCCGTAAGTTGTATTTAGCATTTTCCACATTTGGGTTGGTTGTAACAACACGCATATCCAGAAGGTTCATGTCATCTTCATGTAGACACCCCTTCGGGGTTTAGAAAGTAGCCTCTGGATTTCCAAAGGAATTCACCATGTCACTCTGATGCCTCATGGATGATGCATAGGTGTTAATGGTCATAAAATTTAAATATGGCTAAGTGCATTTGTTCATCAAGGGAGGTTAAGCTATGAGTAGCGAAAATGGAGAAATGGAAAATAGTGGAAATGGTGAAATGGAGGAGCATTTACAGTCTAAACCACAGGTTCGTTCCACAGGTGCAAAGTCCCACAAGCTTTTGATAGTAATCATTGCTTTAGTGGTTGTTTTAGCGGCAGTTGGTGCGGCGATGTTTTTCCTCATGAACCAGCAATCTTCGGTTGTGGGTGCATGGCATATAACCAAATCGGAGACATCTGATTCTCATGGTAGTGAGAGTTCGGATGCTGATGAGTACATGGTATTCAACTCAGACGGAACGGGATATATCTATGAATCAGGCACCAAGGTAAATTTCACCTGGAAGGATTTGGGAAATGGCGTATTAGAACTCACGTTCAAAGATGGAGATATGAGCACCACCATAAGAGCGAAATACTCGGTGCAAGGTGATTCCATAACACTTAGTATGCACATCAATGGTGTGGATTACATTCTGTATGGGAATAAAGTAAATAGCGTGCCCAGTGAGGGAGAAGGAAAGATTAGTAATTGGGTTATCATGGTTAATGGAGAAAGAAGTAAAACGATACGCGCAGAAACGAAACCAGATGGCCGGGCATTGTGGAGCGGTGAAATAGAGATAAAAGTCTACGATCAAAATAACAATCCCATACCCAACGTAAAAGTAATTTTAGATGGGTGCGGCATAGTGGAAGCGGGCCTTACAAATATTGATGGAGAGGTAATATTTCAAGTTCAAAATGTAACTTTACCAAGCGGAGTGCAAGAAGATGAAATTTTGGTTACACTTCAGTATGGAAATCAGAAAAAGACAGATACCATAACGGTGATTAGAGGAGGAGATAACACGGAAAGTGTCAATTCTTGGGAAATATATATAAACGAAAATAAGACCAAGGTGATAAAAGCTGAAACCCAATCTGATGGAAGCGCTGCTTGGAGTGGTTCAGTGAAGATAATTGTTTACGATCAAAATGGAAACCCCATTGAAGGTGTACAGGTAACATTAAGTGGATGCGGAGTTAATAAAGCCGCAATCACGAACTCCTCGGGAGTGGCCGTGTTTTATCTATCAGGTGTGACCTTACCAAGCGGCGTGCAGCAGGATGATATACAGGTGACTTTCGAATACAACGGACAGGAAAAGACGGATACGATAACGGTGATTCGCACCTAATTCATTATTTTTTTAAAAATTTCAGAAAACTTTTTTTACAGGAAGATAATTCACCGATGCAAGCCACCGTAGCTCAGCCGGTGGAGCGCCACCTTGGTAAGGTGGAGGTCGCGGGTTCGATTCCCGCCGGTGGCTCTCATGTTCAAATCAAAGAGGGAGAAAGAAGCAATAGGGATTTACGAGAAGCATTCAAACATTGCGCTGGAGTGTATGGATTTATTTATAAAGCAGGTAGAGGCACTTCTCAACGCAAACTGGGAGGAGATTGAAAAGATAGAGGGAATAATCTATGAAAAGGAAAGGGATGGAGATACACTCCGAAGGAAAAATGAGTTTTTATTTTCAGAAGGGTTGCTATTTCCCGCGGACAGAGCAATATTCATAAACCTCTCTGAAGAAATAGATAAGGTCATAGACAAGATTCAACAGGTAAGCAGAATCATAGCACTTCGCAAGCCATCAGAGGATGCAATAGAATTTCTAAAAGCATGTAAGATTATGGATTACCTGCAGGTAACAAAGAAAAGTGTTGAAACACTCAATCAAGCGGCGATGGAACTGTTAAAGGGAGATATCCACAAAGCCGTTGAGAAAGCCCATGAAGTTGAGCAATACGAGAGTCAAGCGGATGACCTCAAACTGGAAATCCTTAGAAAGCTTTACTCCCAAGAAAAGAAAATCGACGACATTCTCTCAATCTTGCAAATC
The DNA here is from genome assembly GCA_015523125.1 of DHVE2 group archaeon. Classification (GTDB taxonomy): domain Archaea; phylum Thermoplasmatota; class Thermoplasmata; order Thermoplasmatales; family Aciduliprofundaceae; genus JAADDK01. The sequence goes on along the minus strand of WAKX01000031.1, from coordinate 13,280 downwards.
GAGAAACTTATTCTCTGGATAGATGCAATAAGTGATAAGGCTGAAGATGCATCCGATGTGATTATTCTTATCAGTGCAAAGGTAGCACCATGACCAGAACGTAAGTTATTGCAAAAGCCAAGAGCGGCGCTAGTGACCATGAGAGAGCCAAGTTCTTTACGGTTTTTCCATTTAATTCCTTGTACCCCTTTACCATCCCAGTGCCTATAACACCACCGATTACTGCCTGAGTTATGGATACTGGAAAATGGAGCTGTGTGAAAATTTCTACAACCATCGCTCCGGCCACCTGAGCTGAGAATGCACGGGGCGGGTCAAGGGATGTGATTTTTTTACCGACGGTAACTACGGTTCTTCTACCGAATAGCACTGTACCGAGCAATCCTGAAACACCAGCTATAATTATTGAGTAGATTGATAGGTCTAGAGAAGCCACCAATCCTATGGTATTTGCTCCCAGCGTGTATGCTATGAATGCACTTCCGATGAATAATGAAATGGTGTAAAACTTGCTCAGAGAGAACACTTTGAGGTTTTTGGTGAATTTTGCCATGATGATATAGATTAGAAACGCAAATCCCATTGATGCACCTAGGGTTATGCCCCATGATGCTACCACGAGTATGACAAAGTACACGTTGAGTGTCCATGCGAATGCAACGGCTACCCCTATAATAGAACCAACTAAAATCTGCGATGCGGAAAGTGGAATTGAAAGGAAAGTAAATAAAAATAGAAGAATGGCCGTAGAGAGTAGAACCATTAAAGACATCTCTAAGCTAAGGGGGTTGGATACAAAGCCTCCGCCGATTGCCCCTGCCATCTTCCAGCCCTCCATGAACGTGCCTATCATCACAAATAATCCAGAGAAAATAGCAGCTTTATAATATGAAGTAACCCGAGAGCCGTACAGTGTGCCGACACTGTCAGCGGAGTTATTTGCAGCAATTATGAAGCTTACCGCAGAAGCTAGAACGAAGTAAATCTCAGTAAGCATTTCAGGGGAATAAAAGATTTTCATATATCAATTTTGCCCACGCCACGAGAAGTATAATATACTATCTCATCATTTTGCCATTGGTGATTCCATGGGTATGACGTTAACTGAGAAGATTCTGGCCAAAAAAGCCGGAAAAAAAGAGGTTCAACCCGGAGAGATAGTGACAGTGGAGCCCACATGGGTTATGAGCCATGACAACTCCGCCGCCATTTTGTTGAAATTCAAAAAGACGGGTGTGGAGAAAGTATGGGATCCAATGAAAATAGTTATCATATTGGACCACACGGTGCCCCCGCCCACGGCGGAGTATGCGAACAATCACAGGAGCATAAGGAATTTCGTGAAGGAGCAGGGCATAGTGAATTTCTGGGACATGAACACGGGCATATGCCATCAGGTAATGGCCGAGAAGGGCTACGATTTACCGGGAGCGGTTATAGTTGGAGCGGACTCCCACACCACAACGCCCGGCGCCTTCGGAGCGTTTGCGGCAGGCATAGGGAGAAGTGAAGTAGCTGCCATATGGGCCACCGGAAAAATATGGCTCCGCGTCCCCGAGAGTTATGAAATCATCGTGAACGGCAAGATGCCAAAGGGCGTGTTCTCAAAAGATTTAGCGTTGCATATCATAGGCGACGTGACCGCAGGTGGTGCCGTGTATAAAGCTGTGGAATTCAAAGGAGAAACAATAAAGAATATGACGATCGCTTCGCGCATGGTTCTCACAAATATGAGCGCCGAGATGGGTGCCAAGAACGGCATAATAGAGGCGGACGAGAAAACCGAAAGGTATGTGAAGGAAAGAGCAAAAGGGCCTTACGAGATCATGCACCCGGATGAAGATGCGGAATACGAAAGAAAATACGAGTACGATGCCTCGGATCTCGTGCCGAAGATTGCATTCCCGCATACAGTGGATAATGTTCGCGATATCGACAAAGCGGAAGACATCGAGATAAATCAGGTGTTTTTAGGCACGTGTACCAACGGAAGAGTTGAGGATCTGGAAATCGCCGCGAGAATTCTCAAAGGGAAGAGGATACATCCGGATGTTAGAATGCTTGTATTCCCCGCGTCGTGGGAAGTGTGGAGAGAGGCGGATGAGAAAGGAATCTTAAGAACCCTTGCGGACGCGGGTGCCATGGTGATGAACCCCGGCTGCGGCCCATGCCTCGGGGCGCATGAAGGAGTTTTAGCGGATGGCGAGCGTTGCTTGAGCACAGCAAACCGCAATTTTAAAGGAAGAATGGGAAATCCAAATGCGGAGATATATTTAGGTTCTCCTGCAACCGCCGCCGCCACTGCGCTTAAGGGAAGGATAGCTGATCCGAGGGAGGTGCTTTAAATGGGAAAAGTTTGGAAATATGGAGATGATGTGAACACCGATGTCATATATCCCGGCAAATACACCTATAAAATCATGAGCGACGGGGAGATGGCCTCGCATGCGCTGGAAGATTTAGATCCTGAATTCGCAAAGAATGTGAAGCAGGGAGATGTAATCGTTGCGGGAAAGAACTGGGGCTACGGCTCGTCGAGGGAGCAGGCGGTGAAGTGCCTCAAGGCTGCGGGCGTGAAGGCCATAATCGCCGAGAGCTTCGCCAGAATTTACTACCGAAATTGCATAAATTTAGGGTTGCCAGCCATAACTCTCAAAAAAGAGGATATCGAGAAATTCGACGCCGGAGATGAAGTCGAAGTAGATATTGAGAAGGGAGTTGTGGTGAACAAGACCAAGGGCTTTGAGGTGCATTTTCCGCCGTTCGAGGGCTACGTCATGGATATAATCCGAGCGGGAGGGATAATAGAGTACATCCGAGAGCAAAATTCTTAACCCTCTCCAAATTTATTTATACTACGTTTGCATTGACATGCAATAATGCTTCGTGTGTTCAAAGATATATCATCGATTCTCCGCGGAAACGTTCTTATTCTGTCCTTAACTTGGGTTCTTTTGGGGTTCGGAGGGAACATGGTTCACCGCTTCGACGGTATTTATTTTTCTGCTCTTGGTGCTTCCGATATCATTTTGGGATACATGTCCTCGCTCACCTTCGGCATGATGGCGTTGCTCCAGCTTCCAGGCGGGTACCTTGCGGATACCCTCGGAAGAAAAAAGATGATAGTAACTTTCACATTCGTAATGGCGTTCTCGATGCTTATATTCGCCTTCGCTCCCAATTGGCAGTTCGTGGTTTTAGGCCTTATTATTTCTAATGTTTCCCTGCTCTACCAGCCAGCCCTGTTTTCGATAATCATGGATTCTCTCCCATCCGGAAGGCGCGCCGAGGGATTCGCCATAACTAATCTCTCCTCTCTCCCCGCTCTTTTTGCTCCGGCCGTTGGGGGCTACATAATATACACCATGGGCGTGGTTCCCGGAATGCGCCTAGGATACATCATCCTATTCTTTTTTACTCTCACTGCGGGAATATTACGTTTATTTTTGAAGGAAACCGTGAAAAAGAAGAAAAGAGAAGAGAGAGATAAATTCATTTCTTATCTGAAGGTTCTGAAAACTCTCAATTCCAAAGCAAAGTGGATCATAGTTATCGGAAGCTTAGTTTCAGCGGCCACCGGCATGGTGGGGTACTTCATCATAAAGTATGCTTATTCCTACACCTCGTCTCTGATTTTTGGGATAGCAATGGGTCTCGCAATGCTCATATCCGCGGTGACGGGCATATTCATCGGGCGCATGGGGGACTTGCGAGGGAAAGAAAAATTCTACATTGCGGGAATTTTGCTCACTTCTCTATCTCTCACCATATTTATATACCCCACCATAATTTTCCTTTTCATCTACGCCATCGTGTCTGGTTTGGGCATGGCGTTCTACCAGCCGTCCAATCAGGGACTCATCGCTGATTTGGTGGGTATAGAAAAAAGAGGGCGCTTCACGGGAGTTTTTCTCTTCATCTCTTATCTCTCCGCCATGGCGTTCAGCATCGTTGCCGGGTACCTTTATCTCATTTCCCCCGTCATTCTATTCACTTTCTCCGCGGTTCTCTCACTAATAGCCGGAATCATAGCAATTAAGATTTTCATTCTCGAATGAGCTTTTTTCTGAGGGTCACAGGAACAATAACCAAGAAGGAGAATAAAATTGAGTTTAGCTCCGGCACCTCTTTTTCCACATGGATTATGAAGTACATCGTGTAGTTGATGTGGTAGTACTTAGAATAAAAAGTGAGAGATATTGTGTAATTACCCTGTGCGTCGCTTGGCACATTCACTATGGCTGTTTCGTTGATCCAATCGTAAATATCCGTGCGGTTCCACGATGGAGTTTCATTCAAAGAGGTGTAGAGAGAGCCGTGGGGAATTATGTGGAAATACGTGTCGTTCATCGCGCCGCCGTTGGCCAAATACACGTTGATTTTCACATCTTTACCGGTGGTGGTGTAATCCCACTTCTCAACGAAGCCGTCTGGAATGTAATAAGGTGCGTCTCCGTACTTGTAAATTGTTTCAAAATACCCGGCGAAAAAAGTAGCGATGCTGGCGTTGTGGATAATCACCCCCACAGTGTGAGTCTCGTTGTCCAAATATTCATAATCCCAGTTGGCATCCCCGATGTAAACCGAGTCATCTGTGATTACCAGTTTCAGATGCGTTATCGTCGAGGAAGAATCGTAAATCACATCCACTCCATTATTCGCGAGATAATCATGTGCGTCTCCGCTGTCGTGGTTATCGAGAATAACTTTCGCAATGCTTCCCTTCTCTGCGATTTTCTCCACTAAATTATTCACTCTTTCCTCTTCGCTGTCGGGATTTGAATAATATGCCATTGTGTACATTGCCACATCCAAACGGGTATTAGCGGATGTCATGAGATTGTAGAGCGCGGAATAAGTGTAGCCGTCGTAAGTGGTTTCAACGCTCAAATTTCCCGCTTTCTCTTTTATATTGTTCAAATTTGGTGTGATATTCGCATCGCTCCACAGCGAGTTGAAATATTCCCCGTAGAAATTGGCGATGCTGCGGTTGAATATGAACACGCCGAACTCGTTATTCTTTTCCAGTGCGTAGGGGCTCCAGTTGTGCGATCCCACGTAAACAACTTTTCCGTCGATTATGACCATCTTCGTATGGAGAAAAGTGTCGGAAGAATCGTTTTTCACATTTACCCTATGATCCCTGAGATAATTCACAGCGTACCAGTTTGAAGATATCTCGCCTTCGAATAGCACTCGAACGTTCACGCCTCGATTCTTAGCATCTATTAACGCGTCTAAAAGAGTTTTCACGGGCTCGTAGTCGCTTATCACATTCATGGATATGAAGATGGAAGAGGTTGCGTTCTCTATTAGATGCTTAACTATTGGTGCGTAGCCGTAGTTCTCCACGGGAACCACGTTTAATCCATCTCCGCTGGAGGCTCTAATGGAATTTGCCGACGAAAAATGAAAAGCGGATAAAAATAAGGCCGAGATGATTATTAGAGACACGATGAACGCATATTTCGAAATTTTCATACAAAATAAATGGCAATGAGGGGCATAAATTTTTCTCTCACTGAATTCCGAATCTTTCCACGAATCCAGCTAATTTTCTCATGGCCTTTCCCCTGTGAGAAATTTTATTTTTCTCTTCTGTGCTCATCTCCGCGAACGTTTTCTCTTTTCCTTCTGGTATGAATATGGGGTCGTAGCCGAATCCATTAGCTCCTCTTGGCTCTTCGGCGATTTTCCCGTGACAGATGCCCACCAGCTTGTAGTTTATTCCCTCGAACCTTATTCCGATTATGGTTTTGAAGTATGCATCCCTGTGAGTTTTTCCCTCCATGAGTTTCAAAATTCCCTCGTTGCCGAGGGTGTCGAACACGTAGGCGGAGTACACACCGGGGAAATCGTTTAGCGAGTCTATGAACAATCCAGAATCATCAATTATGAAATTTTCGCCAATAATGCCACTCAAATACTCGAGGCTGAAATCCACCACTTCCTCTAGAGTATTCGCTTGAATCTCGGGGTACTCCATTTCTATCATTTCCAGCTCTGGAAGTATTTTTTTCATCTCCTCGAATTTGTGCCTGTTGTGCGTTACCAATTTAAACATATCTTCGCCTCCCTTTTATGGCTTCCACATTTTCTATTATTTTTTTACCCATGAGCTTCTCGTACTCCTCGTAGAAGTATTTGAGATACGGCACCCTGTCGTAATGGGCCGCGTTTATTGCCTCTTCGAACATGAGCAGATCCACCGCCATGTTCTCCTCGGTGATGTCCTTCTCGGCCATCCCGAAATCTATTAGGTAAATCTCTCCATCGTGGAAAATCATGTTGCTGGTTGTTAGGTCCCCATGTGAGAATCCACCGCGATGCAACTTTGCAACAATTCTTGCGATTTCTACCATTATTCCCTTGATCTCTTCATCGGTTAGTTTTTTCATCTCTTCCAACAGCGTATTTCCGGGTATTTTCTCCATCACTATGTCGAAATCTTCGATGTCGTAAATCATCGGTGTATTAATGCCCAATTTTTTTACCTCGTGGATTATTTTAGCCTCTTTTTTGGTTCTCTCCTTTCTCAATCGAGTATCGATTTCTTCAATTCTATATCTCTTTTTTATCCTGCTTTTTCTTATCGCTTTCCACCCGTGGAAATTCTCATCGGTTATTCTCGCCTCCGCTCCCGGAAGCTCATGATATATCCTCTCGTGCCTCTTCACTTCCCACGGCACATCCATGGCATCGGTCCTGAATTTCTGTATCACTTCCGTTTCTTCGATTTTCATTCTCACGCCATGTTTCAGATAGAGAAGACCTAAATACGCGATCATTGCCCCGTTGTCCACGCATAATTCGCCGGGAGGAACGTAGAGCTTCGCGCCCCTCTCTTCTGCCATCTCGCCCACCATTTCTTGCAACCTTTGATTCCTTGCAACTCCTCCCGCCAAAAGCACCTCGTCCTTGCGGAGATGGGCCAACGCTCTTTCAGTGACTTCGGTGAGCATGGCAAACGCCGTCTCCTGCACACTGTACGCGATGTCCTCTTTTCTCACCTCTCCGATTTTGTTCTTCGCAGCCGTAAGCAAGCCGGAGAAGGAAACGTCCATGCCCTTCACAGAGTATGGCAGAGGAATGTATTTTTTTCCCTCTCTTGCCATCTTCTCGATCCTAGGCCCCCCGGGAAATGGTATGCCCATCTCCCTCGCTAACTTGTCCAGCATGTTTCCGATTCCTATGTCCAACGTTTCCCCGAAAACCCGGTATCTTCTGTTAGCGTACGAGATGATTTGAGTATTCCCTCCTGAAACGTACAACATAACCGGATCCTCGGCGCCGGTGGTGAATCTTCCTATTTCAAGGTGAGCGACGCAGTGGTTCACGCCCACTATTGGCACGTTCAATTTTAAGCTTAGAACCCTCGCCGCTGTGGCCACGGTGCGCAGGCACGGCCCGAGCCCGGGGCCCTGCGAGAATGAAATTCCATCGATATCCTCCGGCTCTATTTTCGCAACTTCCATAGCTTTTTTCAATAGCCCTGGGAGAAGTTGAGCATGGTGATTGGCAGCCTCTCTGGGATGTATTCCTCCTTCCGGAGGTTTATACATGTCGGATACATTCGCTAAAACATTTTCTTCGGTGACTATTCCAACACCTACGGTATGAGCGGTGCCCTCGATTCCAAGGACAATCATGCTATCACCCCCTGTGCACGTGTGGAAGCAAAAAATGGCGCATGGCTCTCAGGGAATTCACATCCTTTGAGGTTATTCTTATTATTCCCGTTTCAAAATCGATAGTTAAAATTCCCGCCTCATCGAGAGTTATGTCCTTTATATTATCCACGGGCACCTCGTACCACGATTCGTCGTTGTTGAGAACGATTCCATCAACAGAGAGATACAAGCGGCCCTTCTTCCAGAGAAACCTGATTTTATCTGGTTTTCTATCCATATCGATTACATACTCGATTTTCCCCACTTTCTTAACTTTCAAACCAATCACCTTATGTGCCCTAGACTGAAAGAGCCAAGATTCACGCCGCTCTTGGTGGCAGTGACTTCGATCCAGCCCCTGCTCTGGACTTCGGTTATTCCGTGAACCGTTAGGTAGGTCTTGTGAGCCTCCATCTTGAACTCAATCATTCCATCCATGAGGTATCCAACCATCTGTATCTCGTTCTCGCTGTGAAGACCTTTCTCCAATAGATACAGCGTAACCGCTTTATCTCTGCTCCTCCTCGTTGTGAACGGTTGCAGGAATTTAAGGAGAGCTTGCTGGTCCATGTATGCCATGACGGTTGAAAGGCTTATAAACGCAAGGCGATAATAAGGGAATTTCTCCTTTATTTTTTTGGATATTTCTTCAACTGCATTATCTATTCCATCCACATCCGTCTGGCTGTCCAGATAATACACTCCTTCGATTTGATTCTCATCCCCTATGCTTCTGGAGTATGCGTCCACGTAATAAACTAAATTCATCTTCTCGTACTGCTCGTAGGTGGGCAAAACGAAGCTCATGGCTTCTCGAATCTCCATGACAGTTTTATCTGTGAGCACCCACACCGCCGGTATTCCTTTCTTCAGACCTTCTGCCATGAAAGAGTAAACGAGTACTTCCTTCTTGCTGTAGGGAGGCCCGTAAATGAGCACATTCGCACCTATGGGTATTCCTCCGTAGAGCAGGTCGTCGAGACGCCTCGTCCCCGTTTTTACCTTTTTCTCTTGTATTTCCGCTTTGATTTCCTCTTCGGCCATGGCCACTTCCTCTTCCACGAGGCCCTCCATCTTGGCCTTCAGCTCGCGCTCTTTTGCTTCCAGATATTTCTGCTTCACCCGCAACTCTTCTTCCTTCCTCTTTATCTCATCTTCCAAATCCTCTAAGCGCCTTTTCAATGCGATTTCGTCCATGTTTCCAATTTCGTTCTTTGCCATCTGGAGATTTCTCAGTTCTTTTTCCAGTTTCTTCTCGCGGAACATTAAATCCTGTTCCCTCCTCGATATTTCCTCTTCTTTGAACTTTATCATCTCTTGGAGCTTGTTCATCTCCTCCTCCTTGATGTGCAACTCATTCTTTAACTCCTCTATAAGTTTGTCCTTCTCTGCGATTTCCTCACTGAGCTCTTTTATTTTGTCCAAAAGTTCTTGAACATCTCCACTCTGCACCATATTTTTTAACTCGTCTAACTGTTCGGCCGATATTCCAGCTGTTTGGGAGGTTTCCAAGCTCAATCTCTTTTCTTTCATCTCTAACTCTATTTCCTTCTCCTTCAACTCCATCTCTCTGAGCTTCAGCTCTTTTGCGTCCTGAGGCAACTCCTTTATGGCTTCCTGCTTTAAAATTTCAATTTCTTTTCTTAGTTTTTCTACCTCTTCCTCTAACTCCTCCCTCTTGGATGTTTCCACTTCTAAAAGACTCTTTATCCTGAGATTTTCCCGTATTATATCGTCGATGTTCACCTCTCCTCCTTCCACCGATTCTTTCATGGCTCCCGCTTGCTCACGTAGTTCATCTACTTGCTCGTTGCCAAGGGTGCGCTCGTCGGACCAATCTAAGAGAGCACTTTCGTCCCCTTCAAGCCATTTCTTCAAAACTTCAGAATCCCCATCTCCGTCACCTAAAATTTCTACTTCATCCCCTCCTAAAAGCCAGCTCTTCAGAGATTGCTCGTTCTTGAGCTCTTCATATTCTTCCTTGGTGTATTTAGCGCCACAACTCTCGCATGTGAGAGTTTCGGGATCTATTACGCCTCCGCACTTTGGACAAATAACATCTTTTTCGGACATAGTTATCCTACTAATGTCATCCTTACTACGTTGTTTCCTCTAAGAATTACCACACCAAGCTTCCTCGTCATCTCATCCGTCTTTTCCTCAGTGTCCTCCAAAACCATGTTCATGTAGTCGTCGTAACCCACTAATTTTCCTTCCAGTACTCTGTTGTCCTTCAGAAGAAGGGATATTCTCTTGTTCAGAAAACTTTCAAGCATTTTTAATGGCATTGTCATTTTTCCACCACCACCGCTAAACTCATACTCAAATATAAAGATTTAGTTAAAATCAAAGAAATCATCCTCCTCTGTCTGCTCGCTTTCAACGATCTCCTGGAGAAGACTTCTTATGAGCTTTTTCATTTCATCCATCTCTCTTTTAAGGCTTTTTACCTCTTCCTGAAGCCTCTTCAGATCCATCTCACTCGGTTCCATAGTGCATCATACCATTCAATCTATATAAATTTACCCACTAATCGAAGGGCAAAACTTCATCAATGAGGTCCACGTGGCTCAATATCATCCTACGACAGCAGTACCTCTTCACGCCAAGTTCGTCGAATATGTTTTCTATCTCCTCGGGCGTTGGATCTCTCTTCTCGTTCTCCTTGATGAACTTGACCCTGTTCACGAAGGCCACATAGTCCGAAGCGATTACACGCCCGCAGGAGAAGCAGCGTACAGGGATGATCATGGAATCACCTGTACGATTTCTGCCTTCTCTTCCTCGCACCGCGGCCCAGAGGCAATTTGGGCAGCTTGCGGCGCACGTCGTTTACCAGCAGGTGCCTGTCGTATTCTTTGAATTTGGATTCTATGGCGGGGTCGTCGAAGTATTTTGCGAGGGCTCTTGCAACTGCGGTTCTTGCGGCCTCGGCCTGGCCCACAACTCCGCCTCCGCGAACCTTTACTTCGATGTCCACCTTGTTCGCCTTATCCCCTATTAGCCCTATGGGCTCGAGGACCGAGAGCCTCGCTACCTCCGGCTCGTAAATTTCAAATGGCATGTGATTGATCCTGTATCTTCCTTTCCCGTCCTTCACTACCGCGCGCGCGATGGCGGTTTTTCTCTTCCCACTTGCTATTGCAACTTTCATACAATCACCTCAGCTTAGCTCCCAGCTGAATTGATAAGTCTTTAAGAGTGATATAGCCCTTCAACTTATTGTTTTTTGCCTCCTCGTAGGTTTCAATCTTTCTTCCTTGCAAATCTTTGGGGACACCTATATAAACGCGCAATCTCTTATACGCGTTCTTCCCCTTTGATTTCTTCATGGGAAGCATCCCACGCACCGTTCTTCTGAGAATCTTATCGGGCATGCGGGGGTAATGCGGCCCCTTTCTCACGCTCCCGATATTTCTCCTCTCAGTGTATTTCCCCACTATGTAATCTTTCCCACCTACGATGACCGCTTTCTCAGCGTTAACCACTATGATTTCCTCTCCGTTGAGCAAATCTTTGGCTATTTTGCTTGCAAGGCGACCCACAACCATGTTGTTTGCATCCACCACCTTCACGAAAATCACCTCATGATCCTGACATTTGAACCCTTTGGATTCTCATCAACGAGCTCCATTATGCCCATTACTCTTCCGCCGGCGTTCTTTATCTTCTCCTCTGCCTTCTTGGAAAATTTAAGAGATGCAACGGTTACTTTTTTCTTTAGTATTCCCGAACCCAGAACTTTGCCCGGGACCACGATGACATCTCCATCATTTGCGTATCTTTCAATTCTGCTTAAATTAACCTCGGCGTAATTGCTGCTGGGGCCTTCGAGCCTCTGGGCTATATCCCTCCAAATCTTTGCATCGTTCTCTCTCGCTTTGACCTTTAAGTCGTGTATTATTTTTATTAGTTCAGGGTTATCCTTCTTCATTTTGAATCCCCCGATTGCAGACTGCAATAGGCATTTCCTTTATAAATGTTTTCATATTACCCGCCGTGAAAAACTTGAAGTACATCCTCGGTCTCATATCCGTCTCACTAATCTGGGGCGGAACTTTTCCCCTCGTGAAAGTTTCTCTAAATTTCATCTCACCCATCGGGTTTTTAACGCTCCGATTCTTCTTGGCTTTTGCAATCCTTCTTCTTATTTATTTCCGGAGGATAATGGAACATAAAGATGCTTTCAAAGCCTCGTTAATTCTGGGAGTTTTTCTGTTTTTGGGCTATGCCTTTCAAACAATCGGGCTGAAATACACCACGTCCTCCAACGCCGGTTTCATCACCGGGCTCTACGTTGTTTTCACCCCTATCTTTTCTTATTTCATCGTGAAGGAGCGCATTGGAAAGAGAGTGATAGCGGCTCTTCTTCTCTCGTTGACCGGCCTGTACTTTCTCTCGGGAATCAATGGATTCAATATAGGCGATGTTTTGGAACTCTTCTGCGCCATAGCATATGGAGTGCATGTTGCATTAATAGGGAAGTTCAGCAGGGAGAAGGATGCTGTAACTCTTACCATGATGCAGCTATTCTTCGTTTTTCTCTTCTCGTCAATTTGGTGGGCAGGCGAAGGTCCAGAGATCGTTCTTTCTGGAATATTGCTCTTCGGAATAATTTTCACGGGCATATTCGCCTCGGCAATCGGAATCTTAGTGCAGGTGCAAGCTCAAAAGCATATATCCCCGTCGAGAGCTGCGGTAATATTTACCACAGAGCCGGCATTTGCGGGAATATTTTCCTTCATTTTTTTAGGAGAAGAATTCACCCTGCTCGGCATATTAGGCGCAATACTGATTCTCATTGCAATGCTTCTTGTAGCCTTAGAAAAAGGGAGTCCAGAACTTCCGTAGCCTTACCCCGAAGAATATAATCCGCAATCACCGAGACTGGAGTGCTCTCTATGTTGATCTCTATCACCTTTGCCCCGTAATCCTTCGCTATAAAGGGCAGAGAGGCGGCGGGATGCACCTGCGCCGAAGTACCTATGACGAAAAACACATCCGAGTTCTTAGCGATTTCGAACGCTTTCTCCACCTCGTTAACTGTTTCTCCGAACCATACCACATCTGGCCTGAGAAGAGAGCCGCATTTTGGACATCTTGGGGGAATCTCGTGCAGGGGTGTTTCGTAGTTCATTTCGTTATAAGAGCATACTGTGCATTTGAATCTCCAGATGTTCCCGTGCAACTCTATCACGTTTTTACTTCCGGCCATTGTGTGAAGGGAATCGATATTCTGCGTAATTACCCACATATCGAAGTACTTCTCCATCTCCGCTAATACTTCGTGCGCCCGGTTGGGTTTTTTATCCTTCATATTCACTCTTCTCTCATCGTAAAATTTCCAAACGAGCTCCGGATCTTCCTCGAATCCCTCCACGCTCGCAACCTTATCCACGGGATAGCCTTCCCAAAGCCCTCCTTTACCCCTGAACGTCGGTATTCCGCTCTCCGCGGAGATGCCAGCGCCGGTAAGGGCAGCGACTCTTTTGGAGTTTTTGAGCAGCTCCACGATTTCACCAATATTTTGCTCCTCCATAATCAAAAATCCGGCTCGAGTATTTTACATTTTCGGAAAAATTAGAGAGAGGAGAAAAATCTGTACGCTTC
>WAKX01000030.1 GCA_015523125.1 DHVE2 group archaeon | reverse complement strand
CTATCGTAGAGCTATTGGAGGGAAATACTGAAGATTTATCGGAAAAATTCAGGGATTACCTTTATGATCCTAAGGAGGATGGAAATGACTATCTTTACAGCGAAGAAGATGAGGGTAAACCGCTGGTTATCACCACGGGAATGCTCAGGGAGATGATAGGCCAGTTTACCCGAAAGGATAAGGAAATTCTCAAAGAATTGGGCTTTAAGGTGCAAAAGAAGAAACTCAAAATCAAGGATAAGCAAAAAACTCCCCATATAATCCTTCTGGAAAATCCCATGCGGTGGGCGGAAAATTGGCGTAGATATGTAGATTTCAGAGAAGTGGGCGAAATACCATGGCCAATCCAAGATGAAAGAATTGATTATAACATGGTTCCAAGAGTTCCAGAGGTTCCAACTACCATGCATACACCGAAAGGTTATCAGAAAAAAAGGATTACACCACTAAAGGGTAAGAAGGATAAAAAAGCCTGTTTTTCTGGTGTATGTAAGTATGCTGGAACTTCTGGAACCGCTGGAACCATATCATCCTCCTCAGCGAATAACGACGACCCATTTAAACACAATGGGGCAAAGTTGGAAATAAACAACATCCGCGGCTTTGAGCTGGCCCCCGATATACCCCCCGTGATACACACGGACGCACCGGCGGGATTCACACTTACATATATCCCCTCTTTAGCGGCCATATATCCCGAGCCCCCGCAATATGAGCACGTGGAGCTTTTGAGAGACATAAACGGGATTGCATTGCCAGACCACAACGTACCGCCGGTAAAGCGTGGGGAGGTAATACCAGTTTCTAAAAAAGTTTTAAAAATAATGGAGAAGCGGGGCATAGCAAAGCGCACCACGGCCGAAATAAGTTTTAGTGTGCTAATCCGCAATTTGCCCGAAGAGCAAATAGACGTACCGGATGGCATGGCGCTGGGGGACACCATGGTTATGTGGGAATCCTCTGGTTGTGCAAAGGTTGAAGCATGAAGGAGTGGTAAAAATGGAAAATGCCAAAAGTTGGGTGGGAAAGAAAATAATATACTCCCTTAGCGGAGAAGATATGTTGGACACGACGCTTTATGAAGGCACGATAACGGGAGTGTCCACGGATGGGCAATATGTGCGTATTGCTTGCACACTTCCGATATCTGCACGGGGAGAACAATGGCACCGAGCCGCAGATATTGACGTTGTGGCCGTGCCTGCGGACGCTCCAGAGAGCCCGCTAAGAGAAGAAGAAAGGTTGTAAAAAAGAGGTGTAAAAAATGGGTTATGAGATTGTAGAACCGATACCCAGCGGGATAATCGGGAGAACAGCCCCGCGGGACTTTATAACATTTGTGTTAGTAAGCGAAGAGAAGGAGAAAGGGCAATATGCGCAGCAATACGACGGAACTATAATGGAAAAAGGCGAGGATTACATCATCGTGAAAATAGCGCAGAGGCCCGCATGGCTGGAGGGGAAATTTCTTAAATTCCCCTTAGCGGATATAAGGATTATCCGCACTATAAAAGAAATAGATTTGAGGCCACGGAAAAAATTAAAGTGGCCCGTAGGCAAAAGGAGGGATATATATGAACGAGATTGAAAAAAGAATAAGAAAAATAGAGAATATAAGGAAGAGGAACGAACAGGTAAAGAAAGAGAACGAGAAGAAACTAAACAAAGTTTTGAAGCAAATAAAAGATGAGAAACAACGCAAGTATTGGGAGCGGCTGAACAGGAGCGACACCAGAAGGTTTTGGGTATGGCGGTTCAAAATGAAGGCGGACATAGAAAAGCAGGGAATTTATAACGCTCCCCTATTTAGTGGCCTATGGATTGGTTACAATCGGGATACCGGCGAAGTGACCATGCTCCTCGGATGGGAAAAGAGCCAAGTGGAGGCAAAGAACCAGAGAAAGGCATGGATGCCAGAGGGAGAAGTTAAAACTTTCAAAGTTGATGATTTGGAAATACTGGATAGACTATACATAAGCTCTTATAAAATAGGTGGATAACCATGCCGTTTACGAAAGAGAACGCTAAAGAGGAAGGGAGAAAAGGCGGGAGCCAGTCCACAATTGCCAAGAGAATAGCCAAAAGAAAATACTGCAGCCCATCATGCCCGCTATGGGATAAATGTCCGCTGATGCCAATGGCACAACAGGAATGGGTAACAAAGCCACACGGAGAGAGGGCACACCCATGCCTTCTCAACAAGCTCCCCATGGACGCACAAAGGCGGATAAGAAGGCTTTTCCTCTCCGATAGGGATGGCTTAATCGAAGAGCTCAAAGACGTGCTATATAATCTCTCCTCTTTAGCGGAAGAGCATCCGGATAAGAACCTAATCAAATACGGGGATTTACTACTGAAGGCAATAACCACGATATACGGGCAAAAAATCCAAGAAGAGGGCCAAAAAGAGATAACCATTAAACTCCACGTAGTGGGTGATGACGGGGAGGTTAAACAATCTTCTTAATTTTTTTGGCAAAGTTTAAATAGTTTGGATTAATTAACTAACTTATGGGAAGGCCGAGAAGAAAATTAGGACGAACATATAATTTTTACCTTAGTGATGAGGTGGACGCACTAATAGAGCAATACAGGGGAAATAAATCACGGAGCGAATTTGTAGAAGAAGCTGTAAAGTTTTACACATCCTCTTTAGAGGGCAGACCACAGGAGAAAAAAGAAAATCAAAATATTACAAAGGAAAATCGCAATAACACAGAGTGCCGCGGGCCGGGATTGAACCGGCGACCTTCAGATCTTCAGTCTGACGCTCTCCCTGCTGAGCTACCGCGGCCCAATGGCTGTATAGACTGCGGGGATTTAAAATTTACTCCCATACCTTTTTATACCAGCCAAATATTATGAGGTTATGGCAGAAGAAAACTGGGAAAAGGATATTCAGGGCTACATAGAAATGGGCCTGTTCGAGCCGGCGCTGGAACTGATAAACGGGATTCTGGAAAAAGAGCCCGATAATAAAAAAGCCATGACTTACAAAGCGTACATATATCGCAGCATGGACAAAGACGAGGAAGCTTTGGAGATAGTGAACGAACTCCTCAAGAAAGATATGGACGACGTTGATTTACTTCTTCTCAAAGGCATGCTTCTATTCGACAATGAAGATTACAAAGAGGCAGCAAAATACTTCAGGAGAGTTGTGGAGATAGAACCTGAGGATAAAGATATGTTAACCGATGCACTTTACAACTTAGCATCCTGCTACGATTCCCTCGAAGATTTCAAGGCCTCATCCAAATACTACAAGAAGATAATTGAAATCAATCCCGAAGACGAGGAAGCTTGGAACAATCTTGCGGTTAGTTTGATATTCCAAGAAGAATATGAGAAGGCGTTGGAGGCCGCCGAGAAAGCCATTTCCCTCGACGAAGAATACGACAACGCTTGGTACAACAAGGGCCTAGCGCTTTACTATCTCGAAAGGTACAAAGACGCAATAAATGCATTCGATAAGAGCATAAAGCTCTCGGATGACCCCGATTCATGGTACGCCAAGGGAATGTGCTATTTAGCGATGGATATGAAGGAAGAGGCTAAGAGATATATAAAAGAAGCACTTAAGAGAAATCCCGATGATGATGAGGCAAAGGAGACCCTAAAGGCGATAGAGAATGAGTGAAGAAGAGGTGTGCGAGGAAGAAGTGGAAGCGGATGATAGCGCGGTTAAAAAAGCCCTCCACTTGTTCCCTCCCGGTATACTCTGGAAATTTGTTTTGGTTGGTCTTCTTGGCTTTTTTACCCAGTATTTTATTCTCACATACATCGATAAGACCCTCGATGTTGATATTACTCGTTGGCCGTTCTGGCTCTCCGTGGAAGCCGGAATTATAGTCACTTTCATTCTCAACGACCAGTGGGTTTTCAAAACTGACTATGAGAATTCAATATGGATGCGTTTTCTAAGCTACGAAGGCACGTTGTTCATAGGCGCTGTATTCCAGTGGCTTCTATTCATCGTGTTTTACGGATACATATTATTCGTTGGAAACCGCTTCTGGGCCAACGCCTGGGCGGTGTTCTTCGCCACGATATGGAACTACATAATAATGAAGAAGTTTATCTTCAAAGGTGGAAAAGATGAAGATAGCGGTGATGGGGGCGGGAGCGCTGGGGAGCGTGCTGGGAGCGCTCCTGTCGAATAAGAATGATGTTCTTCTAATCACCCGAGGAAAACATCTGGAAAATATAAGGGAAAAAGGCCTCGAAGTTCGCGGTCTAACTTCTGGAATTTTTCATCTTGACGCACTCGATTACTATCCCGGTGGAGCGGATTTAATTATATTCTCCGTGAAAGCGTACCAGACTGAAGAAGCGAAAAAAATAGTGATGAGAGAATACGCAGGTGAACCGGTTATAACATTTCAAAACGGAGTGGGGATAGTTGAGCTTCTTAAGCCTTTAGATGTGATACCAGGTGTGATTACCCATGGTGCCACCCTATTATCTCCGGGAGTTGTGCTCCACGCAGGGTACGGTGACACATATATTGGGGAAATTAGTGGTGAGATAAGTGAAAGAGTCGTTAAAATAGCGGAAAATTTCACAGAAGCGGGGCTCAGAACGGAAGCGGTGGACGATATAATGAAGCGCCGCTGGCTCAAGGCAGGAGTCAATGCGATTATAAATTCTTTGACTTCGATACTGAAGGTTAAAAATGGCGCCATTATAGAAAGCGAGAATTTGAGAAACATTGCCCGATGCATGGCCAGTGAGATAAACGCTACCTTGAGAGAAAGAGGGATCGAAGAAGATGTTTATCCCCTCGCTATAGATGTGGCTAAAAAAACGGGTGATAACAAATCGAGCATGCTTCAGGACATAGAGAATGGTAAAAAAACGGAGGCAGATTATATAATAAAGCCATTTGCGCGGGGAGATTGCATGGGCATGATTTACCACATGATAAAATTCTTGGAGTCAGGGGTTTGATATGAATCTCAAGGAAGAGATCGAAGAAAAAATGAAAAAATGCGATTTGGTGCTTGTGTGTCCGAATAAAGCGGTGGAAAGGTTGGCAATTTTTCTAACTAAGCTCGTATTTCCCCCCGTGGAGTACTCTCCCCTTTCTCCAATTTTTGGATACAAAGGAAAGATTTACGGGATTTCAGAGGATAGAAATTTAGCACGTATTTTGATAAGGAGAGAGTATGAATCCGCTTGCGTCCTCCATAGAAAAATTGAGTACAGAAAGAATAGATTGAGCGATGTGTGGTACGCTGTAAAGAAATCTGAAAGCGGGAAAATATTTGTGAAATATGCTATCGTAAGTGTCTCTGGAATTTTGTTCAACATGCTTTTCTTCTCTATCTTTTACGGGTTTTTGAAGATATGGGATATACTCTCCCTTAGTCTAGCAATTGAGCTCAGTATAATACTCACTTTCCTTCTCAACAATTACTGGACTTTTTCACGAAGAAAATTCAAGAAATCGCTTGTTAGAAGAATGCTCTCTTATCACGTAGTGCTTTTGGTGGGTACATTGATAAATATCCTTGTTTATTATCTTTTATCATTTACCTCGCTTAACTATCTTCTATCGGATTTTGTAGGAATAGTAATTGCAAGCATCTGGAACCTCTACATGGTTGATGTGCATGTGTTTTTCGCTTATAAACCAAAGGACAATCCATGAATAACCCGCAGGGTGGCGCGTTCATCCTCCATGGCAACGCGGGGAGGGGGATTTGAACCCCCGCGGGCAATAGCCCAATGGCTTAGCAGGCCATCGCCGTACCGCTCGGCCATCCCCGCCTGACGGGAAATGGAGAATTCGATATATAAAATTATCTTCAATTCGGGGAAAATTTTATTCCCCTTTAAATCATACCCCGCAGTATGAGAGCGTTGTTAATCGGAAGGTTTCAGCCGTTTCACAACGGTCACATGGAAGTGGTAAAATACATAGTCTCCAAGTACGATGCGGTGATAATCGGAATAGGGAGCGCTCAGTATTCGCACAGTACCAATGACCCGTTCACAGCCGGAGAACGCCATTTGATGATATCGAGGAGTTTGGAAGAGGTAGGTATTCACAACTATTATTTAGTACCAATTGAAGACCTGCACCGCAATTCAATATGGGTAGCACATGTGGAATCAATAGCTCCGCCCTTTGATGTTGTATTTGCGAATAATCCCCTCACAAAGAGATTATTCTACGAAAAAGGATACAAGATAGAAGCCCCACCTTTCTACGATCGCTCCCGCTATTCCGGTAAAGAGGTAAGGAGAAGAATAATAAAGGGCGAGCCGTGGGAGCATCTGGTACCCGAGCCGGTGGCTGAGACCATAAGGGAGATTGACGGAATAGGAAGATTGAGAACCCTGGCTCAGAGCGACGACGAGTGATTACTCATTTTTGTCCAAAAACTTTTTTATCTTACTCATATATGAGCAGTGCGGTGATTCAAAATGAAGATATGCATTGCATCCGAGAATTCAGGCGGGTTAAATGACATGGTTAGTTCGGTGTTCGGGAGGTGCCCCAGTTTCACCGTTGTGGAAATAGATGGAAACGAGATAAGAAATGTTTATGTGATTGGTAATCCTGGGGCACAAACATCCAGCGGAGCTGGGATACAGGCGGCTCAAACTGTGATAAATGAAGGTTGCACCGCTGTGATTTCAAGCTCAGTCGGTCCAAATTCAGGTGAAGTTTTCAGGATGGCCGGTGTGAGAATGTACGCTGCCCCGGGCATGAGGATAGGTGATGCGGTGGAGAAGTTCCTTCGTGGAGAGCTACCAGAAATCAATCCGCAGGGAGGCATGGGCTCTGGAATGGGCGGCGGCAGAGGCATGGGAGGAGGTCGCGGCAGAGGGATGGGCCGTGGAATGGGTAGAGGAAGAGGAATGGGACGTGGCGGTTGGTGATACCCATGAAAATAACGGTCACCGGCGGTAAAGGAGGCACCGGAAAGAGTACGGTGGCTACCAACTTAGCATGGGCCCTCTCCAAGAAGTACCATGTTGTGCTCGTTGATGCGGACGTGGAATGCCCGGATGACCACATTCTTCTCTCCACAAATCTGAGTGAAGAGGAAGATGTTAATTTATTTAAGCCGAAATTCGATTACAAAAAATGCACCGCCTGTGGGCTATGCATTGAGAATTGCAGCGAACACGCGCTGGTGAAATTCAAAGAAGGATATCCTTTCTTAATGCCCACGCTTTGCTCCGGGTGCCGCACCTGCCAATTAGTGTGTCCGGAAGAAGGGGCAATATTGGATGATTATAGATTCGTCGGTAATACATATCACGTGAAGGTACACGATAATTTAGAGCTCGTAACAGGATTGCTGGGGGAGGGAGAGGAGAGATCTTACCCGATAGTTCTGGCAGCAAGGAGAAGAGCTTTGAGTATCCCAGCTGATATTCATCTTTTCGACACGATGCCCGGCACTGGCAATCATGTGGCTGCGGCTATAGAAGATTCGAAGATTGTAATTGCCGTTTCCGAGCCCACACCTCTGGGAGAGCATGATCTGGAGATGATTCTCAAGCTGCTGAAAAAATTGAACCTCAAAGCGTGGATCGTGATAAATCGCAGCGATTTGGGAAGCACGGAGAAACATGAAGAGATTGCGAAAAAATACGGCGCTGAAATCATAGCAGAGATTCCAATGAACGATGAAATTCTTAACAGTTATGTATCCGGAGTTCCAGTGGTTGAAAAATACCCTGACGGGGAAGCTGCGAAGATTTTCAACGATCTCGTTAGAAGAATCGAGGAGGTGATGTGAATGGAAATAGTAGTTGCAAGTGGAAAAGGAGGTGTGGGAAAAAGTACGATCACCGGCTCTCTAATTTCCCTCCTCAGCAAAGATTTTAGGATAGGCGCGGTGGATGCGGATGCCGAGGCTCCGAATCTCCATATTATATTCAATATTCGCCACTGGGATAGCGAGGAAGTTTTCGCTGATGCCAAAACCGCCGAGATCAATGACTCCTGCATAAATTGCGGTCTTTGCGATAATGTGTGCGTTTACGAGGCCATTTACATAGATGGCAGGCGCAGGATAAAGCAATATCTCTGCGAGGGGTGCGGCGCGTGCAAGGCAGTGTGTCCCGTGGATGCGATAACGATAAACGACGCAATTTCAGGGTGGCTGAGAACCGGAAAAACAAAATATGGTCCATTAGTCAGCGCGGAGCTGGATGTTGGGAAGCCAAACAGCGGAAAATTGGTTACCGAGGAGAAAAAGATTGCGAGAGGCTGGAAGGAGAAAGGGGAAATTGACCATATCATAGTGGATGCCGCAGCGGGCATAGGGTGTCAGGTCATTTCTTCAATAAGCGGTGCGAATTTAGTGCTTTTAGTGGGCGAACCTACGCCTTCGAGCCTTAGCGATATGAAGAGAATGCACGCGTTAGCGAAGCATTTTGGCATTGAAACTAAGATGATTATAAACAAATACGGGCTCAACGAAGGATATCGCGGATTAGAAGAATTCGCAAAGGAAAACGATATTGAGATAATCGGCAGAGTTCCCTACGATTCATCAGTACCGAAGGCGCTCAACTCCATGATGCCGCTGGTTGAATTCGATCCCAATTCAAAGGCGAGCAAAGCGATAAAAGAAATTGCGGGTGTGGTTAAGGGGTGGTTGTGATGTACGAGAGAGAAATAATAGCATACATGCTTAAAGAGTGCGGAGGGCTGCATCCGTACTATGTGTCGAGGATTGCAGCACTTCTGGACATCGAGTATCTAAAAGAAAAAGGAAAAAAATTGACCGAGTTCGATTATCAGAAGATGCAGTACGGGTTCTACAGCGAGAAAATACCCGAAGTGATAAATTCTCTGGATGTGGAGAAGGTGGAAGACGAAAACGGAAAATATCTGAAGTTGAAAAACGAAAAGATGGAAATTGATTTGCCCGAAGAAATAAAGAGCAAAATTAACAAGATACTGGACGAAATATGCAATCTGAGCGACGATGAGATGAACAGGTTGGTGATAGAATCCCCCTACTACAAAGAGCTGTGAAAAGCGAAAGATTTAAATTATTTCGCAATATGTGGTAAATATGGCAAAGCAGAACAAGGGAACAGGATTTCAGTCAGCGGCTGGTCTCATTCGATACTTCGAAGAAGAGAAGAGCAAGGGCCCAAAGATAGATCCGAAGCTTGTGGTGTACATATCAATCGCCTTTGCGGTGATAGTGGAGCTTGCCAAGGTCTTCTGGCCCATAGGCGCGTAAACTATGTTTTATTTTATACCTCGATATGATTATTCTCCCGAAGAGCTGAGAGAAATCGCTGATTTTTACTGGCTGGATTTTCTCGTGGTTCCTGGGAGAAAGAATAAATTTGAGGGAAAGCTGAAAAAGCTCATCATTGAGGATATAAGCGAGGAGAATCTCGTCTCCTTAGGATTACAGGGAAAGAGAATTGGAATCATTTCCCCAAGCGAAGAGATTCAAAAATTCATCGTTGAGCGGGGATTTCCAGTTTCAATCGTCAGCGATTTTCAGGACAATCTTGACTCGAGTTTCAAATTTTACACGCTAGATGATAAATTTTTCCAGAGGGGCGCGAAGGAGGTGGCAGTTTCTCTTTTAGGCAAATTGATAGTTAGAAAGTATCAGGGAAGATATGTTGTGGGGAAAATCGTGGAAACAGAGGCGTACTTTGGGCCCAAAGACCCAGCCTCGAGGGCTTACAGAGGGAAAAAAGAGTACAACAGGGGAATGTGGCTTCCCGGTGGGCATATATTCGTGTACATGGTTCACGCAAACTGGATGTTCAACATAACCACCGATGGTGAGGAGCCAGAAGCCATACTGATTCGAGCCGTGGAGCCCTTGGTGGGGATAGATATAATGAGAAAAAATCGAGGGGGGAGAAAAACGAAGGAGCTTTGCAACGGCCCCGGCAAGTGGAGCAGGGCATTCGGAATAGAGAGAGAACGGAATGAAAAGAAATTAGGCGATGATATTTTCGTTGCAGACTCCCCATGGAAGGATTTCGTGATATGCAGCTCCGGGAGGATAGGAGTGAGGGAAGATTTGGACGAAGATATGAGATTTTTCATCTGCGATTCGAAATTCGTCTCGAAGGCTTCGCCCACCAAAGGGAAAAAATAAATATCCCCTCGAAGATTACATACTATGATTTCAAAGAGGGAGCAAGGGTTGGTTATTCAGGTTTCGGTTCTTGCGGTTCTAATTGTAATCATCGTGATTCTCATAATCCTTTTGGTGTATTTTATCTACGTTCCTCCCACTCAAAATGAGGAAAATAATAAGGAAGAGAAGAGAATCGGAGACTGGGAGATTTTCATCGATGGCAATGAAACAAAAATAATTTACGCAGAGACGCAAGCGGACGGCTCGGCCAAATGGAGCGGAGAGTTCGAAATTAAGGTTTACGACCAAAATGGTACGCCATTGAAAGATGTGAAAATTCTTCTGAATGGTTGCGGCATAACTCAGGGTGGAGTCACAGGAGATAACGGGACCGTTCATCTATCTTTGAGAAATGTAATTCTCCCCAGTGGCACCAGTGAGGATGAGATAGTAGTGCAGATTTCATACGAGAAAACAAATCCGCCGCAGCTCATGCAGGATTCCATAAGCGTATTGAGAAAGTACTGAGTTTCAAAAATTTTTTATCCCATTATTCGATGCAAGAGCCATGGAAAAGGTGAAAGCTCATGTGTTCTTCTCCGGACGAGTTCAGGGAGTGTTCTTCAGGGCATTCACGGAGGAAAAGGCAAAGAATTTAGGAATCACAGGCTGGGTAAGAAATCTAAGGGATGGACGGGTGGAGGCGGTGTTCGAAGGCCCCAAGGATAAAGTGGAGAGATTAATTTATCTGTGTCAGTACAAGCACCCCCATGCTAGGGTGGAAAAGGTGGAAGTGAAGTACGGGGAACCGGAGGGATACGCGGACTTTGAGATAAGGTATTGAGTGGTGAATATGATTACAATAACCACAGATTTTGGCTATTCTGACCACTACGCGGGGGTTATGAAGGGAGTAATAAAGAGAATAAATCCCAACGCTGAAATTGTCGATATAACTCAGGGAGTTAAAAGGCACAGCGTCCGACATGCCTCGTACATTTTAAAATCAATAGTGGATTATTTTCCCCGTGGCACAGTTCATCTCTTCGTAGTTGATCCTGGAGTTGGAACGGCGCGACGGGGCATAGTGGCAGATTTAGGCTCCTCTTTCTACGTTGGCCCAGATAACGGAATTCTCACCCTCGTTAAAGAGAGGGTAAAAAAAGTTTACGAGATAAAAATGAATGCAAAGAATCCCACCTTTCATGGGCGTGACATATTTGCGCCCGTAGCCGCAAGGGTTGACATGGGCGATTTCTCAAAGCTGGAGGAGATAGATGATTTTAGAACGTATCCCGTTCGGGAGCCTTCGTTGAATAACGGTGAAATAGAAGCCGAGATAATACATGTGGACCATTTCGGAAATGTTATAACAAACATTCCGGAGGAGATGGTTAAAGACGTGGTGGAATTTGATCTCGAGCATCGGAGAATTCCAATGAAAAAAACTTACGGAAACGCTAAGAAGGGTGAATTGCTGGCGCTTATCAACAGCGAGGATTTTTTAGAGTTTGCAATAAACATGGATTCCGCGGAGCGGGTGCTCGGGTTAAAAGTTGGCGATGAAATCAAAATAAAAATTTTTAAAAATT
This sequence comes from DHVE2 group archaeon, assembly GCA_015523125.1. Lineage (GTDB taxonomy): Archaea > Thermoplasmatota > Thermoplasmata > Thermoplasmatales > Aciduliprofundaceae > JAADDK01. Next base: position 22,540 of record WAKX01000030.1, on the reverse strand, counting down.
AGTTTCCCTCTCGTTCTAAAGATTGAGCAGTCTTCATGAATGTGCTGGCCTGCTCCTCGTAGGTTTTGCTCTTCTGAAAGTGCTCAGCCGCTTTAGCTTTGTGTGCGGCCATCTTCTGTACGATTTCCGCCTCTTTTTTCTTTAACGCAGTTATCCTTGCCTCCACGTGCGACATCTTTGCCTGGATTGATGCAATTTTAGCCCGAAGGCTTTCCTGCTTTTTGAGAGAGCCAGAAGCTTTAATCTTCTCGTTTATGGCGGCAATTTTATCCTTATACTGCTTCAGTTTCTTCTTCTCCAAAGCCTCTTTTTCCCGATATTTAGCCTTCTCCGCCTGATACTTTGCCACTTTTTGCATCTCCTCTTTGTATTTCTGATTGTACAGCGAGGCTTTTTTCTTGTAATCCGCTGCTTTCTTCCGAAGTTTTGCCGCTTCTCTAAGCTTTGCCAATTTTTCCTTCTCTCTTAGCGCCTCAGCTCCAGTCTTAGCTTGAAACTCCTCATAGCCAACCTTCTTCTCCTGCTCGCTCTCAAAAAGTTCCACGGGAGGATTCTTATCCTCTTTTTTTACTGGTTTAGAGGTGCCCTTGTTGGATCCCTTGTTTTTTTTGCCCGCCATCGTATCACCATGTAGATATGATTCTTCGGGTTTATAAATATTGTGGTTATTCTAAACCGCTCATAGAAATTGATTGAACACCGAGCGATATTCATCTAAATTACCTATGTCTTTCCAGAGTCCCGAGAAGGGATGAGCATAAACCTCGTGGTTTTGGGAGAGCCACGCTATGAAATACCCCGGGCTATCGGGGTTGTTTTTCTCCCCGAGGTACTCTTCTATCAATTTCTTCGTTCCTTTCGGGAAGATGTAGCAGGCGGTGCTCGCGAGGGTTGATTCGGGATTTTGCGGTTTTTCCTGCATCTTTACAACCCTTCCTTCATCATTTATTTTCACCACACCGTACCTTTTCGCCTTCTCTCTATCTTTCACATCGTAAACCGCGAGGACCGGTGCTTTTACCTTATTGTAGAATTCAAAAAATTCTTTCATGGAGAAGTCGAATACATTGTCTCCCGCAACAATTATGTAATCATCATCGCCCATCATATCCATAGCGTAGTTAATCCCTGCTATGGCTCCAAATTTCTCCTCCTCGCCGTGTGTGGGTTCGATTATCAATTTTATATTTTCCGCTCTGCATTTGCTCCAGTATTCGAACTCCTTCTTGTAGTAATTGTTCGTGGACACGGCAACCTCATCTACTTTAATTTCCCTTATTTTATCGATAACCCAGTCAATTACCAATTTATCCCCCAATGGTAAAAGGGGTTTTGCTACGAAATCTGTAATAGGTGCAAGTCTCCTAGCATATCCTCCAGCAAGTACGAGAGCCTTCATGGTTGGAGTAATGAAAAATGCTATAAAAAACTTGATTTTGGGGATTTGTATCATAGTAAAGTTTATATTTGGCCAACCCATTACTTTTCCCCGTAATAAGGAGGTAATGGCTATGAAAGATAAAGGCTTTGTAAATGGTAACTCTATGAGGAAAAATGGCACACGGGGCATGATAAATGGTTTAACAAACGGCAACGGAAATAAGGATGGCCTGATCAACGGCAATAGCAAAAAGCCGGAAAAGCCAAAGAAGAGCATGATGAGCTCGGCAAAGGGCCGCTTGGGCGCGTGGGCTGTGGTTGGTATTGTTCTTCTGCTCATATTCGGCGTGTTTGCAATATCTACTAATTCTTTTAAGACCACAGATTGGAACGTTATTCAGAAGTACAGGGATTATGATTTATCTGCTATAACTAATCCAAACATTGACATAAACAAATTTGCATTCCACCAGGTAAGGGGTGCCTTTGAATTTTATATCAACTTTGCAGGCAATTTTTTGGATAGCGGCAAATACAAGAATTTAGCATATATCCTCATTGATAACGATACAAACAGGGCCACGGGGTACGACACTGGATACGTCGGCGCCGATTATATGATAAAGATAGAGGGCTACAATGGAACATTGAGAGGATCTTTTATGAAGTTTAACAGCATGAATCAGCACATATGGAACTGGACGGTGGAGGAGACTGCCATAATGCACCACGATGGAAATACCATCACTGGAAGCGTTAATCATTTGATGAGTAGAAACGCGAAGATTATGATAGTGGCCCAGAGCGGGTACGAACAAGATATCACGCCTGTGGTGGGAATAGAAAAACCTGCATTGTTAGTTGTGCAAACTCCTCTAAAAAATGACACTTTGGAAGTTGAGCTAAAGCCCATGTACGGGGCTGTGAACGTGGATTCCCTTACAATATCCTATCCTGCAGGGGTTCAGATACCCGGATTGGAGGGTACAAAGTACACAATAGGTACAACCCTTACTTTGGGCAAAACCTACTATTTCAAGGTGGACACAAGCAACGTGTATCAGAGTGGTGTGGAAGTGAAGGTAAGTTCCGTGGCGTGCGACTCTATTTACACAATTTGGGGAAATTCGTTTAGAAAATACGTGGGAACCCCAAGCACTATAAAGATAGACGGCTACTTCGATGACTGGAATCATATAGTAGGTGTTAACAACTTCAATTACAACCCCACGGGCAACGTGGCAAATCCAAACATCGACCTATATCAGTATTCGCATTACAACTCTTCTAAGGCTATATTCTTCTACGCCAGCGTTAAGGGAACCATGCTAGCGGGAAACATAGCTCCCGAAATTGAGAAAGCTCCCAGCGGAAATTGGAGCAACGCAACGCCGCTTCCGCAGCAGGGCAAATCCCCATATGATTATGCGGAAATCACATTCACAACACAATCCCATGGAACGCATACTGTGCAGGTTTTCGGCTTCAACGGCCAAGTAATCCGAGTGCTCTACGATGGACAGCCCACTGATCAGGTGAAAGTCGGCGTTGGCAAGAATGGCGAGTACGGAGCCCTCGAGCTCAGTGTGCCCGGCAATTACAAAGTCACCAGCTACCACGTGAAGATGACGGACTGGAACGGCGCGAAGGATGAGGCTGGAACTAGGGCAATAATACTTACCAGAACGGCAGAGCATACTATAACCGTTGATGGTGATTTCACCGACTGGGCTTCAAATGAGGATTTGGGTTCAGATAATAATATTGAATGGTATCTCACATGGGACAGCAATAACCTCTATGTTGGAGCTAAAAACAATACTGGGAATGACCAAGCCAATCAGGATATTTGGGTTTATATCGACACAGACGAAGGCGCTACGGGCTCTTCTGATGCATACACGATTGGAGGAGCCACCACTCACTTTGGTAATGGATTTAAAGCAAATTGGGGATTAATATATATTTACAAAGCAACTCCATACTTAGATCTGAAAAAATGGGATGGTTCACAATGGACTGATAACCAAGATCACACTGGTGTGCAGACTGCCACCACAAAGTCAGGTACGGAAATTGGACTACCATGGAATGATATTGGGATAACTTACTCTTCACAACCTACAATCCGATTGATTTTATTTTATCAGACTGACAGTAATGGATACGTTTGGTCAATAGCGCCTGTAACCACGGATAATCAGAATGTACATGGTACTGGAACAACTATTTCCGATTATTTTGAATATACACTACAGGATGGTGTTGTTCCTAATGACTCAAGTCATGTTGTACCCGAGCTCTCGCCGACTCTCGCTATACCGATGCTGTTCATCGTTGCAGTGCCAATAATACTGAGGAGAAGAAAAGAGTGAAATTTTCAATTATTTCCCAATTTCTTTTTTTGAAAATTTTTGAAAAATGCAAAAAGTTTTTAAATATTGGCTGCATTTTGAGGGTCATGGATGCCAAAAACACTAGGAGGGATGTGAGTTTGAAACCAAAGAGAATAGAGGTAAGAAAAAAGGGACACGCAAAGTACGCGGTTATTGTGGGCATCGCGATGGTTCTTCTCCTCTCCGGGGTTGCGGGAATCATCACGATGGCGCCGCATCACACAGCCACTAGGCATACCATTTCTGTGGATGCAAATTCCAGCGACTGGACCGGAACCTTGCCTAACACGGCTAATTCTTATGCGATAAGCAACGGTGAATACGTGTGGAACGATTCCATGAATGATGAGCGAAACGACTTCAACGGCGGAAATCCTGACGAGCGCGTTGATCTCACTGAATTCAGAATAACCGGGGATTCCTCGTATATATATTTCTTGGCTGAGTTCAAGAACATGAGCAGTTTCCACCTTGGTGACAATGGGGCCACATGGATGGCCATCGCCATAGACAACGGCACATCTGGCGGAGAGACATGGTTTGCTGGTAATTCTAACACAACGGTGAATTCCAGCGCTGCATGGGAATATCAGATAGTTGTGAACCTTGCTGATTCTCGATACGCAGGCAAAGGATTGAACTTCACCGAATATCCGCTTAACGAGTCCACGGCGAACTGGGGCTCCATATTCTACGTGATAAACAATACTTGGAAATTCGTAGATTACACCGGAGATACCGGTCAGCACGGGCTTATGGCGGTGAATCTGACAAATAACACAATCGAAATAAGACTCGCGTGGAGTGTAATAGGATTGAATCCGTCTGATCAGCCAACTCTGCGAATATCGGTGATAACTGCCAGAGGTTACAGCGATTATAGCAAAGATAGCGGAAATGTGTGGAGTACCTCGAGTGGTGGATTTGCTCTTGATTGCATAACTACCACAGGGCCCAACACATGGGACGAGGTTCAGGACGGCGAGGTCAATGATTACATCACCGTTACCTTTGATTCATCTGGCGATGTAAGCGATGGAAACTTTGTCCCTGAGTTCAACGCCCTAATTCTGCCCGTTTTCCTCGTTCTTATTGCTCCCGTGTTCTTGCGGAGAACTCGCTAATCTTTTTTTCTTTTTGTATACCCACACAGATACCAGCGCGACAAATATTATCAAAGAAGAAGCTATCGCAGGAATGGTGTAATATTTTGGAGTCTCCACGTAGAACGTTATGTTCTCGTAAGTACTCAGGTTTCCATCGCTGGCCTTTACCATTAGTGTATGTTTTCCATCGCCTAACTTGTGAACATCCAACTTTACCTTGTTTCCTTTGACCAAATTTCCACTATCTATTGAGTACCAAATGCTCACGCTGGGACTGTCGATGTCCTTTGCTGATATTGTTATGATACAATCCCTGCTTATCGTTTCGTTGTTTTTGATAGATACGTATATGCTCGGCGGATCATCCACAGGATAAATATACACTCGCAGAATCGTATCCGTTTTTGCTCCTTCTCCATCCATGGCTATAACTGTTACGTTTATCCAGCCGTTCCAATTGTTATTTTTCTCTCCGGTGTTAGCATCAACGCTCACCCATGTGCCGTTCATTGTAACGTACACACCGGAAGAGTCGTTGTATTTCAAAATAAATTTCAAATTTTTAGAAATATCATCGCGGAAAAATTCGCTGAGATTGATCATATTCACCCTTTTTCCATCCTCGGGAACTCTCAGCACGGGTAATTGCTTTATCTGCCACGGAGGGAGATTCTCGTATCCTTTCGAGGAGAATTGCAACACAAATGAAAAATTTCCATCTCCGTAGTATACCATGTACCCTGACATTGTTTCTCTCTTCTCCAAGTAGAACGAAGCGTTGGTGGCGGCAACCCATGCACACAACCCATCTACGCCATTTTTTATTCCCCTTACACTTTTATTCGCCACGAATTCCAAAGATGTCAAATTCTTGAAGTTTGGAGAGGCTGTAATTCTCACTCCGATTGTATCGGGGGTTGAATAATTCACAATTATGCCCTTTGCTGTTATCGAGTATGTCTTCGTAATGTTCCCAATATTTGCAATAATCCTGCTTCCATCCATGCTCAAATTGTAAAGCGAGTTCTCGTATCCTATTTCTTCAAAAGCGTAGCTCTTCGAGCCTAAGTTATACGGCACAGGGTTGTCTTCGTAGTGATAATTCGAAGTTGCTATGCCAACGATGTCCGTGAAATCCGAGCCCTGTGTGTGCCATCCTACCACGGGATTTCCTATGAGAATTCTTCCCCGTGAGTCCATGAGGAAGGTGATTTTTCCACCCCTTGTCGATACAACTCCAAACAATGTGCCGTTTGAAAATACAATATCTTTAAGGCCGTCCATGTTCACATCTTCTTTCCATATCCCTGCATGGGGATTGTCCAACCATTTCTGAGCAAAGTGGAAGATATTCACATCTTTAATATGTGAGGCCTGATCCTTCTCCCAGTCGGAGATGTCATCGTGCATTGTTATGCTTATCCCCTTTCCCCTCCACGCGGTCTCGTACATCATGGCTGCGAAGGATTTCATTGCAACATCATATATGGGCGAGGATTCAGGTATTTTGCTTATGTTCTCCCACACATCGTGGATAACGGTATGGGGAGTTTCATAGTCACCCAGTTTTTCGATGTTATCCACGGGAGTATAATTGAAATAAGGCACGCCGACGGTTATCTCGTGGTAAGGGTCGTAATACCACGCGTCGTATAAATCGTAGGAATCATTTGGACCGGTGGAATCGCTGCCCGCGGTGCCTAAATTCTGGGTGAGCCAGAAGTACGAGGCGTCTCCGATGGTTATATTCCCATGCACCGGTAGATTTGCGAGCTCTTCCAGCGAGGCCACGTGAATCCATGGATGCTGTGCTATCCACCCTATGCTCTCGTTATAATTTGTAACTACTTCGGGCCCGCCCCAGCCCGGCGCGTTGCCGAAGAACTTCTCCCAATCGTCCATGTAGAGGATGTACCTGTTAGCAGCATCCTCGATTTCATTTCTCACGAGTAATTTTCTTATATTCTCATTTAAACCGCCATCCGTTGGGTTTGGAAGCATGTCCTGTATATTCTGCCAGTTCCCAGCGCGGCCGGTATTGCTGATGAAGAGCACCTTCACCCCAGAGTCGTTCCACACGTAGTACTCATCCTTCCCCTCTGATGCCCATGATGGATGGTACCAGTTAAATGCAACTTCCGTGTCGGCAACCACTATTTTGTAACCTCCATCCTTAACCGTTCTATCCCATCCATGCCAGAAAACTCGCTCGGGAATCCAACAAACCTGCGGGGTGTAGTTGTAGTATTTCTCGTTGTATTCCTTTGCCTCCTCCATGCTCCAGTTGTTGAACTCCCTCGGGAGATATTTGGGAATATACTCTGCGTAAAATCCACCGACCATGTGTGCTATCCCCTCATCTGCGAGTTTTCTGAGATATCGATTGAAATCCGGACGATAATATTCGATTCCGTCCGCGAGCGTGCCGGAAATATGCAAATTAACGGGCACATGCCAGTACTCGTGTATGCTCGGAACCGCGTACATGCCCACATTATTATCCCCGACAAAGTAGGATATGTTCTTCAGGAATTGATTGGCGTGGTGCAAAAATGCAATCTTTGTGGGAGTTATGTGCGAGGAAGAGGGTATGCTCCCGTTGAGCCATCCTGTGCTATTGCCGTTCCCCCTGTATATTGAGGAGCCTATTGCGTCCACTATATCGCTCTCAGGTGTGTTGTACGTTCCAGGAGATATTTCCCCGGGACCTCCGTTCGTGCCATCTCGGGTGGTGTAAACCTGAAATGTGGGGACTGAGCCGTCCCATCCATTCTGCTGGAGTATAGAAGAATTCAATGCGAGCTCCACAGCATCCACCTGAGAGTTGTATTTTATTCCCTCGATGCTCCAGTTTCCATAGCTCCAGTTTGAGAGGTAAACGGCGTAGTGGGATGTGTCATATATGGCTAAGCATATCTCCCACGGCGTATCCGTTTGAGTTTCCACATAATCTGGAAGCCAATTTTGTCCGCCTGATGAGTAATTTATAGCAATGTACAAGTCCATGTTCCCAACTTCTGCCGCATATTGCAGGTTTAGAAAATCCACTCTGAAAAATAAAGTGGAACTTTCATAGCGATAGTAGAACGCTATAATATCGCGGGAATCGTCGTACCCGTCGTTGAATCTATATTCATCTCCATAGTTATCCACCGCTTTCACATCGTTGAGATTCCAATCCCTGAACTTCCCGTCGATTTTTATTCCTTCGGTTGCATCGTCGCCTACGTTCCTAGAATTTGAAATCAAATTATTATGGTCATGAACCTGCGGGAGCGAAACCATGAGAAGCATAGCTACCAAGATTATTGCTATCGTAGCTCTCAATCCAACACCTCCAGCAAATTTCCAATTCGCTTCGCACCCTTGAGCGGAATATCCACATTCTCTTTTCTGTATTTCATCTCGTAATTCACTTCGTAGAGAGCCCTTTCGAGCATCCACTCATAGTATTCCCTTTTGGTGAAAATTTGAGACCCGTAGAACTCGTATATCTTTTCTATTCCGTGTTTTTCCCACTCGTCCCATTCTCCGCGAGATATGTACCCCAGAGCCCTCGCCAGCGTGGCTATGTCCCTTATTGGCGGCAGTTTTTCGGATTTTCGGTATAGAGGCTCTCCTTCAAAATCAGTTATGATGATTTTCCCGTGGTGAAGGATCATCTGGCCAAAATGCAGGTCTCCATGAATTTCAATTTTTTCTTTATCTACCTGCGAACTGAATAGCTGGTTGTGGTTCTTCAATTTCAATCCAGCGCTTTCTGCGAGGCTCATCGTATTAGCTAACCACCTTTCAACGTCCTCTTTTTTCACGCGCTCTTCTCCCAATTTCCTCAGGATTTCATGCATCTTTCTAACCGTCTGCGCTATTTGAAACAGAATTTCATCAAAATCATCTTTCCACTCCTCTCCCCGCAGATATTTCTGCCTGTTCTCCCAGATTATCTTTCCCACATCCTCTCCGTTGAATCTCTTGGTGATTATTTGGATGTATTTGCCGTTGTAGAGCCCGTAGCCCAACACACGAGGAGCTACTTCTCCCAATAGCTGTAAAAGTTCGGGCTCTCTATTACCCAAATTCCTGTATGATTTCACCACCACGCTCTCGGTTGCGATCACATTATTTGTGCTGTACCCCAGTCGTTCCATCTTATCAAAATTATCATCGACATCTCCGTAAAATTCGAATTTTTTCCCGTTTTTCGTCTCGATTTCTCCAATTTTATAGAGGGAGAGCATAGCTTTTAGGCCCTCCTCTGATTCGAAGGCATCTCTTCCCTTATATTTCATTTCGAATTCTTCACCTTTTATTATCAATTCCAAATCTCCTATCTTCGTGCAGTCCTCAATCATTCAAAAGCCCCCTGTAGAGCTCGTAAGTTTGCTTTGCGATGCGCTCCCATGAGAACTCTTCCGCCCTTCTTCTGCCGTTTTTGCCCATTTCTTTTCGCAGGTCATCGTCTTTTAGCAATAAGTTAACTTTCTCCGCCAGCTGTTGCGCGTTTTTGGGCTCAACCAAGAAGCCGTTCACGCCGTCCTGCACGATCTCCTTTATTCCCCCAACCGCAGATGCAACCACGGGCGTGCCGCATGCCAGCGCTTCTAAGTTAATTATGCCGAAGGGCTCGTATATGGACGGAGTCACGAAAACTGCGGCATGGGAGTACAATTGAACAAGGGAATCCAAGGAAAAATAGCGGTGGAACCAGATTATGTTCTTCTCCCCCATTAAAAGGTTTCTGTAGTGCTCGTAAGTTTCTTCGCTATCTTCTTTGCCCGTCACAATAACTATTTTTCCGTCAATGTACTTCGAAGCTTCGATGAGCGTGTCTATGCCCTTTTGCCTCGTCATTCTCCCCACGAATAAAACATAATTTTCGTCGAGGCCCAATTCGTCCAAAACCTCTCTATTTTCGGTTTTTTTGAATTTGTCCACGTCTATGCCGTTGTAAATCACATTTATCTTTTCTTTCGGAATATCGTATACCCGCATTATGTCCTCTTTCATACCCTTCGAGACCGCTATGATCTTATCGGAATTCTCCAGCCCCGTTTTCTCCATCCAGACGCTCAGCTCGTACCCGTTTCCTATCTGCTCCCTCTTCCACGGCCTCAGGGGCTCTAAGCTATGAACGGTGCTCACCAACTTCTTTCCGTTTAACTTCTTTGCCATGAAGCCGGCTAAGTTCGCATACCACGTATGTGTGTGAATTATATCCGCATCCACAGGATCCCTAACCATCGCAAGATTCAGAGACAATGTGCTCAATACCCTATCCCATTGATATTTTCCATCGAAAATTTCCCATGGCTCGTATTCTTTCACATCGTTTTCCCTGTTTGCGTTGAGGGTTCTTATCTCCACTTCCACATATTTGGAAAGATGCTTCACCAGATTTTTTATGTGCACTCCTACCCCGCCGTAAACATTTGGCGGATATTCCAAACTCATCATGGTCACTTTCACAGTATCGCCTCCCCATCTCGAAACAGGTGAATTCTCTTCATGTTGAAAACCACGTCCATCTCTTCCCCGGGTCTTACCTTCACAACCGGCGGAAATCTCGCCAATATTTCATGCTCTCCAATCTTCAAATGCGCGTGTATCTCGGAGCCCAAGGGCTCAATGACGTCCACCTTCACCCGAATTCTCTGCTCTTCCTTGTTCTCTACGAACAGCGAGTCCATCACATCCTCCGGACGAATTCCGAATTTGACTTTGGAGACAATGTGCTCTTTTAACTTTTCTTTAAGCTCTTCAGGAATATTAAGCGCAAAATCTCCGAAATCCAGCATATCTTCTTTTATTTCGCAGTCCAGTATGTTCATCTCGGGACTCCCTATGAACGTGGCCACAAAGAGATTACGAGGATTGTGGTACATGGCCATTGGCTCGTCCATCTGCATTATTTCTCCGCGATTTAAGACCATTATCCTGTCTCCCAGTGTCATGGCTTCTAACTGGTCATGCGTGACGTAAACCATCGTGACCTTCAGTTCCTGATGTATTCTCTTCAGTTCCACGCGCATCTCCGCTCGCAGCTTCGCATCCAAATTGCTAAGCGGCTCGTCGAATAGGAAAACGCTGGGATTTCTTACCAAAGCGCGACCTAAAGCGACACGTTGCCTCTGCCCGCCGCTCAGCTGCGCGGGCTTCTTCTCCAATTGCTCTTCTATGTGGAGCATCTTCGCAGCTTTATGGACTCTTTCATCTATCTCATCCTTCGTATAGACTCTTCTGAATCCCCTCTTTTTTAATTTCAGTGCAAAGGCCATGTTGTCGTAAACGGTCATGTGCGGATAGAGCGCGTAATTTTGGAAAACCATGGCTATATTTCGATCCTTCGGAGCTAAGTTTGTCACATCTCTTTCCCCTATGTAAATCCTTCCCGAAGTTGGCTTCTCCAGACCTGCGATCATTCTTAAAGTCGTTGTCTTGCCGCTTCCAGATGGCCCGAGTATGACGAAGAACTCTCCATCCTCTATTTCGAAATTAAGGTCTTTGACCGCTTCGAATTCTCCGAATTTTTTGCTTACATTTTCAAATTTCACTCTCATTCTATCACCCTTTCACACTTCCTGAGGTCATTCCAGATATGAGGTACCTCTGCAGGGAGAGGAATACGAGCACCACAGGTATGGAAACCATGATGGATACTGCAGCGAACACGCCCCACTGGGAGCTCGTGGTTCCCGTTAATCCAACGAACTGCATAATCCCAACTGGCAAGGTGTAATGCTCCTCGCCCATGAACGTATAGGCGAGAACGAACTCGTTCCACGCGGTTATGAATGAGAATAGAGCGGCCACGGAAATTCCCGGAGTCGCAAGCGGGAGAACGACGCGCATGAATGCGGAGAAGCGGGAACAGCCGTCAATCATAGCGGCCTCATCTATGGATTTCGGGATTGAATCGAAGAATCCCTTTGACATCCAAACGATGAGGGGAATCGCCGTAACCGCGTAAGCGATTATCAACCCTATGAAAGTATCCACCAAGCCGAGGTTGTACATTATCAAATAGTAGGGGATGAGCACTATCACTCCGGGGAACATCTGAACGACGAGGAAGAGCATGAGCGTCGAGTTCTTTCCGTGAAAATCAAAGCGGGAATAACCGTAGGCGGCGGTGACAGCAAGCACAATTCCCAGAATGGTTGTTCCTCCCGCAACGATTAAGCTGTTCCTGAGCCAGAGGAGGAAAGGAGTTTTCTGAATCGCATAAATGTAGTTATTAAACGTGGCTCCGGCGGGAAGCAAAGACAAATTCGGCGAGAAAAGGGTGTTGGTTGGATTTACAGATATCCAGAACATGTACCACACTGGCACGATTATTATGAAGAGCATCCCATAAAGGAATCCCCATGTGGCTAGGTACTCCACGTATTTCATCGCTTTCTTTTCTTCCAAAAGCGTCGATGGGACGAAGATGATAAGGGGAATAGATAGAATGAAATTTCCGTAGTATGTCGAGAAAAATACGCTGGAAGTTGCTATAATTGCCGATGCAAGCATGGGCAATTCATCTCTGGGAAGAAATAGATATGCGAGGAAAATTATGGCCGAGGAGGCTAACACAATTCCGTAAATCCCCCTGTAAACGATGGCGAATGCGATTGCTATGAGTGCCAATATTATGGGGTACCACGGATTCTCCGCCTTTATGAATTCCCTTCTTATTTCGAATTTGATCGCCCTTCCCCCGAATTCCTCTTTGATGTTTGAGGTGAAGAAATAGAGCAGAAGGAAGATGTCCAATAGTGAAAGCAAATTGAATCCGTAGAACCCGTACGCCCTTATGTCTGTGAGGAGCCAATAATATACCGCGAGGGCGAAATCAATGAAGAGTACGAGGGTGAGATAAAGGTACGCTTCTCGGTAGTTCTTTCTGGTCGCGAATATTGCAACGATGAACAGGAAGAATAGGAGGTATGTGGCCGGCTCTTTTATGGGGAGTGAAATTACTCCCGCGAATGAAAGAGCGTATACCAGCGCATACAGTGAGAAAGCCACGCTAAGTGCGTTTTTCTTGTTGAGTCTAAATCTCCTTTCCCTTCTCATTTCGCTGTTCACAGATGCTGTGAACTTAGAGTAACTGACACTGAAGGCTAGTATTATGAGGAAAATCACCACTGAGTACGCGGCGGCATACCCGAACATCCAATCTCGAAATGCTTTGTTGTACACGAAAGTGATAAGCAGATCGGTTTGTCCCGCAGAAAATCGTCCCGCGGCCTGAGGCCCGCCGCCGGTCATGAGATAAATGACGTTGAACATGTTGAACGTCCATATAAAACCCATCAAAACGGCGGGGGTTATCACGGGCTTCAGCATGGGAAGTGTTATGTGCCTGAACTTCTGCCAGCGGGTGAATCCATCTATGTCTGCGGCTTCGTATAATTCCTTCGGTATCCCCTGCAATCCCCCTAAGAACATCATCATCATGAACGGGAACCCCAGCCAGATGTTCGTGATGAGAACTGCGATGAACGCGTACGGGAACTCGCCGAGCCAATTTATTCCAAGACCTAAAGCTCTATTTATGAGCCCGTAGTTTGCATCAAACATACCGCGCCATACCAGAATCGATATGTACGCAGGTATGGCCCACGGTAGCAGCAGAAGGGTTCTGTATATACTTTTCCCCCTCCTCTTCCCGTAGAGAACGAGAGCGAGGGCTAAGCCAATGAGAACATGCGCTGACACATTTGCGATAGTCCATATGACCGTTGTGTTCAGAACTAAATAGAAATCCGGGTTGGTGAATATGTTCACATAGTTTTGCAATCCTACGAAATGCGCCGAAAAATCGTGCCCCATGCGGTAATCCGTGAAAGATAGGTAAAAGCCGTAAATCACGGGATAAAAGCTAACCAATGCAAGACCCAATAGAGCTGGAAGAATGTAAAGATAGGCGCTTCTGGCATCCCGCGGATCTTTTCGAGAGATTATGAAAAGAGCAAGGAGCATAATTGCGGCGATGGTCGCTATGCTCAGATAAACTGCCGTAGGATTCTTTTTTGCCTCGCTTCCCCTTATGAGCGTGGTAAACGAATCTTCCTCAACGATTTTACCATTGGCAACTACGCGCACCTCGTATTTTGTGTTCTCCTGCAATCCTCCTAGGGAGTAGCGGATCTTCGTGGCGTTGTTCGGAATCACTATCCAGCGGCCTTCCCACCGGGCGTAGTGCCATGAGTCTGAGAAATACTCAACGAATCTCACTTCGTAACCCGTGGCATTCCCCACATATACGGAATCATACAGAGAGAAATTGGTAGTGGAATTTTTCAAATACACATCGTACCGCTGCGCGCCGGTTGTTTTCCACTCTACAGTGGCCGATGTTGCATGAATGTCCACTATATTACCCATTACCCCTGGAAGCAGCAAAGCAAAGAGAAGAAGCGCCGCGAATATTTTGAGTTTCACCCGTTCACCTCCCTTATCTTCTCCTCAATCTGCTCCTGCGCGATGTTCAGAGCTTCTTCCACAGGCATGTCAGTCTCGTAAATTTTGCCCAATGCTTCGGTGACCTTCTCCTGAACTATGCTCATCTCAGGCACGTTGGGGTAAGTTTGCCCTCGGGCAGCTTGATCTTTAAGCACATTGATTATGGGGTCATTCTTCACTTTTGGATCTTCTAAAACATCCCAGCGGGTGGGCGAGGTATGAGCGTTCATCGCAAAATTCATCTCCACTTCCTTTGATGTGAGAAACCTGATGAGATCGAAAGCAAGGGCTTTATTTGAAGAGTCCTTTGCGATTGCGTATCCCTTGTATCCTATAAGAGGGGATAGTGGCCTAATCGCTTTGGGAAGCACCGCGAGTCCGTAGTTGGGCACCGCGAGCTGGATTTCGCTTATCTTCCATGGGCCTTCGATGATCATAGCAGCTTTTCCGGAGTTGAAATAGGTGACCATTGTCTGCTCATCCACCGGTGTTTTGGGCATGATCCCTTTCGAAACCAGTGATTTAATAAATTTGGTGGCAGATATAGAGGCGTTGTCGTTCACCACCGGCTTCCCATTGTGAAATATTTCCCCACCGAACCCGTACTGGAACGGGAACCACCAATACGAAGAGGTGGTTGGAAACACGAGTCCGTATTCCGCCGAAGAATTTTCGGCGATGGAAATCATATCGTTCAAAGTCCAATTGTTGCTTATATTTCCGTTAATTAAATCTCGATTGTAAATCACGAGGAGGGAATCGTAAGATGCAGGGAGGGCGTAGAGATGGCCATTGTACGTCATAGCGTCCAGAGATTCGGGCAGGTACGAGCGCCAGAGAGTTGGATCCATGTAATCGTCCAACGGTTCTAAGAAACCCATCTTCGCCACTTCGCCTATCATATCGTTAGGAATTCTAATCACATCCGGCGGGTTGCCAGCGTTGGCCTGCGTTATGAATTTGTTTATCGCTGCACTATACTCCTGCCACTCCGCTTTCACAACTATATCGGGGTGCATTCTTTGATACTCTTCTATCATCCGCATGAACGTGTCGTACTCTTTGCTTCCGCGTGTGTACGTGAACCACACCGTTATGGTTTTTTTACCCTCCTGAGAAGATGAGGATGGGGAGTATAGAACAAGGGCGATGGAACCGACAATCAGGAAAAGCACGAGTCCAATTTTTCCGTATTTGGCGATTTTCTTTTTCTTATCTTTTGGGGTACGAACCCAAAGGAAATGTACGCTTACAAGTAGAAGCGCGAATATTATTAGGCCTGAAGATATGTAAATTTCCGAGGGGAAACCGCCTTTGGTTACAGGAGTGGTTTCATTTGTCTCGTTTTCCTCTCCATTTCCACCTGCGGGTAGCACTATACCCGGAACCACGGCGAATTTTTTCTCCGCAACGTTATACGAGCCTAAAATCTCCTGTTGAGTTCGTGAATCTATCCATGATTCATTCGCCTCCACAGGGGTGATCATGTCGATTATATCCGGGTCGTAAATCGTGTCGGTGCCTCCTCCGAAGTTCCACCTACCAACATTTTTGTTTACTATCCTCCATTTGCCCGGACCGTACTCGTCCTGGGAACCCACCACAATAACGTATCCGTATTTCCTGAAGTTATGGCCTATCAGAGACAGAGAAATACGAACGGTGACCGTGTTATTGTCCCATGTCTTGGTTGATTCGTTGAAATCCGCTATTGCACTCACTCCGTTCCTCACTATTGTTCCATCGCTTTTTTCTAAGTACACGTCCCATCCTCTGGCCGAAATTGCGTATTCCCATGCGAAATCATCTCGAACTTGAGCGTAAGCACCCTCAAGCATGTTTATGTTTCCGCTTCCCTTTTTTCTATCAGCATCGATGTATATATTTATCATCTGCTGCGAGAACAGGTACTTCGGATTCCATATGGGTTTACCATTTACCACCTTTCCCATGGAGCGAAAATGGAATTCGAATCCAAGCACGTAGGAAGTGTTGAATATTCTAAGTTCCGTTATATCGAATAGCCATTTGTTGGGCCACATGTCTCCAGCGGTGGGATATATATAATGTCCATTCCCGTTATCATCTCCCAAATTATCGTGAATCGTCATAATGTAAGTTTTCTTTTCCAAAAAGGGTATGAAAAGCTTTACTGGAGAATTTGGTGCTATATCCACAACGCTTCTCTCCTCAGATGTAACGGCGTCCAGATAGACGAATTCACCCATGTTCAACCCCACATCATTTAGAGGTATTCCTATTTCCACGTAATCTCCAATGGCTGCGGTTTGCTCTGATGTTGTAAATACCCATTTCCCATCACCCTGTGCTTTGAAAACGGCTATTGTGGTTTTACCCGAGCTCAACACCTGAGAGAACGAAACCATGACCCTGTATTTTACGGGAAATCCTAAGGCGGTGGTTCCATATACGGGCATGTAGTTTATGTGGGGAAGATTCATATTTTCTGGGCTCGGTGTGGAAAAGTACAGCGAGAGATCAACATCCCTGTTGATGAAATTTTTAGCAGGACTATTCAATTTGATTAAAAAGTACAGAGATTGCGGATCATAGGTAACATAGAGTTGATTTATTCCAAAGGAGTCGTTCGTATCTGAGTCGTTGTACAGGAAAGCTTTACTCCATCCTTTCTCCATCTTTCCATCAACGTTTGGGGTAAATGCACCCCCAATTCTATCCGGATTCTGTGGTTTTTTGATTTCAGCGGTAAGGTATATGGGTGGATTTTCCCCTATGGCCCTGTAAACATTTATGAGGTGCGTCTTGAAGAGATGGTCAAACATGGGTTCGTCCCTCGTAGTTTCGTCAGTTCCGTACCACCAGAACCAATCTGAACCTTCAGCAGGATACAGAGATTGCCAAGCCTCCATGGCATGTGAATCATTACCGTGGAGTTTCGTGTAATTCACCAATTCCCTTCTTGCCTCTGCTAACCAATTCCAAGCGGTGTCTTCATCAGGCTCTCCTTCCCATGTGAGTAAGTTCCCGTCCATCCATGAACCAGTGGCTAAATGAGTTATTTTTCCCGTGGCCCCATGCTTCTCTAAGAATTCGTTCACTGTCACCGGTCTGATATTTGGATCCTCGGATACCTTCTCGTAGAGCATGTTGAGGAAATCCCTACCGTTATCTTCGTAGGAAGGATTGTTCATGAACATCCAGTTTTCCCCATCTAAAGCCACTACTACCAAGTGATTCTGGGGATCCGGAAAGTACGTGGCAGCGCGCTCCACATAGTTTATAAAATCTTTAACCGCATCCTCCGCGCTCATTCGATTGTACACGAATCCTATGCGGTCCGAAAGCACGCGGTCGCGGAACACCATGTACACGGAGGAATGGTTCTTTTCATCCTCTGCTATGTATGCCTGATACATGTAATCGGGGTTCTTTATGAAATCACTGCCCTTGTCTATGACATCGTATCCGGATTTGTCAAGTACATAGGTATCTGAGACCATCCATTTAAATCCTGTTTGATTCACAGGTTTAATAACGGACTGTGAAACTGCCTCTTCTGATGGCCATAGCCCATCAGGATAATATCCAAAAACCTCCTTAAATTCTTTCTTTCCAGCGTTTAATTGCCAGATTGTATCGTTATACCATACCCCCTTATGTACGTGTACTCCACCCTGCTGCCCAATCCACCCCGGCATTAAAAGAAGGGGCATTATGGGATGGTAATATGGAGAGCAGGTGAACTCGGCGTTTTTTATACTTCTATAGGTAGGCAGTACGATTCTGGCGATGTCGAATTGCTTTTGAATCACGTATGCCAAATCACTTTTTGAGAATCCCCCGCTTTGATTTAGCATGCCCCAGAGTTTAGAGTCCATGTACTGCTTCCCGTACTTTCCCTCGATTAGGGGTTTGCTAATCTGCAACAGGAAATAAGAAACTTCCAGATCCAAAATTTCCTGCTCGCTCAGTTGTTTTCCTTTATCCACTTTATTTGCGAGGGAGGCATAATAAATATTCAACGGATCCTTATCGTGAAATATCCAGTCCGCAATCCAAAAGAATTCCGTTTCAATTTTCTGTCTCTCTTCCTGGGAAAGGGATGCAACTCCCCCGTTTAATGTTTTAAGAGCTAATTGTAAATGGGGATCGGTGTAGTTTTCCAGTACGTATTTTCCATCGCGGTATGTGAGATTACCCCGGGCAACATCCTCTATTTGGTATAGGAGAGCGGGCACAAAATTTATTGTTACCTTCATGTCCGGGTGCTCTTTTAAGATAAACGCATGGTCTACGTACTCCTGTACAAGGTGCACCCTGGTCCACGGAGCCAAATATTTCCCAGTGGATAGATCTTTGTATAATGGCTGATGCATGTGCCAAATGATTGCAAGATTTATTGCATTTGGATTGGTCCCGTTCCCCCCTTCATAGGTTACGTTTACCTCTTTTATCGCCACATTGCCGCATACATCGTAAGCGTATACCTTTATCACATGGTTCCCTTTGGTGTAGTTGCCCCACTGATACTTCCATGTTCCATTGCCCAACCCGTACATTTCTTCCGGAGGAGAGGAATCAATCTGCACTTTGAGGTCATCTACGGCGGTATCATCGTTGGCCCGAGCCATGATCGTGTATGAGGTTGTGTTTATCAACTCCCCTTCCATGGGGTGAATTATATCAAGATTCGGAGCGTTTGATTCGTTAACTATGGTTATTATATGGGACGGGTCATTTGGACTCACGTCGGATGTTAAATCGAAGTGGTAATAAGAGTAAAAATGCACGCTTGGCGAATTCCCGGAGGGGTTGTTCGTTGGAAACGACGCCCAAACCCGATCCTCTGATTCCCACTGCGCAAAGATTAAAACATCCACCGCTTTAGGATTTCCTATATCCTTAAGAGGCAGTTCGATTTCCGTTGTTTTATTTCCGCTCCATCCAATATAATTTTTGCCGGTGTAGCTAACTTCATTCCAATCTGAATTCCAGGAGTACAGATGCACATCAAAACCTTTCTCCACTGCGAGGAAGTAATCGGCTGCGAAGGGGAGCACATGGGAAGATATGCCGTTCCAGGAATAAGATGCGGTGCTTCCTCCTAAGGAGGTGTTCAAATAAATAAAAAGATCTCCCTCATTGTCCCACGCCGTTCCGTTCCACGCGAAGAAGAGCGAGGTGGAATTCCATGTTAGATATGCCTCTTTGTACGCATCCTCCCCCAAATATTCATCGGAACTCCAGTCGTTGAGCTTCCCGTCGCAAACGATGCTGTGATATGTCTTAGCTGATGTGTACGGAATACCAGAAACTATGATTAACAAAATCAGGGCTGTTACCCACCATTTCATCTTTTTCTCCTCCTGTATATTAACACTTCACCAACAATTATTATCCCTCCGGCAACTAAGATAGATACGTAAATCAAATCTATTTTTCCTCCGCTCTCCTTGGTTTCATTTCCTTCGTTCTTTTCGTTTACCTTGTGCTCCAAAACTTCCGTGGCGATATTGCCGTAAATATCCTCCGCTTTCACGGTTATGTTGAACGGGGTATCGTTGGTTACACCCATAATCTCTACTATGAAAGTTCTATTTGCTTCAAAGGAGTAATTTTTATATGCACCATTTGATTCGAATGTTAGGGTGGTATTAGCGTCTCTGTTAGTTTCCCACGATATATTTACCCCTTCGCCATTGAAATTATAAGTCAAATTCTCTATTTTCAAAGGTTCCGGTGAGAAAATCTTTCCAGTGTTGTAGAAGTAATCTATGGTAACTTCATCGCTGCAATTGGTGTTCTTCGTCACATCGCCAACATCTGGTATCGTATCCAATGCCGTTTCGTTGTCATGCCCCACCACCGCAAGGGAGATTTTCACGCCGGTGGTGTTGTACATAGCGCTTTTGTAATTTTTACCATAAAGCACGTACCAAGGAATTGCCATCTCAACGTCGCCTCTGACCCCGTTGCCCCCCGTGGTAGCCACGATGAAGTCGTAGGATATGTCCTGGGAGAAATTCTCGCTTAGAACATGGTAAAAGTTTCCCTTCTGCTCATCCCATTTGCCGTAGAAGAATTCGCATCTGAAGTTTCCAAAATCTATTTTTCGAGGCCAGACGTTCATGTGGTCTAAGCTCGTAGTTCCGTCGTTCCAAGGTGAATCTGAGTCTATGAACACCATAGTTCCGTTATCGTACTTGCTGTCACCCCAAACACCCGTGCGGTACTCGTATCCCACGTAAAGATAATTATCGTCCCATGTCACGTAAAGCTCGTAGACTTCGTTCTCCACCACATTCTCCAAATCTCCGGCGGAGTCTTCGCTGCTATCCTCTATTTTGGTGAGATTTGAATCCCCGCTCCAATCCGTCAGGTACCCATCGATGTTGAACTTTGGCTTTGCAAATTTCACACCGTATTTGTAATCGGAGGGATGAATGCCAGCTTTTATTGGTAGAGATATGTAGTTGGAGAAATTCTGCTCTCCTTTACCCATTGGATTGGTGGTCGGCCAAACCGACCAGACATTGACCGCGTTTTCCCACTGCCCATATGCTATCACATTCACCTTTTTTGGATATCCGATTAAATTTAAGGGGATTTTAAGCTCTATATTCACGTTCCAATCCTTGATATAGCCACCCAACGATTTCAACGAACGGTATTCTGTCCAGTTGTTGTTGCTGTATTTTAGCAGATACGCATAGCTCTCGTTCTCTATCGCGATATAATAATCCGCATCGAAGGGAAGTTCATGCTGACCGTACCAGTTTAAGCTTTTATTCGCGCCTCCCTCTTTCACATCCAAAGCGATGAACATATCGTTGTCAGTAGAACCCCTGTGAAATCCAAAGTAGATGTTGTAAAAATCAAATGTTATGTAAAAAGTGGCGGAATTCACGGTTCCCATGCTTTCGTCCTCGCTCCAATCATCCATGTTCCCATCGCAGGTTATGGAATGATATGTGTGAGCGTATGCGGAATACGGAAAAAGCAATAAGAGGAGCATTGCCCCAAGGATTATAGCAACAGCTCTCATCCAACCTTCAAATGTGTTATGGTATTTTATGTTTTTCTTCCCTCATTTTTCTCTCAAAATCTCCGCTGCCCTTTCGGGTGGCATGGGATTTATATAGAAGCCCGTACCCCACTCGAAGCCCGCGGGTTTGGACAACCGGGGCATTATCTCCATGTGCCAGTGATAATATCTATATTCATTCTTCGTGTTTATTGGGGAGGTGTGAATGTAGTAGTTGAACGGGACATCGGGAATGGTGGCGAATAATTTGCGCAGTGTCTCTTTAAGAACTCTGCCAAGCTCCCAAACGAACTCATCGTTCAGGGTTATCTTCTCAAATCGAGCCTCGTGGAACTTTGGCAAAAGCCACATCTCGAATGGAAAACGCGACGCATAGGGGCAAATTACTATGTAATTGTCGCTCTCCAGAACTACTCTCTCTCCTATCTCCTTCTCCTTTCTTATTATTTCGTCGTATATGCATTTCCCGTTGCTCCTTATGTAATATTTCTTCGCCCCTTCCAGCTCTTCTGCTATGTTGGGGGGAATCATGGGCGTGGCTATGAGCTGGGAATGAGGGTGCGAGAGAGATGCCCCTGCGTCCTTCCCGTAGTTTTTGAATATCAGGATGTACTTGAATCTCTTATCTTTGGTGAGGTCGATATAGCGGTCTATGTACGCCCTTATGATTTCGTGCATTTGCTTATCGGGCAATTCATAAGGTTTTGCGTTGTGCTCGGGAGTTTCGATTATGACCTCATGAGCCCCTACCCCGTTCATGCTTCTTATTATTCCTGATTCTTTGTAATCCAAATCCCCTTCAATTCTAAGCGCCGGATATTTGTTTGGGATCACGCGAATCCACCAACCTTCGCCATCTCTCTCCCCATTTTCCCTGTAAGCTAAAATTTCGGGGGGAGTCATGCTCTCGTGCCCGGGGCAAAAGGGGCATTTACTCGTGCCGGAATTTTGTGCGGGATTGACTTTGAAATCTGAAGGCCTCATGTTCCTCTCAGGCGATATTACCACCCACTCCGAGTCGATTACGTAATCTCTTCGAATTTCAGGCATAGGAAAAAGTTCAAAACTATGAATTATATAATGTTTTCCTCTTCTCTAAAATTTTATCAATCAACTCATTGCTCGCTCCTATGTAATTGAGCGGATTCAAAATTTCATCTATTTCCCCAGATATGAGT
>WAKX01000029.1 GCA_015523125.1 DHVE2 group archaeon | reverse complement strand
GAGGAGATGCTCAGGGACAAAGAGGTGCAGGTCAAAAACCGTAAGAAGATCCTGAGCATAATAAAGAAAGTCGGTACTCTCCCAGAAGAGGGAGGAGAATCCATAGAGTATCAGAGGATTGCCATATGGCATGATCTCTTAGACGCAATGGAAAAAATATCGAGCGAGAAGCCGATTGCCATATTTTTAGACGATTTGCAATGGATTGATCCCACATCTCTGAATCTCCTTTATTTCATATGCACCCACATTAGAAATGCCCGTATTTTGATAATCGGTGCCTACCGTTCCGCATGGAAGAACGAGATAATTGAAAGCATAAGGAGAAACCTCCATAGAGATGGAATTCTCACAGAATTCGAAATTCATGCCATGCAATTCCCCGAGGTAAAGGGGATGCTAACCCTCATGCTCGGAGAAGAACCACCGGAGTACTTCGTGAAAGAGATTAAAAGGATAACCGCCGGCAATCCGCTGTTCATCGTGGAGATTCTCAAAAAAATGATGGAAGACGGAATTTTAAACATACAGGAGAGAAAATATCCGTCTGATTTTACCAAACTCTCCGTTCCAAAAACCATAGAGGACATAATCAACGAAAGGGTCAAAAAACTCACGGAGAATGCTCGCAGAATTCTTCAAATTTCCAGCGTTATTGGATACAATATCCCCTATGCCCTGCTGAAAAAAGTATCGGAGTTGAAGGAGACCGAGATTCTGGACTCTCTGGACATACTCATAGAAGAAAACATGCTATCCCCCCTCTCTTCTTCAACATTCACATTCTCCCATCCTCTGATTTCAATGGTGGTTTACCAGACCATGCACCCCAGCGTTAGAATGCTTTACCATCGAAAAATAGCTAACGGTTTGGAAGAAATAGCAAAGAGAAACAAAGAGATAGAAAGCATGGTCGATTTGGGTTATCATTACGAGATGGGGGGAGAGCCTCTGAAGGCTGTGGATTACTATTTCATCAAGGCTCTCAAAGCGGAGGAAATTTACGCCTACGAAGATTCCATAACCATGTTAGAAAGAGCACTCTCCATCGCGAGGGAGATAGGAGATGAAGAGAGAACAAAAAAAATCGCCATACACATGGGAGACATATACCACAGAAAGGGAGAGTACAAAAAAGCGTTGGATTCTTATCGCATCGCCTTAGAAAACACCGCCGACACCGAGATGCTCAAATCACTTCAGTTGAAAATGGCCATCGTGCACAGAGAAAGTGGCAATCTGAAAGATGCGCTGAATAGTATCGAAGAGGGGTTGTCGTATAAAGGAAAAGGGATAATCGAGGTAAAGCTCCTAAGCGAGAAAATATGGCTAATGATGAAAATGGGCAAATTCGAAGAGGCGGAAAAAATTCTGAAGCGCATGGAGGAAATGGCCGATGAGATAGAAGATCCAAGGGCATGCGCACTGGTTATGGAAAATAAAGCCACAATAATGTACTATAACGGTAAATACGAAGAGGCAAAGGAATATCTTATGAAGGCAATATCTTTTCAGGAAAAAAGTAATGAGAAGTATTATCTTTCGATACTCTATACGAATTTGGGAATCCTTCTGGCTCAGACAGGGGAGATGAGCAAAGCGGTTAAATATTTCGACAGGAGCAAGAGAATAGAGGAAGTGTTCAACACGAGGTACGGCCTGGCACAGGTTAATACGAATCTGGGGATTGTGCATCACAAGCGCGGAAGGTTGAGAAAGGCACTTAACTATTTCAAAAAGGCACAGGAGATATACGAAAAAATCGAAAGCTATGATTCCCTAGCGGTTACTTATCTAAATATTGGAAACATCCTCACCGAGCAGGGTTACTTCGAAGAAGCTCTCTCCTATTTGAATCGAGCAGAGGAAATTTTCACACACAACTCCGACCTGTGGGGGCTATGCCACGTGTATACTTCTATTTCCGATATCCTGATTTACCTACGAAGATTCGGAGAGGCTAAAAAATATCTGGAAAAATGCATGGAAATAGGAAATGAAATAAAGAACACGGAATGCCTGAGCGAATCGGAAATACTACGTTTGAGATTGCACCTGGAGAATGGAGAAAAGGAACTGGATACATTAGCGGAGAATTTGGAAAAAAAGGAGATCGAGATGAAAGGAGAATTAAGAGCGAAGATCAACTATGTTCTGGGAACATATTACATGGCCACCAGCAGATACGAAATGGCAGAAAATAAACTTAAGTCAGCGTATTCTCTCTATCGCAGTATGGGAGAGCTTGCAAATCTCGCAATGGTGGAATGTCTGTGGGCAGAGCTCCTGAATAAGATGGGAGAAAAAGAAAAAATGATAAAAATGGCCGAGCGCGCCCTGAATTTCTTCCAGCGGGAAAATATGGGGTACTGGAGAGAAAAATGTGATATTCTTTTATACAAATAATTTTAATTGATGATGCATGCATCAATTGCATTTATATATCAATTTAACGATAGGGTACCGGTGATAATTTGAAAAAGTATGTGGTGATTGGGATTATAATGATTTTACTGCTGGCAGGGAATTTGGTCCTGTTTATGAGCTTAGGACCATTGCAAAACCAGGGGAGAGAAGCGCAGAGCGATGAACCAAAGGGGATACACGCGCCAATAAGAATAGACAGCGATGCGGACTTTGCAAATTTGGAAGCTACCGATCAATATGTGACGGGAGATGGGTCTGCGAGCAATCCATACAACATAACAGACATGAACATAAACGCCAACGGAGGAGGAGCAGCCATTTACATCGGAAATGTGACCAAGAATTTCACCATATATTACGGAGTCTTCTACGGGGCATTGTACGGGGGAAGCGTATATAACGTCGGAGGTGGGATCGTGCTTTACAACATAAAGGGACAGTACGTGCACATTGAAAAATGCAGCATATCCTCCAACGACTACGGAATATACATGAACGATATAAGCAGCAACACCGAAATTTCCATCGGTACCTACGGGAAATCCAATCAGATTTACGAAAATCACAAAGACGGAATAATGGTTACAAATTCGGCACACTACGGAATCATAATAACTTACAACGTCATATTCCAAAATCAGGTAGGGGTAAATTTATCGCAAAACTCTCAGAGCTCAGGGTTTGTGGAGGTTGGAAATAACGGCATAAGCTTAAATGCTCGGGAAGGTGTGAGAGTCGTGCAAACAAACGATGTTAGTGTTTACGAGAACCTGTTTTACAAAAATGACGGATCAACTGATAAATATGATGGGAATCATCCCCAGGCGACGCAGGATTCATCTTCCTATGTGAATTGGTACTGGGGATACTCCGAGAACAAAGGGAATTTCTGGTACGACTGGGCAATGAATAACAATTCAAATTACGACATGCCGCATAACAACTTCGTGATACCCTGGAAATATCCAATTAAAGATATTAACGATTACTCCGTGGTTAGAAATAACGATTCATACCCGCTCAAAGGCATTCACCACGACGCGCTTAAAATCGAGGAGCTATTGTACGATACAACTCTTACCCCGCAGAATGGATACGTAGGATTTGACCATACAGGCGCGTATGTTTTCACCGGGCTCGAAATAAATGGTACCATCGGAAACTCACCCGCCGGCTACGGGCTGTATTTCGATGGATTGAACATAAATGATAAGCTGCGCATAGATGGTATGATCATACACAACATTTCGCTGGCAAGCACCACCCACTGGACCCTCATGGGAAATGGTCTGATACTAAACAACACAGATATGATTTCTATTTACGTCTCTCACATGGACATATACAACTGCCATGCCAACGGAATCGGAGTCAACCATGTCTCGGCGGATGTTTTAATAGATGAAACGTGGATACATGATGGAGCGGACGGCGCCACGGGGCTGTTTCCATACAGCGATAATGAGAAGCTGTTCATGTTCAACAGCACCATCGAGCACCAGGGCCACTGGGGCGTGTACATGGGAGGAAACAACGTTAATCTCTCACTTTACAACAACATCATAGCGTACAATCTCCGTGGAATAGCCACGGCATCAGGATTGGATAATGTAACTATTCATGCATATTACAACTCGTTATTCAAGAATTCCGAATACGGATTTTCCCTGAAGAGAAACACAAACTCCAATATGAGCTTTGCAAACAACGTATTTTACGAGAACAACGGGGCCAGTGACACATACAGCTCCTCGCATGTGCAGGTGTACGCGGAACAGTACAGCAATTTCAGCAATTACGACATAAACACACACACCCGGGGCAATTACTACCATGACTGGGTCAACAATAACGGAAGCAACGACAAAAATAACGACGGCGTCGTGGACTGGGGATATAAGTTCTACGGAGGGAGTATAATGGATAATTCCCCAAAAATCTGGGTGAATTTCATGGGAGTGAAAGTGTACCAAAACATCAATGGATACGGTCACATAGTTGAGCCTGAACCAATATATGCCAACCATTACAATTTGGAGCACCTGAACGATAGGGGCACTTCCTACGGCATTGTGGGTTACGATGGCACGGATTATTACATCATAGGATGGCACAAAACGAAGAACTACACAGATAGTTCGAATACCTACGGAATATACTTAGACACCGTCAGAAACAAAAAATCGTTTAATATATACAATGTAAAGGTGGACAACGCCAACGAAGGCATGAACATATGGTACGTGAACGAGGTGAACATAGAAAATGCGGAAGTGACAAAGAACGATATGAGGGGGATAACCATAACCGAAGTACCTTCCATTACGATATCACACAGCAAAATTCACGGAAACTTTGAAGGAATAGAATTCTACTTCTACGACGGGGGAGGCAACATATACGGGAATCAAATATACAAAAACGGCGACACAGGAATATCATTTTTACTAACCTATTCACCGACTTCAAACTTCTTCATACACGACAATTACATATACGGAAACCAAATAGGAATATACGGCTCCAAACTTGCAAAAACATACATAAGAGACAATGGATTTGCATACAACACAAATTACGGAGTTGAATTAAAGAGCAGCAACGGAAATTACGTATACAACAACACGTTTTATTACAACAACGGAACATCCACCTCGTATTCACCCAGCAATTCCCAAGCGTACGACGATGGAACCAATTACTGGAGCTCCAACACGGAAGGAAACTACTGGCACGATTTCTCCATGAATAATAATACGAACGAGAATAACCACGATTTAATTGTCGATCATCCGTATTCAATCGCAGGCGGCTCAAACAATGATGAGCATCCATATCTCCTTCGGAGGCATGAATCCATAAGGATTGACGGCTCCGAGGACTTTGATTGGGCGCATGGATACATAGGCGGCGGACTCGATTCTCACCCGTATCTCTTCGTTGGATGGTACATAAACGGCAGTAGCGCGGGATTCGGAATGTACATGGGCAACGTATCAAAATCGGTGATGTTCGACCATTGCTACTTAGTCTCAGCTTCTGGAGGAAGTGGAAACACATACTATAGCAACTCCGGACTCATAGTTTACAAGTACTCTGGATGGGATATGACCATCGAGAATGTTGTCTCCGAGAACAACAGTGGAAGCGGTATATTCATAAACGAGGGAGTGGGTATAAGCGTGATTAAATCATACTTTGGATACAACGGAATCCACGGAATATACGCAACGGATACAGGATATCTGGAAATAACAAATTCAAATATGAGCAATAACTTAGAAGATGGTTTTCATGCGTACGGATGCGGCGAGCTAAGCGTTGAAAACAACATGTTTTACGAGAACGGAGCAAACGGAACATGGTTCTACCAAACGAGCACGCAGGATTATGATTACAACAGCATATACAACAATACGTACATCAACAACGCTAAATACGGAGTTGCTCTGGTGAACACCTATGGATATGCAATATATCACAACACATTCGTGAAGAACAACGGAGCCTCGGACGATGGAAACTACGATCCAGCGCATGCTCAAGCATACGACGACGGGGGAAATTATAATTCATGGAACACCACTTCGCAGGGGAATTGCTGGAGCGACTACGATGGTTCCGGATACTACGATATAGCCGGAAGTACAGCGAGGGACAACATGCCCAACTCATGCGCCACTGTACCTGAACTGAATGCATTCTTAGTGGCCATACTCTTGGTCGTGGCCATGGGAATCGCTGTGCGGAAAAGAAAGCACTGATTTTTTCTTTTTTTATTTTATGTACCAACAAAGTTACAGCACTCTCGTAAAGGACGCCACCAAATGATTTTCAACATGAATATTTATTTTAGCAAATAATCTATAATTATGATGCATGCATCAAATATATTTATCTAATGAATGTACTTTACTATATGTGGGTGAATCTATGAAAAACGAGATGTTAATAGTAGTTGTAGTGAGTATCTTTATTATTACAGCTTTTGCAGTGGTTGAAACGGCAAACATAAACAACAAAGACCATCAACATATGAGCGATCTATATCCCAAAGCAAACCATGATGTGATAAGAATAAACGGAGATGGAGATTTTGATTCTAACCATGGAGTGGCTGGTGGAGATGGAAGTGTTACCTCGCCATATAAAATTAGTGGATGGGTAATCAACGGCGGAGGAAAAGGGATCGCCATATATATCGGAAACACAACGAAAAATTTCACCATTGAAAACTGCGAACTGTTCAACGCAAACGGGGGTAATTTCGACAAGTATCATCAGAACGCCGGAATAACAATATACAACGCAAAGGCCACAGACATATATATCCAGACTAACTCTATCCACGACAACAGCGGAGCGGGAATAGTGATAACCCATACCACAACAACGGAGAAGTTACACATAGGAGTTTATGGCGTTGGCTCCTCTATTAACAGAATATACAATAACGGACGAGCGGGGGTTTATTCCTCTTCCGCAAACAATATTGAAGTTACATACAACAATATATGGAACAATAGTTACGGTGTGCAATTAGGCTCGGTTACAAATTTTGATATAACATGGAACGGAATTGGAGAGAACGCAAATTACGGAATTTATCTAAACGGCGCTCAGAACGGAAACATATACAGCAACGTGATTTACAACAATAATGGGGCTACAGAACATTACGATTCCTCTCACGTGCAGGCGTATCAATCAGGTAGCTCGGGAATAACATGGTACGACGCATCCACGAGCAACGGAAATTTCTGGTACGACTGGGCAATGGACAACAATACAAATTACGATATGGTCCACAACAATTTTGTAATCCCATGGCCATACAAATTCACCGGAGCTCAGGACCCGTACCCCATGAAGGGTGTGCATCATAGCGCAATTTACATGACTCAGAATGGTGGTGTTCCCGATGAAAATCATACTTTCAACATTGCTACCGGTGTGGTTGAAGGTGATGGAAAATATTACCGCATTCTTGGCTGGGAAATAGGAGGAAGTGCAAGTGGCTATGGAATTTTGATTAATACTCTTCTACGTTATTCCGACATATACATCTCTTCGGTCATTGCCCATAATATCACCACCCAATCAGGTGCTACAGAATGGTTGTACATGGGCAATGGAATAGCAGTTAATGGAACGGTGAGTACCGTATACATATACAATACCACCGTGTATGGGTGTGAGCATAACGGATTAGGGTTTTCAAATTTAGAGTATCCCGTTCGGGCTTATAATAACTGGATATTCAAAAATGATGTTGGGATATACATAACCGGAAGTTACTCCCCACACCTATTCATAGACGATAGCACAATAGAAAGCAATACACACTGGGGAGTTTACGTGGATGCCACAAATACAGAAGCGACATCTCCACAAATCATAGTATCTTTCCACAATATGGTTATTGAGAAGAATGAGGTGGGAATAATTACGGCTAATAATCTCAACGCCCTATCCATAGATATCGAATATTCTTCATTCTTTGAGAATACTGGATACGGAGTAAAATTCAACAAAAATACGAACTCTTCGATATACATGGAGAACAACATATTTTACCATAATAACGGTGCTGGGGATACTTATGACTCATCACATATTCAGGCGTACGCGGATGATTATAGTAATTTTACGGATAGTTATGGAAATTATTACCACGACTGGGTAAACGATAAAACTGTGAGCGGAGATCAGTATCCCTTAGGAGGTGGAAATCTAAAAGATAAGGCTTTGACTCATGTTGATTTTCATGGATATAATTACCCATATACTTCTTCCTCTGCAGCAATGTACGTGGATAGCACGAATATCGATGCTCTGAGATACACTGGTACCAGATATGGAATCACGGGTTACGACGGCACATATTATTACATTGTTGGATGGCACAATACAGAAAATTACACTGATAATTTGGGAATAGATTATGGATTGTATATATCCGGAGATAAAAGCAAATCATTCATAGTATCAAATGTACTTATCGACAACTCTGGATACGGAATATCCGTAAGCAGTGCTAATCTAATCGAAGTGAAGAATTCTGTGATTAAAGATAATAAGTACACTGGAATATGGGAAGGCTATAATCAGATAAACGGGATTGACTACAACAAAATCTATAACAATTACGTTGGTATTGAAGTGGAGGGAGCATCTTATTACACACTGGTATACGAGAACAGGGTATACAGGAATACTGCGCAGGGCATATACCTGGAGGCCGTTTCTGCCTCTTCTGCATTCTTTAAAGTTAACGTTTTCTACAACTACGTATTCGGCAACGATGTTGGTCTATATGGCTCAAGCATCGCGGATACTTTCATTAATAACAACGGCTTCGCTTGGAACACTCATTATGGCGTGGAATTGCACAGCAGCAACTCCAATTACATATCCAACAACACATTCTATGAGAACAATGCATCCCACGACTCCTACAGTCCCTATTTGATTCAAGCGTATGATAATGGAAATAACTACTGGAACGATTCCCACTATGGAAATTACTGGTTTGACTGGGCAAACAACAACGATTCTAACGACGCAAACTATGACTGGATCGTGGATTATCCATACCATGTGTACGGGGGCAATAGCGAAGACAGCCATCCATATCTTTACAGAGATCACACGGTAACGAGAATAGAGAGCTTCGACGATTTGAACTGGAACCACGGCTTCGTGGCCGGAGACGGAAGCTCCGAGTACCCATACCTAATGACTGGCTTTATGTACAATGGGAACGGCCATGATTACGGAATATACGTGGGTAACCTTTCAGGGAACATCTACCTTCGCTTGGATCATGTTATTGTGGCATCTGTATCCACTGGAAACATGAACAACGTGTATCACAGCGGTTCCGGAATAATAGTCTACAACTTCACAGGGATGGACTTTCAAATATACGGAAGTTCTTCAGGGTACAATTACTACGACGGACTCGATATAGGGAATTCATACGATATAACAATAAGAGATTCGTATTTTGATGGCAACAATTACGATGGGATATACATATATTCAAATTCCTACTATGTCACAATAACCAACACAGTACTCAGTGGAAACCAGCATCATGGAATTTTAGCCTTCAAGTCACAGCAAATTTACATATCGTATTCCAATATTTCCGAAAATCAGGGAGATGGAATATACTTCTACTATGTAACCCATGGTGGGATAACAAATAGCAACAATATAAGTAAGAACACAAACTACGGAGTATATCTCTCTCATTCATCTGACATTGAGGTATACGGCAATATATTCTATGAAAACCACGGTGCATCGGGGGATGGAACATACGATTCAAATCACATACAGGCATACGATGATGAGAACACAGAATACACAAACTCCTGGAACGACACTTCGCAGGGCAACTGCTGGAGCGACTGGAATCAGGGTACACCGTATCAGCTCGACCCGGGACCAAATTACGTGGCAAAAGACCATAAACCAGGATGCCAATCCGTACCAGAGCTTAACACACTCATAGTAGCTATCCTCTTAGTAATTGCTATGGGAATCGCAGTGCGAAGAAGAAAAAATTAACATTCTCTTTTATTTTTATTAACTGATTATTTATATAGATGATGCATGCATCAAATAATTTTATATATGGATTTTTACATTTAATAACCGGTGATCTCGTGCAAAAGAAGGTGTTTGTGATATTGATTTGGGGATTGATGATTGCTGGAAACTTTGCAGTGCTAAGCGGCATGAATGGAGTACAAAACCATAAAGCAAGAACGCCGGTAAATACACTCCGCGCCACACACGCTCCGATAAGAATTAACCAGAACTCGGATTTCACAGCGGCGAATGGAGTCACAGGCGGCTCAGGAACATCGGTGGATCCGTATATAATCTCGGGGTGGGTAATCAACGCTGCTGGCAAGGGAGCAGGAATTTACATAGGAAATGTTAGCTTGGATTTCATAATAGAGAATTGCACAATTTACGGCGCGGACACGGGAAGCGTTGATGATGTGTACAATCCAATGGCGGGCATTGTGATATACAATGTTCAGAACTCACTAACTGACCACTTCGCGTACCTATATAATAACACAATATACAGCAACTCAGCCTACGGAATTTACGTTTACGGAGGAGACACGAACTTGAATTTTAAGATAGGAAACAATTTTATAAGCTACGGCGCCAACAGAATATACGGGAATGGCATAGCTGGAATTTACATCAACAACATCGCATACGAGAGTTTTCGCATTGAAAACAATATGATATTCCGCAACGGAATCGGTTTAAGGATTAGCAACATAAGCTACAATTCTAATAGCGTAACTTTTAACATAGACTACAATGGAATAGGGATGAACACGAGGGAAGGTTTGAGGGTGGAGAACTCAAGGCCAAAGGGATTCATTTTTGAGTATAACATCGCGTACAAAAATAATGGTGCTACGGATAGGTATGACGAAAATCATCCTCAGGCAACTGAAGACTCTGGATGCAACGAATCCGTGAACATATATTCAAATTTCTGGTACGACTGGGCAATGAACAACAACACCAATTACGATAAGAACACTGGCAATATGGTTATTCCATGGTACTATCACATCCCAGATGTAAGCGATTACACATATATTAGAAACATAGACAAAGCACCTATGAAAGGACTGCATCATGCTCCATTACGCATAATGAATCTGTCATTGAGCACACTGGGAGGTTACAATGGCTTCGTGGGATGGGATCCCGATGGAAGTTACATAATGAGCGGACTGGAGCTTAACGGAACTTATGTAGGTAATACAAAAGCTGGCTACGGGCTCTTCATAGACGGCGTGGAATCCACACATAATCTTATAATCGACGGATTAATCATTCACAACGTCTCAACCACGAGTTCATCGTTCTGGGGCTATCAGGGTAATGGCCTCATAATCAATAATACGGGTATCAATGTGTATGTGAAAAATTTAGATGTGTACAATTGCTATGCAAATGGAATTGCGGTTAACGACGAATCCGGGAAGGTGTACATAGAAAGGACATGGATTCACGATGGTGCGAGCGGGGCCACGGGTGTTTTCGTGTATCATAACTCCGCAGTGAAGGTTTTCAACAGCACCATAGAGCATCAGGGGCACTGGGGTGTGTTTATCGGAGGAAACAACAATTACGTATACGTCTACAGCGATGTAATATCGTACAACTACGAAGGGATAAACATGCCATCTGGACTCGATAGCCTTTATCTCTGGGTTTATCAAACCTCATTCTTCAAAAATACTTACTATGCGGCATCACTTAAAAATAACACATACTCGCAGGTTGATTTTGCAGGAAACATATTTTACGAAAACCATGCCTCTTCTGATTCATACGATCCGGCGCATGTGCAGGTTTACGCCGAGAAGTACAGCAATTTCACAAATTACGGCCCGTACGGCAATGGCAATTATTACCACGACTGGGTGAACAATAACAGAACAAATGATATGAACAATGATGGCGTGGTGGACTGGGCATATAAATTCGACGGAGGCAATATAGAGGATAATCATCCGGTTAGATGGGTAAATTTCACCGTAGCAGGATGGCATAATGGAGACGTATCACTTAGTCCAGCACCAATTTACATGGACTACACAAACAGGGAAAAGCTCAGAAGTACGGGAACCGCCTATGGAATCGTGGGCTATGATGGAACATATTATTATATCGTTGGCTGGAATAAAACAGCAAACTATACCTATTTCACGGGATTCTTTTACTCAACATACGGTGTGTATCTTAACGGTGATGGAACACGAGAATTCAGAATTTATAATGTCAAGGCCACAAGTGCAGATTACGGCATTGATATTTACAATGTGTATCGCGTAGACATCGAGCATTCGTCCATTTACAATAATGTGTATTATGGTATATATGATTACTCGAAGTTATCCGTTGTGGAGTACAACGAAATCCACGATAATATGTATGGTTTGAGAATATATGGAACCGCAATTACAGCAACAATATCAGAGAACAGAATATACAGAAACAGCAACTATGGGATATATTTGGATTCTTACAATCCTTCGTTGAGCGCTACGATTGTGAATAACTATGTGTTCGGAAATGATATAGGTATATACGCGGAAAGCAGCCATAAGACGACGATCGAAAACAACGGAATCTCGTACAACTCGCACTACGGAATAGAACTAAAATCCTCCTCTGGATTGCATATCTACGGAAATAAAATTATTTACAACAACGGCACTTTTGATTATTATAACCCTGCTAAGAGGCAGGCTTACGACGACGGAACTAATTACTGGAACTCCACCACAGAAGGAAATTATTGGTACGACTGGGCACTCAATAACAATACGAACGATGCAAACCATGATTGGATTAACGATTTCCCGTATCCGATTTACGGAGGAAGTGCCATGGATCATTATCCATATATTTTGATGAAGCATGACCCCATTCATATTGATAGCATCGGAGATTTAGACTGGGACCACGGATACATAGGCGGAGATGGCAGCTATCTCTACGCTTATCTTATCGCAGGATTGAGAATAAATGGCAGCGGTGCCGGCTATGGACTCTACGTGGGAAACATATCTAACGGGGTGCATTTCAAGATTACCCACATGTACATCAATTACACCTCTGGAAGCTCATCCGGCTATGTTTACGAAAGCAATAGCGGAATCACAGTGTACAAGTTCAATGGCGAGGATATGAGTATATACGATATAGCCAGCGTCAAAAATTACAACTCCGGCATAAGCATCGATGAATCAAGTAATATCACCATTGAGGATTCAAAGCTTACTGGCAATGATAACTATGGCATATTTGCACAATACATCTCTTCCCTTACAATCCGAAATGTGAACTGCTCAAACAACGGTATGGCAGGTATTTCAATGTACAACGGTCAACAAGTAAACATATACAACTCAGTAATCGGCTGGAATTACAGGGGCATAGAGTTCCACCAGGTGAGCAACGGATATATCGAGGAGAACAATATAACGGAGAACACGGAGTACGGAATATATTTTGAGTCCACGTCGGGATTCCATGTGTACAAAAACAATTTCACAGGCAACCACGGTGCTTCGGAGGATTGCACTTATTCCAGCGACCACGTGGAGGCGTACGACGACGCTTCCGCCAAATACGTAAACCTGTGGAACTCCTCCTCGGAGGGAAATTATTGGAGCGATTACGGTGGCTCTGGCACATATGCAATAGACGGCGGCAGCTCTGTGGACGAGCATCCCAACGGCTGCTCAACAGTGCCGGAATTCAGCGCGGAAATTATGATTGCGGCCATCATCACACTGGGCGCAGTGATACTCCTGAGAAGGAAACACTAACTCTTTTTCTTTTATTTTAAAATACCTGCTTTCCATTTCCGTGTTATGCTCGTTGATCCCGTTGGCATAATCGGCGCCGGGCCCGCCGGGGTGAGCGCGGCGATGCAGCTGAAAAGGTACAAAATAAATTCGGTGATTTTTGAGAAGAGAAAAATAGGCGGACTAATTGAGAACGCACACAGAGTTGAGAACACAATGCTATTTCCCAACGGGATAAGAGGGGTAGAATTTGTGAAAATTTTAGAGGAGTATGCAAGAAAATACGAGCTCAACGTAATTTACGAGGAAGCTAAAAAAATAAAAACAGGGGCGAGAATAATTGTGAATACGGAAAATGGGGAGTACGAATTTGATTATCTAATAGTTGCCGCGGGCACACGACCAAGAACTCTGCCCTTTCCAGAGGTGAAGTACCATATTACCGAGATTGAGAAATGCGATAATGCGATAAAATATTGATAATAGGCGGAGGGGATATCGCATTTGATTATGCTCTAAGCGCAAGCGAAAAATGCAATGATGTGACGTTAATTTACAGAAGCACGATAAAAGCGTTGCCTGTGTTGGTGGATGAAGTCATGGCTAAAGGAATAAAAATCGTTCAGGGAGAAGTGGAAAAAATAGAGAATGGCGTCGCGTATACTTCCGCCGGAATTTTTGAATTTGACGAAGTCTTAGCGGGAATAGGGAGAATTCCAAACGTTGAAATAGTTGAAGGAATTAGCGACGCGAGAATATTTGTAATAGGTGACGCAAAAAACGGCATATACCGCCAGAGCTCTCTGGCCATAGCGGATGGAATAAGAACCGCTATGAAGATATGGAGAGTGATGAAATATGGAGATACTGAGTGAAGTGGGCGATGATTCCATCGCGAAGGTTTACATAGGTCGCACTCAAAGAGGGAACATAATCGAGTTCGTTGAATCAATACCCACCGGAAACATAGAGGAGAAATGGGTTCTAATCATCTCATCGCTGAACGGCTGTCCAGTGGGCTGCAAGATGTGCGACGCTGGATTTTTTTACAAGGGCAAATTAGACTACGAGGAGCTAATGGAGCAAATTGAGTATCCAATAAAAAGAAGATTCGGGGATAAACCAAAGACGAAAAAATTTAAAATTCAGTTCGCGCGCATGGGCGAACCGAGCTTCAATCCCAACGTGTTAGATGTGATCAACGATTTGGGAGACAAGTACGAGAATTTCTTTCCCTCATTGTCCACGGTAGCGCCGATAGGAGTGGATTCTTTCTTCTCAAAATTGATAGAGATAAAAAAGGAGAAATACGCGAAGAGATTCCAGCTCCAGTTTTCAATTCACACGACGAATCAGAGGCAGAGAGATGAGATAATACCCATTAAAAAATGGGATTTTAAGAAGATTGCAGATTACGGAATGAAATTCTACGATGAAGGCGGACTAAAAATCACTTTGAATTTCGCTCTTGCGCAGGAAAATGAGGCGGATGCAGAAGTGGTTAGAGAATTTTTCCCTAAGGAATATTTTCTCATAAAAATCACTCCAATAAATCCAACGGTGAGCTCGGTGAGAAATGGACTGAACAACGATGTTGACGAGAGAATCGGCCTGCCGAGGAAGCACAGGGATTTCACCGATGAGCTGAGAAGAATGGGCTACGATGTAATCATTTCTATAGGTGACACGAGAGAAAATTTAATCGGCTCAAACTGCGGCATGTTCATACTGAGATTCCTGAAAGAGCACCCTGAGATGAGCAACGCATACACATTCGCAAAAGAGCTGGTTATTCAATAATTAAACGGAACGCCCATCTTCACCGCGAGTTTTCGAAGGGCTTCGATTCTCTCTTCAGTGGGAGGGTGAGTGGAGAAGAGCTTCAACAGGGTGGATACTCGGAAAGGATTAACGATGAACAGATGCGACGTGCTTGGATTACCCTTCATTGGTCTCCGTTCCACGCTCTGCTCTATTTTAATCAGCGCCCTTGCGAGTGCGCCGGGATTGCGCGTGAGCTTTGCACTTCCCTCGTCCGCCAAATATTCCCGAGTTCTGCTTATTGCCATGCGAATTAGAAGCGCGGCTATGGGTGCGAAGATCGCCAAGGCTATTAGAGTTATTAGAGAGTCATCGTCATCGGAAAATAAAAAAGCGAACCATCGGGCGATGTAAGCTAGATACACGATGGCGCTCGCGATCATGGCTGCAACGGTGCCTATGAGCATGTCCCGATTTTTAATGTGGGTAATTTCATGTCCCAAAACCGCCTCTAATTCTTCTCTATTGAGCATGTTCAAAATCCCCTCGGTCACTGCGACCACCGCATGCCTCGGGCTTCTACCTGTGGCAAATGCGTTGGGAACTGAAGTGGGTACAATTGCAATTTGAGGCTTCGGAATCCCCGCTTTTTGGGCAAGTGAGAGAACCATTTCATGAAGCCATGGCATCTCATACTCGGATATTATCCTCGCCTCGTAGCTCCTGAGAACGATTTTATCCGAGAAAAGGAATGCAACAAGGTTGAATATTAGAGACAAAACTACCATGAAGCTCGCAACGGCAATTCCTCCAATAAGGTATCCTATACCAATGAGCAACGCTGCGAGAAAAGATAAAAGTGCTATTGTGCGGAGCCACAGTACAGCGCCCATGGCTCAACACCATAAAAAAGGGAAAAAGGGGTTTACATCATTCCGGGCATGCCGCCGCCCATGCCTCCCATTCCGCCCATGTCTCCACCGGGCGGTGCCGGAGCCTTGCCTTTGTCCGAGCCTTTAGCAGCGATGACATCGTCTATGCGGAGGATCATCGTGGCGACTTCCGTTGCGCTCTCTATGGCCTGCTTCTTCACGCGAAGCGGTTCGATGACCTTCTTCTTAAGCATGTCGGATATCTTTCCTTCGAGAACATCCACGCCAGTGTGCTTGTTGCCCTTCTGGTGCTCCGCTTTGAGCTTCATCATTATGTCTATAGCATCCATGCCGGCATTCTCTGCAAGAGTGCGCGGAATGATTTCAAGCGCATCTGCAAATTTCTCAATGGCCAGTTGCTCTCTTCCGCCAACACTGGGTGCGTACTCTCTAAGCTTCATGGCGAGCTCCACTTCGGTGGCACCTCCACCGGGCACGGCCACACCATCTTCGAGGGCAACGGCAACCACTTTCAGAGCATCATGAAGAGCGCGTTCCACTTCGTCCACCACATGCTCGGTTCCTCCTCTTATTAGAATGCTCACCGCTTTGGGATTCTTGCAGCCGGTTACGAAGGTCATGTTGTCATCGCCAATCTTCCTCTCTTCCACAACCTTCGCGTATCCGAGGTCTTCTTTGCTCAAATCTTCTAAGTTGGTCACTATTTTGGCGCCGGTGGCCTTGGCGAGTTTCTCCATATCGCTCTTCTTTATGCGGCGAACCGCGTATATTCCGTACTTTGCCATGTAATGCTGCGCCAGATCATCTATTGCCTTCTGGCAGAACACCACGTTTGCACCTACATCTTTAACTTTTTCAACCATCTTTCTTATCTCCTCTGATTCCTGATCAAGGAATGCCTGTATATCCTCTGGTTTGTTTATTTGTATTTTTGCGCTTATCTCGGTCTTCTTCACTTCGAATCCTGTATTGATCAAGGCAATCTTCGCATCTTCCACGCGCTTGGGCATGCGCGGATGCACCTTCTCTTTATCGAGAATAATTCCATCGATGAGCTCAGTGTCTCTTATTCCACCGCCCTGCTTCTTCTCAACCTTTATGTTATCAACATCAACAATTTTCTTGCCGTTCACTTCTTCCACTATGGAATTTACAGCCTTAACAACTATATCCGCCAGATACTCTTTGGAATCGCCGACGTTCTTTCCGGTCATGGCCGTCATGGCTATTTCCTTCAATATCTCCTCGTTATCCACCTTGACTCCTAACTCGGGGAGAATCTCCAGCGCTTTCTCAGCTGCGAGCCTATATCCATTTGTTATCACTGTAGGATGAACGTTCTGCTCCAAAAGGGTCTCGGCCATGCTGAGCAATTCTCCAGAGAGCACCACTGCGCTGGTGGTTCCGTCGCCCACCTCTGTGTCCTGGCTCTTGGCTACCTCGACCATCATCTTGCCCGCAGGGTGCGCAACATCAATCTCCTTGAGAATCGTTGCACCGTCATTTGTTATTACAATATCCCCAAGGGAATCCACCAACATCTTATCCATACCCTTTGGACCGAGAGTTGTGCGGACTGCATCCGCTATGGCCTTTGCAACCTCTATATTCTTTTTCTGTGCGCTTCTTCCTGTCTCTCTCTCAGTTCCCTCTTTGAGAACCAGAATCGGTACTTGACCTCCCATCATTTTTAATCACCTCGGCAGGTGTAAGTTAGTTCTTCTATATAAAGGTATCGCAAGAAAAGAGATGCGGGAAGA
Organism: DHVE2 group archaeon; assembly: GCA_015523125.1. Taxonomy (GTDB): domain Archaea; phylum Thermoplasmatota; class Thermoplasmata; order Thermoplasmatales; family Aciduliprofundaceae; genus JAADDK01. The sequence continues at coordinate 70,549 of WAKX01000029.1, read as the reverse complement.
AAATTCAGATTGATTATTACCCAATAAAAGTTAAATAGGACTAAAATAATTGGCAGATATGGATTTAATGTGTTTCCACTCCAACGAGCGGGTAAGAAATTCAATAAATGATGCGCTAAATGAAATGGATTTTAATTTTGAATGTCATCCTCTTTTATCCCCAGAAGAAATAGAAAGAAAATCGGAGGAGAATAAACCCCATGTGCTATTGGTCGAGTTCAACAAAGAAAATATCGGGGAGTACAAATCCCTGAGCGAGATTGCATTCACCATTCCCTTAGTAAAATCCATAGATAGAGATATAGCACTTAACCTTGAATCCATGAACGTGGATTACATTTCCTCGGATTCAATAAGCGGTTTTAAAGAGAATTTGATGAAAGTCCTGATAAAAAACGAAGACAAAATCGGAGAATTTTTAAGCGAGCCGCGTATATTTAAGAATATAATCTACGGATTCGGATTCTCATGGGGACATACGTATATAGTAACTATGGAAAACCGCGACTCTATTTATTCCCTTATTCCCAATTTTTCACGCGGGATTAAGGTCTTCGTGGCCATGCGCGAATCTCCCAGAATATTGGAAGAGAACGAGAATCTGAAGGTTGTATGGATAACGGACATAGTTGGAAAAAACAGGATTAAACCCCACAATTTGACTATTCTCACGGACAACATAATAAAATTCATCGAGGAGGAGAAGAAAAGAATCGTAGTAATCGATTGTCTCGAATATCTCCTGCTCTACAACGATTTCGTGAACGTCGTTAGGAATGTAGAGTTAATAAACAGCTACGCGATGGAGTACGATTCCCTCGTGATTCTCATTATTGATAATAACGCTTACACAACTAAAGAGTATTCTTTATTAAAGAGATACTCTATACTGTGGAAAGGAGAGTGATTAAACATGATACCGAAGGAATTAGAAGAATTCTTTGGAAAGGAAGGAGGGCACTCGCTCATAATTAAAGGTGAACCGGGAAGCGGAAAAACCACCTTAGCTCTGGAGATTTTGAATCATTACCGGAACGATATGAGGGTCATGTACCTATCCACACGAGTCGCCGACGGAGTGATTGCACAGCAGTTTCCTTGGGTGGAAGAGGTAATTGAGATAAAAAAGAACGGAAAAAAGATAAACAGGGAAAATCTAAATAAGCTTGAAGGTCTAATCGAGGAGGGATTTGTGAAAGAGAACATAACTTTCACAGAAGATGAAGCAATATTGGAAGTTGGAGAAATCCTACCAGAGATGGAAAAGATTTACGATTTCGTTGAAAGCGAAAGTGATAAAAAAGCTCTGGTTTGCGTCGACTCCATAGATGGATTAAGCGAAAAGTATGGCATTCCGCCAGAGCGAATTCTGTTCGCGATTCAAAAGGACATCGTGGAGCCGGGGTTGGGCAATATCGTGTTTGTGATGGAAGAAACAAGCACCAAGGACATAGATTATCTGGGTGATGGAATAATTATACTCCAGCACGAGCCCCACAACAAATTCTGGAAGAGGGTGGCGGTGATTAAGAAATTGAGGGGTGCAAAGATAAAGAAGCCGAGGTATCTCTACACATTAGACAACGGGAGATTTCAGGTAATTAATTATTCGCCTTTCTCCCTGGATTCTAAGAAGATGGACATGACCTCATTAATTAATTTCCTAAAAGATTACTCATCGCACAGATGCCTGAATTTCTCCATATCTGATGATTTCCCTAGGGAGTTGGTGGAATCATTCATTCTGTCTCTCTCCAACATTTCCAAAACAGCACTAATTGTTCCCCCGATGTTTTACCCGGGCAGCATGCTGGAGAAACACGCCAGTGAGTACGGGGGAGACATAAAAATAATAGGATTCGGCAACGACAGGAGGGAAATGTACCTTGAGGGAAGCGATATGCTCGTGGAGTTCTCCCCAGACATGGTGAAGTACTATGGAGGGGAAGGAGGATCGATAATAATATCCGTGGATTCCATCGCGCACATCTACGGAGATTTGAAAGATTTACCATCACTCATAAAAGATTTAAAAGAATTAGGGAATGTGGTGCTCTTGACTCCGGAAGGATACAGAATCGGCGGAGGCGTGGATTACGAAATAAAGCTGGCGGTAATTGAGGATTTGCCCGTGGTAATCTCCGATATGGCCTATGGAATAAAAACGGATAATGGAAAAATATCTTTAATCCCACTGGTTTAAAAAGAGGTGATAATCATAGATAAACAACGAGCATGGGAGGTACTACAGCATATATCGGACCAATATTCCATACGCATATTAAGGGCCACATTGCACAGGCCGTTAGATGCCATTACCCTCAGCAATCAACTGGGTATTCCAATTGCAGTTTGCTATCGCAGAATCAGAGAACTCGAAAAATTGGGATTGTTAAGCAAAGAGGGACGAAAGCTCACGAGCAAGGGAAAGTGGATAAGCCTGTATAAAGCGAACATAAAAAACGCGGAGGTGAAAATGGTAGAGGGAAAGATAATAATAAAAATCACATTCAGATGGGGTAAGGAGGAAGAGTTGGAGGTGGAGTAGGTCTTTTCCATATTTCTCGGGTAACCAAAGCCATTGGAATGAGAAAGATTAACAATATCGTGGTTCCCCACGGAACGCCAAGGTACTGTGAAGGAACGGAATACCAAGTGTTCCAAAACGGGTAGTAGATTTGCATTGAATCGCCTTCGTAAAACAGATCCATGAACATGTGAGTGAGATTGTTGGCAAGCAGAAGTAGCGAGAAAGTACCGATTCTTCTATCCCTGAAGAGATAACCTGCAAATAACATAAAGAGGGGAACTTCGACAAAGAAAAATATGTTGTGGGTTATGCTCTTATTCACAAGATGCGCACCGTCGATTACGAATTCCATGATTATAGCAAATGTCAAAAGCTGCGGTATTTTCTCCTTCCACGATGGATAGATGATGATCATGGCTACGAACGCGAAAATCACATGGAGTGTCGCATCCAATCCACCAAGTACTTCCCAAGGCATCATAATATTTCATCAAAGGAGATTTTAAAAACGTTGTTTTATGAATATCTCCAGTGATATTATCTCTAATAATTTTCATTTGCGATAATCACGCTGTAAAATATTTAAAATATCCCGCGATGGTTTATACTATGAACGAAAATCTCGAAAAACTGATGAGAATTCTCACAGACTCTTACGCCATCAAAATTCTGGCCGCCAGTTACCACAAGGAGAAAAGTGCCATACAATTGAGTCAGGAGCTGAACGTGCCCATAGCCGCCTGTTACCGGAGACTCCATTCCCTGCAGAGTATGAACCTCATCTCAGTTTCGGTGAAAACAAATTACAAAGGAAAGAAGATAAAGTATTACAACTCAAACATAAAAAAGGCGAGCATTCAGATAGAGAACAACCACATATACATAGAACTGTGCGATAAGGATGGCAATGTAAAGAAATACAGCGGCAAAATTGTCGGAAAGGGGTATGGAGAATGAACCCGGAAAAACTTAAAAAAATAACACCGGGAAAAGTAAATTTGGTGATATCAAAAAAAACGCCCATTCCAGAGTTGAACTATCAAATTTTAAAATACTTGATTACCGAGAGAAAAGCTAAAATCCTGTTCATATCCATCGAAAAACCGCATCAGTACATGACTTACATTTTAGGAATGCACGGCGTTCCCCAGAGAAATATCACTTATTTAGATATAGAAGATTCCAAAATTAAATTTCCAATCACCCTCAACAATATGAAGAATTTGCACATCGGGGGATTCTTACACAGGGAAATCATCGTGCTTAAAGACTACGACTACGTTGTCGTGGACAACATAGAGCATCTGCAGCACATTTGGACCGACGAGAGTATAAAGGAATTTTTAACAAGTTTGATAGGGGATGCAAATAAATACGGAACTTCCATAATAATCCCCGTGCGTTCCACCGAGAACTACCCAGGAAAACTCGCCATGGATATGTGCAACGAGAAAATAGATATTGATGAGGTGAGAGAATGAGAATAAAAAGCGGAATTAGAGGATTGGACGAGCTCATTGAGGGAGGATTTCCTGATCCTTCCATAATCTTAGTTTACGGACCACCCGGCGCAGGAAAGAGCATATTCTCGCTCCAATTCTTAATGGAGGGTGCAGCCAACGGTGAAAAAGGTTTGTACATAACGACGCTCAGCGAGAAGTTTAACTGGATGATTCGATTCATGTCTAGATTCGAGTTTTTCAACAGGGAATTCTTCGAAAATGGAAGTATCGGGTATGTAGATATAGGCGAGGACATAAGAGATGAAGACTCAACGATTATATCGAAGATAAAGGAAGAAATCGCAATAAACATGCCAAAGAGAATTGTGATAGACCCCATCAATCCAATACGAGAGTACATACCATCCTACCGTGAATTCTTGTTTGATCTCGTGGATTTACTTAAAAAATGGGATTCTACCGTAATCATGACCGCAGAAAAGAAGGAGAGAAGTTACGATGAGGAGATGTACATGGCCGATGGGATAATAGAAATGATAATGCAGAGCGAAGGCGAAGTTATAAGGAGATACATACGCGTGATAAAAATGAGGGGAACCAATCACAGTCTGTCCATGCATCCTCTGTCTATCGACGATAGCGGAATGTCGGTGCTGCGGGCTAATTTCTGAAATTTTTTCCCGTTATTCTCTGGAACATGTCCTCGTAGAGCTCTTGAACTTTTTTTATCATCTCCTCCGGCAATGGAGGTATGTCCGGCTCTTTCTCCCCGCGCTCTCTGGCGTTTATAAGCGAGGAATAGTAGCCGCTCTCCCTGTAATACTGCCTAACAAATTCCTTGCTCAACTGCACGATTTTCCCGTTTTCATATTCTTTTTTGTCCCACCAGCGATCCTCGTCCATGGTGCCGAAGGTATCAACCACCACTATTCCTCTCTCTTCATCTATGGCCAATTCCTTCTTTCCGTCCACATGGATTAAGCCTCTTTTACCCACCTCTCTCTCGATGATTTCGTCGATTTTCAATATCATCTCGCGGATTTCTTCTATCTCATCCCTTCGCAACCCGCCTATTTCCATGGCTTCTTTCATATCCACTTTTCTATCGTATTCTTCGAATTTTGTGGTGATTTCAAACAATGGCTCAGGTAAAGGAGAGCCGTATTCAGGCATTGAGCCAAATCCCAAATCCCTGTAGCCTATTTTCCCCTTTTTCAATCGATCATACAGAGAGCCAGCTAAGTAGTAGCGGGTGATGAACTCCAAGGGAATAAGGTAATTCCTCTCATTTTCGCTACCCCTATTTACAATTTTAAATTTCCGAACAACCATCTCACGACCATCGCACTTGATATAGTGATTTTTGATCCCTTCCTCACCTATTCTTTCGAACCAGAACGCCGAGGTCCTGCAGAGAATCTCCCCCTTACCGGGTATTTTCGAAGGAATGATCTTATCGAACACAGAAATGTTGTCCGTGAACCTAAAAAGCAGATTCTCGCCGATGTCATAAACCTCTTTAACTTTCCCTCTTCTTATTAATCTCATACCACCATCAAAGAAAAAAAGAATAAAAATTTAGCGGTTTGCAATCATCTGCATATAGTTGTAAAGCTGCTGCACATAGCTCTTCAAATCATTTACACTCTTCTCTATAATTTTGATGTCTGTTTCCATTCCTTTTACTTTTTCCTCGAGCTTTGAAATTCTGCTTTCCAGTTCTTCATACGCATCCATTAAATCACCTTTACACTGGTGGCGGTGGTGGCGGCGGTGCTGCAACTGCCGGCTGTGGGCTTTTCCACGTGAAAGCTAAGATTGCCCCTATCAACGAGATTATGTTAAATCCAAGTATAGAGGCTATCAATCCCAAAATTGCCCCCTTGTGAACACCCTCAGGATTTCCTGTTTTTACCCACTTTGCAGAGAGAATAATCAACGCACCCCAAATCAAAAACCAAAGTATGTATAGTATCCAACAAACCGCCCCGAGCTCAAACATCCATTCACCGGGCATTTGACCCACTGTAAAAATGGTCATACCACTCTCTGCCACAACCATCATGTACATTGCAGCTGCAAGAATTACCGTTATCCCTACAATTATTTCCAGAATCCCGCCTATCAGCAAGAGCAAATACGCACCCCTTGGATATTCTTCAGTCATATAATCACCAAAATAGAAAAGAAGAGAACATATAAAAAATTTTTCAAAATTTATCTCGGATGCTTCAACTGAGCCTGCGCGGCCGCGAGCCTCGCAATGGGCACCCGGAACGGCGAGCAGGAAACATAATCCAAGCCTGCGAGGTGGAAGAACTCAATGCTCTTCGGATCACCGCCATGCTCACCGCATACACCCGCCTCTAAATCTTCTCGGGTGCTTCTACCCTTAAGAACGCCCATCTTCACAAGCTGGCCAACGCCATCCCAGTCGAGGCTCTTAAACGGATCCTCCTTGAGAAGTCCCATCTCCACGTACTTACGAAGGAACTTGCCCTGTGCATCGTCGCGAGAGTAGCCGAAGGTCATCTGCGTGAGATCGTTGGTTCCAAAGGAGAAGAACTCCGCGTACTTGGCGATTTCATCAGCGGTCAGAGCGGCGCGGGGTATCTCGATCATAGTGCCAAACATGTACTTTATTTCCACACCGGCCTTCTCCATCTCTTCCTTCGCCACTTTCTCCAGTTTCTCCTTGAGAATCTTAAGTTCGTTCACATGCCCGATTAAAGGTATCATTATCTCCGGATATATCTCCACGTTCTCCTTCTTCACCTCTATTGCCGCCTGCATTATGGCACGAACCTGCATCTCGTAAATCTCCGGATATATTATGCCTAACCTACAGCCGCGGAATCCCAGCATGGGATTGAACTCGTGCAATTCGTTCACCACATCCAGGATCTTCTCCTTTTCGTTGATTCTCTGTATTATATCGTCCATCTCCTTCAGGGATTTGGCCTCTTTGAGCTTCATTTTAAGCTCAGCTATCTCTGCGGTTAACTCTTCTCTTTTTGGCAGGAATTCGTGCAGCGGCGGGTCGAGAAGTCGAATGATCACGGGGAAGCCCTCCATTGTGCGGAAGAACTCCACGAAATCGCTCTTCTGCATCACCTGCAATTTGTTGAGCGCTTCTACTCTCTCCTCCTTCGTTTTGGCCATTATCATCTCCTGCATAATCGGAAGGCGTTCTTCTCCGAAGAACATGTGCTCGGTTCTCGCTAAGCCGATTCCCTCAGCTCCGAACTCCCTAGCCTTCTTTGCCTGCTCAGGCGTGTCCGCATTAGCGCGAACTCCAAGAACGCGTATTTCGTCGGCCCATGTGAGAATCTTCTCCAGATTTCCGCTGAGCGATGGCACTATTAGAGGAACTTCTCCGAGGTAAACCTCTCCCGTTGTTCCGTTGATTGTGATCACATCTCCCTTCCTTATCTTGTGGTTCCTCGCTATGAAGTACTCTTCCTCCATGTTCACCATTAGCTCCTCGCATCCCACCACGGCGGGCTTGCCCATGGCTCGTGCGACTACCGCAGCATGCGAGGTCATTCCGCCCCTTGCAGTCAATATTCCCTGAGCGGCGTTCATTCCATGGATATCATCGGGCGAGGTCTCCAATCTTACCAGTATAACTTTCTCTCCGCTCTCTGCCATCTCGACGGCTTCATCCGGGTCGAACACAACCTTACCAACGGCAGCCCCGGGGCTCGCAGCGAGACCCTTCCCTATTACCTCCTTCTCAGCGCTTGGATCCACCTGAGGATGAAGCAGAGTATCAACATTCTCCGGGGTTACGCGCATTACCGCTTCCTCTTTGCTTATTATTCCCTCGTCTACCATCTCCACGGCGATTCGGACGGCTGCCATGGCTGTCCTCTTACCTGTTCTCGTTTGCAAAAGATACAATTTTCCGTGCTCTATCGTGAACTCGATATCCTGCATGTCACGATAATGATCCTCCAATACTCTGGCCACATTGAGAAGCTGACCGTACACCTCTGGCATCATCTCCTGCATGGTTGGCAAGTCTCTATTTGCATCCTGCTTTGAATACTCGTTTATGGCGTGGGGAGTTCTAATCCCAGCGACCACATCCTCACCCTGCGCATTCGGGAGGAATTCTCCGTAAAGATGCTTCTCACCCGTCCTCGGGTCCCTGGTGAATGCAACGCCGGTTCCGCTATCATTGCCCATGTTTCCGAAGACCATGCTAACTATGTTCACGGCGGTTCCCATGTCATCGGGAATCTTGTTTATCTTCCTATACACTATTGCCCTCTCGTTGTTCCACGATTCGAAAACGGCGCGAATTGCCATCTCCAACTGCTTGTATGGATCCTGCGGGAACTCATATCCGTGCTTCTGATATATCTTCTTGTACTCCTCCACCAATTCTTTGAGATGTTCTACGTTCAAATCTACATCCTGCCTGAGCCCGTATTTGAGCTTTATCTCATCTAATTTCTCTTCGAACTCGCTGTGTTTTATGCCCAGAACAACATCACCGAACATCTGAATAAGGCGGCGATACGCGTCCCACGCAAATCTCTCGTTGTTGGTGGAATAAGCGAGGCCCTTAACACTCTCGTCGGTCAACCCTAAATTGAGAATCGTGTCCATCATACCGGGCATGGAAATTGGAGCGCCAGAGCGAACGGAAACCAAAAGAGGATTTTGAGAGCTTCCGAAGTCTTTTCCCGTTTTCTCTTCCAATTTTTTCATTGCGGCCTTAACATCTTCCCACAGGCCCTCGGGAAAATCCTTCTTTTCGAAGAACTTTATGCAGGTTTCGGTGGTTATGGTGAACCCGGGGGGAACGGGAAGCCCTATGTGGGTCATCTCAACCAATCCCGCTCCTTTTCCTCCTAAGACTCTCTTCATCTCATTCATTCCCTTGGCTATCAACTCTTTCATCTCTTCGCTATCTTCATCGAAGAAGTAAATGTACTTCATTTTGCATCACCTTCCAGTGAGAATAAGGCACGCTATTAAAAAATTTCTCTCCTTTTTTGATTACTCATTATGGGAAAAGAGGGAATCAAAATATGAAAAAAAGAAAAAATTCACCATCCTCTCTCCTGAAGATGCTCCTTCAGTTCGGAAACCTCCTGGCCCGGCATACCCTGGAGCCCCTTGGAGACCTCGGCTATTATGCTCGGATCATCGTAGTTGTGCACAGCTTCAACGATTGCCTTAGCCATCTCCTCGGGATTCGGGGACTTGAATATACCTGAGCCAACGAAGACTCCGTCGGAGCCGAGGTGCATCATGAGAGCGGCATCTGCAGGCGTTGCTATTCCGCCGGCGGCGAAGTTCACCACGGGCAAGCGCTGGAGCTTCTTTATCTCGATGAGCTCTTTATACAGACCTTCGATTATGTCGTTAAGCGTGTATTCCCCGAAAACAGGCTCGTGGGGATCCACTTCCTCGGGCATCCCGTTGAATTCTTTAACGCGGAGAAGTAGTTTCTCGTATGATTCGGAGTATTTTCTGGCAATTTTGTAAATCTCGGCATCGTCCATGTACTTCAACTCTTCGATTCCGCGGTTCACCAAGCGCATATGACGAACCGCTTCTATCACATTTCCCGTACCTGCTTCTCCCTTCGTTCTAATCATAGCTGCTCCTTCCCAAATCCTGCGTACAGCTTCGCCCAGATTTCTGGCACCGCAAACGAATGGCACGGTGAATTCCCTCTTGTCTATGTGGAAGAACGGATCCGCAGGTGTCAGAACTTCGCTCTCGTCAATCATATCCACACCCATTGATTCCAGAGTTCTCGCTTCGGAGATATGTCCAATGCGAACCTTTGCCATGACGGGTATGGTTACGGCGTCCATAATCTCCTGAATCTTCTTCGGATCAGACATCCTCGCCACTCCGCCGGCCTTGCGTATGTCCGCAGGAACCCTCTCTAAAGCCATGACGGCAACGGCCCCTGCGTCCTCCGCAATCTGAGCCTGCTCCGCGTTGGTAACGTCCATAATCACTCCGCCCTTCTGCATCTTGGCGAATCCTCTCTTAACGAGCTCGCTTCCGTACCTGAGATTTTCCACATTCAAATTGAACGGCATATCTTTTCACCTCATCATCGAGATGTTTTGCTGCCATATCTATCTTTCGCAGGAGAAAGGTTAAATTCGGGAAGGGGATTAAGAGCCATGGACCTAATGAGCACAAACGCCAAGGGGAAAAACGTGAGGGATAAAGATCTTCTCCTCTACGGAACCTGCGTGGAAGAACACGAGGGAATATTGGAAAAATTCAAAAATTATTCCAAGCTCTCTTTCTGTCCTGAAAAGGAGCACATAAACATGGCGTTTTACAAGCTTATGGCAATGATGTCCGTTGCGAAATCGCTCACCGTGGTAACCGTTGATGGCTCGCCTCACTGCGTACAGCTCCACTACATCGCGGATGAAGTTAAAAGGTATTCGAAGAAAAATTTCGATGTGGTTCATTATATCGTCAGAGATGGAAAAATAGTGGAAATATCAAGCGAGGCGGTGAAGACCTCAAGGTATCTTTATAAAGTTGAAAAATTACTCGCCGCCAAATCTTCTGAGGAGAAGAACGAGTAAAACTGCAAATATGGTGAGCAATACCGATGAGATGAGCAAAGAGAACACTGAGGGAAAAGTACTATCTTTTATAACCAGCGGAAGCACATCGTCCCCTTTGAGAGATGAGATTTTGTACGTGTATTCCTTTTCGAACAATCCGTACTGCACTTTGATTATTATGGTGGAATTGTCCCGTATGTCCTGAGGATAATAGAGGGATAGAGAAAATCCGGATTCGTTTTGCGTGGTTGTGAAACTCTTATTTCCTATTTCCACCGTGATTTTGGCTCCTTTCGCAATATTGCCGTTTAGGTAGAATTTCCCTATAATTTTCACTTTTCTCGTATGTTCTATACTCTCCTTCCAGAGCCATCTCACATTGCCATGGCTATCGTAGGAGTAAAGGTAAATTGTGTAGGTTCCGTATCCCACTCTTGCCGTGAAGTTTCCGCTGCTGGGCAGAATCCCGCTGTAAATAGAGGAGTTTGATATGTAAATATCCACGTAACTCCCGTTGGTGCTGTAAACCACGCTCACGTTTCCCCCGTTAACCGTGAGTTCAGCTTCTCCATGCCCCTTCCATCCCGGAGGGTTAAAAACAAGCTTCAAGAAATTGTCCCAATAGGTATCCTTTGCGAATTGCGTTGAATAATAATCTCCGGATACTGCAAATTGCGGATAATAGATTCCAATCCCATGCGCGTTCTTCGCATGTACCCCATTCGCAGGGTTAGGGCAGTCCCACGCTTTGAAGTATGTGATATTTTCAATTCCCTCCATGGTAGCTTTCGCGAATTTAGAGAGCTTGTAATCTCCCACTTCGTCCATCTTCTCCATCAGATCGTAAAAATCGGCCACCGTGGTGAGCTCGTATCTTTCCACATCGCGCGTGGAGTTGATTATCTCCTCGTTCAAATATGAGGCGATGGACATGGCGCTTTGGATGTTTGCATTGAATTCCCCGATGAAACCCTGCAATCTAGACATGTTCACCGACGCTAAAATCACCGAGAGCCCGTCATCTTTGTAAAATCGCTTTGCCCAATTGTACATCGCATCCACTACCAGCTCGGATGCTTCTTCAGGATTCTTATTGGAGAGCTTGCTGAGAACGTCGTAGTAGGGCCATCCGTCCGCGGGCTCGTCCTTCTCAGAGGCAACCACGTAATTTGTGTAATCTTTCAGAGCGTAGTACACCTCTATGCTCCCCATCCTGCAGGCGTCGAATCCCACCACGTCTATCTTCTTTCCTGTTTCGAGCATAAAATTGGAGAGTGCAGAATCCAATTCGTTGAGGGTGAGCCAGTCCCCGTGGTCCAGGCACACTCCCTCATAATTGGCCCCATGGTCCCACAAATCCAAGAAATAGTGCTCCGCTGGATAATTATGGTATGTCCAGTTGATGAAGTTGTAAAGGGTTGCCTCGCTGCCCATGTCCACTTCTCCCAAGGACTCAAGCAGCTTTTTCTTGCCCTTCTCAATTAGATAAATGCCAGAATCCCCGCTCTGTGTGGAATCGTAAAGAACAACAATGGATACATTAGAGTTTGAGCCGTAGGTCATCATCTCCGCAAGGTCGTCTGGGGCGTAATCTGCAAGGCTATTATCCGCATCCATGTAAACCATGAATGTCCAGTGAGGAAGGTTAGAAGCATGAACATTTGAAGAGTGAATGTTAGCGGCGCTAATAAAAGGGACGGAGGAAAGAATTAGTAATCCAATTATCAGAGCTGCGCCGAATTTCACCGGTGGACATATATCCCAAGATATTTATGCTTTTTCATGTAGTTCTTTTTTTATCATCTATACATGCGTTTATTTTTTCCACAACCATGAATCCTTCCCTCGCCTCCAAGAGCCTCCCGGCGCGCATGGCCGCCCACGCCCTGCGCCAGTGCCAAACCTTTTCTTCTTCCAATTCTGTAATGCTTCTATTGTTGCATTCCATGTATTTTCCTCGGAGGGAGATTAAAAAAAGATTGTGGTGAAGATTCGCTCAGACCTCTATAAGCTCATCCTTCTTTGCGAAGGTAAGAACCTCTGCGCCGTCCTTCTTCACAAGTACGTCGTCTTCAATGCGCACGCCTCCAAATCCGGGAATATATACGCCCGGCTCAACGGTTACAACCATTCCCTCTTTAAGAATTAAGTCCATTTGAGAGCTCAGACCCACGTGGTCATGCACTGCGAGCCCGAGACCATGGCCGGTGGAATGAATCATTCTCCCTTTGAACTCTGTGGAATCTATAAATTTCTTCACCTCTATGTCCACATCCTTTCCATTCACTCCTTCCCTAATCATGCTTATTCCGAGCTTCTGCGCTTCCAAAACCGTGTAATACATGTTTTTCTGCTTCTCGGAAGCGCGCCCGAAAACAAAGGTTCTAGTAGTATCAGAATTGTAATGGTGGTATCTGGCTCCGAAATCCATCAGCACGAAATCGCCCTTCTTCAACTTTCGATCGCCCGAGAGATAATGTGGCTCCGCAGAATGCTCTCCGAAGGCCATGATCGTGGTAAAGGCGAAATCCTCCGCGCCCCTCTTGAACATCTCGTATCCAAGCCGAGCGGCTAGCTCGTATTCCCTTATTCCTTCTTTCATGAAATTAGGCATTATATCCGCCACTTCGCTGGCTATTTTTCCCGCTTCTCTAATCAAATTTATCTCTTCTTCGTCCTTAATCATTCTCCATTCTCCCAGCTTCTCGGATATGTCCTTGTAGTCTCTCTCCCCCAGGATCTTTTTCAGCTTTTCAAAATCTCTGACACTCAAAGCATTGTAATTTACCCCTATGGTGTTAGAACCCTTCAAAGCCTTTCTGAGAAGTTCTTCCCTCTCGCTGGCCGTTCTGTAAAGGAGAACCTCATGCTTTCCCTTCTTGGCACTCTCTTCCTCTAAAATGGAAGTTATGACCTTGATTCCATCATCGGTGAGCACAGCGAATGAGCCTTCGAATATACCTCCTTCTAAAAGCCTCGTAAAATAGTAAAAGTTAAGGTCCTCGTTGCTTCCGTTATATATGAGAATCGAGTCCACATTTGCCTCTTCTAAATACTTTTTTGTATTCATGTGCAAGAGGTATTTCTTCGTGCTATATACGCTTTTCTGATTTTCATGAGAAACGTTTTATACGCAGTTTCAATTTCATAAGTATGCTTCAAGTTAAAGTGGGAACTTTGAATCTCAGAAATCCCCTTATTTTAGCATCGGGAATTTTGGACGAATCCGGAGAGACAATGCTGCGAATCGCCAAGAATGGTGCGGGGGGCATTGTGACGAAATCAATCGGAATTAAGGAAAGAGAAGGTTACGAGAACCCGGTTGTTTACGAATTTCCGGGCCACATGGGACTCCTGAACGCCATAGGCCTCGCAAACCCGGGAATCGAGAATTACGGAGAGGAAATAAGGATCGCGAAGAAAGGCGGGGTTCCAATCATAGGGAGCATATTCGGCTCAAACGAGGATGAATTCGCATACCTCGGCAAAAAGATGGAAGAGTACGGCGCTGATGCCATTGAGCTTAATCTCTCGTGCCCCCACGCCAAGGGTTACGGAATGGAGATAGGCATCGATACCGAGCTAGTGGAGAGAATAGTGAAAAAAGTGAAAAGAGAGGTTAAAATTCCTGTGTGGGCGAAGCTCACCCCAAACACCAGCAACATCGTGGATATCGCGAAATCAGCCGAGAACGCGGATGCTCTCGTGGTAATAAACACCGTCAAAGGTCTGGCGATAGACATAGACGCGAGAATGCCTGTGCTCAGCAACATTTACGGGGGTTACTCGGGAAAGTGCATAAAGCCAATAGGAGTGAGAGCGGTTTACGATATCCGGAGAGAGATGGATATTCCAATATTGGGGGTAGGAGGCGTGGAAAATTACAGAGATGTGATAGAATACATGATGGCCGGCGCCAATGCGGTGGAGATCGGAACCGCGATTCGCTACAAAGGGATAAATGTATTCGAGGAAATTGCGAAAAATATGGAAAGCTGGATGAAGGAGAACGGATTCGAAAACGCGGAAGAACTGGTCGGAATCGTGCAGAGGAGATGAACATGTACAGGGTTGTAAAGATAGAGAAAATAAAAGATGAGGCTAAGGGAATAAAAACTTTCAGATTCCACGATTCTCATAAAGTTGAGCCGGGGCAATTCTATATGATTTGGCTCCCGGGCGTGGACGAGTTCCCCATGAGCGTGTCATACGTGCACGATTTGAAGGGAGTTACGGTTAAAAAAATAGGAAAGGGCACCGAGAAAATGCACGGGATGAAAGAAGGGGATAAGCTCTGGATTCGCGGTCCTTACGGCCACGGGTTCAAGGTGGAAAAGGGAAAGGCGTTAGTGGTAGGCGGAGGCTCGGGCATGGCCACCTTAGCGCCCTTAATCGAAAAATTGAAGGATTACGAGGTGATAATCGCCGCCAGAAACAAAGAAGAGTTGCTATTCACCGAGCGATTCAAAGATGTGAAAATCGCCACAGACGACGGCTCCCTAGGGTATCATGGTTTTGCGACGGAATTGGCGGAAATAATGCTAGAGGAAAACACCTATGATGTGATATACACCTGCGGCCCGGAGCCGATGATGGCGAAAATGGTGGAAATCGCAAAGAAAAGAGGAATAAAAATTCAAGCATCGTTGGAGAGATTCATGAAATGCGGCATAGGTATATGCGATTCTTGCAGCATCAACGGATATCGAGTTTGCGTAGATGGCCCAGTATTTTCCTCTCCGCTTTTATTTGAGATGGATGAACTGGGAAAAGAGAAAAGAAGGCCTTCGGGATTAAAGGTGAAAATATGATATCCGCAAAGGACCTTCAGAAATGGTACGGAAAGAAGCATGTACTCAAAGGCCTGAATTTGGAGGTAAAAGATGGGGAGGTTTTCGGACTGCTGGGCCCCAACGGCGCAGGCAAGACAACGCTCATAAAAATTCTCACAGGCCAGACTGACGCACGGGGCGAAGTTAAGGTTGCAGGCGTAGACCCGATAAAAGAGCCGCTCAAGGTTCGGGAACTCGTTGGAATAGTGCCCGAGAGCGAGAGTGTGCCAAATTATCTCAACGTGGAAGAGTACCTTTACTTCGTAGCAGAGATAAGAAAAATAAAGGGCGACGTGGTGGAAAAAAGCATAAAGAAATTTGATTTGGAAAGCTACAGGAAAGTGATATGCAAGGATCTCTCTAAGGGCACGAAGCAGAGATTGATGTTCGCCGCAGCCCTCATGCACGAGCCTAAAATCCTTTTTTTAGATGAGCCGTTCATAAATCTGGACCCAGTGTACCAGAGAGTTATGAAAAAAGTTCTGGAAGATTTCATCTCCAAAGGGAATACCATATTCATGGCCACTCACATACTTGAAATCGCGAAGAAATTATGCACCCGAGTTGGCATAATAAAAGATGGAAAAATAGTTAAAATCGTGGAAGAGTTGGACAATTTGGAAGAGGTGTTTATGAAGGAGGTAGGCTATGCTGAGGTACTTCCTGATTGAAGAGTATCGCAGGCATTTAGCAATAGCAAAAAAATACTCTCTTTTCGTTTTTCCCCTCTACGTGATATTTTTCACGTCCATAAGCGCCGCCTTCGTGGACGAGGTATTCAAAATTTTTCCGTACACGTCGTTCATATATCTCACGCTCATAAGCACATTCATATACGGATTCGGCGTGGGCTCCTTCGAATTCTTAGGGAGGAGCATGGAGGGGTTCACCCTCGTGAACACATTCTCAATTCTTCCTGTTAACGCCAAAAAGATGTACCTGTACGCATTCTTGAGGGATGCTATTTATTACACCCTTCTCTTCATCCTGCCAATGTTCGTGGGCCTTCTCATATCCATTCCTTTTTCCCATTTCTCCGTGATTCAGATTTCCATATTCTCCCTCTCAATCCTCTTTTCCATGTTCCTCGGATACTCCACTTCTTATCTCTCATTCCCCCTCTACTATCGCTCTAAAATCGCCTATATTTCTTTTCTCACCGTTGTGTTCCTATATCTCCTTCTTTCCTATTTCCGCATCCTGCCATTCTCCGTGGCGGAGTTCCAAATCACGAAAAATCCCTTTTATCTCCTCATTTCCCTCGGAGTCATTCTCTCTTTCTCGGGAATCGCATATCTCCTGACTCCAAACGAACTCGTGGAGAGAAGAAAAGAAAGGGCTGAAAAACTGAAAAAATATCACCTCAGGTTTAAAGACATAATGCTTGCAAAGGAAATGATTGACGTGGTTCGAGGGGGCATCATAGTGAAATCCACCCTCACATATTTCCTACCCATGATTCTTCTGTTCATATTCGTTCGGGTTCTCAACTCCATATCCTCGGGGGATATTTACACCCCTCTTTCTCTAACTGTTATGCTCTCCATATTCTCAACGGTGATTTACTCTTGGCTCACAATAATGGACGATTATCACTACATGGCCATACTTCCCCTGTCTCCTTGGGATATGATTAAAACACACATGAAAGCGCATGTAATCATCGTCTCTCTCATTTCCATCCCCATAATAATATTTTTTAACCTCAGTAATCCCGTGTTTCTCCTTCCTTCTTTCCTCCTGTTCTACCTCAACGTTTTTTATCTTCTCGCGATAACCGCTTATTTGGCTGGATATCGCGTGACGAGCATGCTCTTTGACCCGGAAATAGTGATGAAGTTCAGCCTTTTCAGCGTGGTCCCGGGTATAATTCTAACAATATCGAGCCTAAGATTAGAATGGATCAGCTACGTGGTAATCGGAGCCACCGCCACGTTCATGCTTATAATCGGGGAGATGAGCATCAAAAAGGGCAAGAAAAAATGGGTTTATTTCGATTAATCCTTCTTTTCCCTGTTGAAAACGAAGTAGAGAACGAAAATGGATGCAATTATTGCGATAAGGGTGATGTATCCCCCGTATTCGTTCCAGAACTCTTCCTGATTCATTCCCGGATGGTCACTCGGATCTCCAGGATATGTGCCTGCGTTGAGCTCCTCGATGTTGGTGTACCCATCGCCGTCGGAGTCCAGATTCTTTATGTCGTTCATTGACTCGTTAACTAACTTGTAAAAGTTTGTGTCGAAATCCTTCAGGGTGTATTTCTCCATGGCCCTTATGAAGTCCAAGCCGTATGGATTAAGACCCTTGAGAGTTTTATCGAAAAACAGGTACTTGATTTTCTTTGACCAGTCGTAGCTGTGGATAGATCCTTCTACTATGGGGAATATAGTTCCGGACCACACTTTTCCCGTGATATTAGCGGAGGTGCCGTCGGAAAAGTAGAGGGTTACAGTCGGATATATACTTTTCTCCTCACCATGATTCGGTGGAAGCGCATTAGCAAATGTCATCAGGAGCAGCGAAATGGTCAGTGTCATCACGAGTATTGCCTTTCTCATCTTATTGGAGGAAGAACACAGAGTATTTAAAATTTATGAGCAAAAAAGAAAGAAAAAAAGAAGTGATGGCGGCTTCATCGTTTCTTAATGATTGCCACGACGGCAACGATGATTATTACCACAACTGCAATTATTATGCCCATGTACATTGGGTTACCCATGACCTCTATTGGACTCGTAGACTGGCTTTCAACGTCAACTGTGTGCTCTGAGAAGTGCGGCACATAAACGAGTATCATCACAGAGTTACCGTTATCCACTACCGCATACTTTCCCTCACTTCCCCCAGCGAGAACGTCGTTGTCCGAAGTCATTTTAAGTTCATTTCCATCTAATTTCACCACTATCTTGTGCGATGAATCGTACTGCAGACCGCTCTTGTTCACATCAATCATAACGACTTTTCCCTCATGGTTCTCCGAGTCCACAGTTATCTTCAATCTGTTCTTTTCCACGTTTTGAATCTTGGCGTGGAATCCGTATGTATAATTGGTGAAATCCATATATTTACCAACCTGTATCTCTCCACCAACTCTGCCCTCACTTATGGCCTTTATTATTCTCTCTTTGAGTTGTTTCTGCATGTGCCATGCTCCGGTTCTTATGAATACGGCGCTTCCTCCCTTGTACGTGTAGTTGCCAAAGTTGAACTCGTTGGTGCCTAACTTCACCGTAATGGTATTTCCATTGACATCCGCATTTCCTGTGAACACCAGAATACCGTTGATTTCCCCGCTTATCGTTATGGTCTTATTCCCTGTTTTCTCAGCGCTCAGCCCATCGGCGAGCTTGTAAGTTATTGTATCACCCCCGTACACCACTATGTGGAGAACTCCGGCAGGATTGTCATGGGAGTGAACGAACCTCCACATGTATCCGAATCTGTGGTCCATGTTGCTCCAGTTGAGCTTCATGCCTATTCCGTAGTAGAAGAGATTCGCACCGTTCACCATCACGTGACCCTGTGTGGCGTTCTCATAGGTTATCGAAGAGAAAATCGTGGTTCCGTTCACCTCGTAATTTTTGATTTCCCCGCTGGTGGGATTTATATCAAATTTCACGAATTTGCCCACCGCAGAACCTGAGGTGTAATTGAAGTGTCCCCATTCGCTCATCCTTTCCATCCCGCTGTGCTCGCTGGCCGATGCGAAGGCTGGAATCATACCAACGAGGAGAAGCATCGATACTGCTATTATTATTCCTTTTTTCATCTTACATCACCAATTCAACATCTATCGGGGTATATAATTGATTTGTGGTACAATCTTCAAACATTAGTACATTCTTCGAATAAAACTCGAACCGAAAAAATTTAAATAAATCTAATCAGTTTCGGTTATGTGAAAGAAATTAGGGAGACATACATAGAGAGAATGTACGAGCTGAAGAAAGAAAAAGGATACATTAGAGCGATAGAGCTTGCGAGGTACATGGGCGTGAAACCGTCAAGTGTTACGGAGATGCTCCAGAAACTCTCAAAAGAGGGGTATGTGAAATACGAGAAATACAGAAATGTGGATTTGACCGAGAAGGGATTAAAATTAGCCATGGAATTGGAGAGAAAGCACAACGCCATAAAGAAGCTATTCATGCATTTGGGTGTGAGCGAAGATATCGCCAACAAGGATGCATGCCTTATAGAGCACATTATAAGCGACGAGACCGCAAAAAAGATAATGGAGTTCGCCGATTCTCTAAAAGAATGATTGAAGAAAACGTTAGAAGGATTTTAGAAGGATTACCACCCAACGTTAGATTATTAGCCGCGACCAAGGGCAGGAGCGTGGAGGAGATAGAAAGGGCCATCGATGCGGGAGTTAATCTAATAGGGGAGAACTACGTGCAGGAGGCCGCCAAAAAATACGGAGAAATAAAAAAAGAGGTAGAATGGCATTTCATAGGGCATTTGCAGAAGAATAAAGTGAAGAAAGCATGCGAAATTTTCCACGTGATAGAGAGCATGGATTCGCTGAAAATAGCGAAAGAACTCGAGAAGAGATGCGGCTCCATGGGAAAAATAATGCCGGTCATGATAGAAATAAATTCCGGGCGGGAGGAAAACAAAAGCGGGGTGTTTCCGGAGAACGCCATTGGTTTGGCCGATGAAATAGTGAATTTAAAGCATGTGGAATTAGTGGGGGTCATGACCATGGGGCCCGCCGTGGAGGGAGAGGAGATAAGAAAATACTTCAAAATCACCCGGGAAATCTTCGATTCTCTCCAAGATAGATACGGGGTAAAATATCTCTCCATGGGAATGACGGATTCATGGAGAATCGCGGTGGAAGAAGGTGCAAACATAGTGCGAATAGGGAGGGGTATATTTGGACCAAGGTGAGATTCGCTTGCACATATTGCATTTGAACCAAGACGACCCGAAAAAATGCACCGCCAAGAAGTTAGCGAGATTCAGATACGCCAACTTGACAACGAGAAAAAACAAAATTCCGGCGGGAAGCATAATTCTCTCGCCGTTCACGGAGCGCGTTGTTTCTCCGAAGGACAAAAGAACGGCGGAGCGGAGAGGAATAACTGTGGTTGACTGCTCATGGCAACATGCTCGTGAGGTGTTTTGGAGCTTGAAAGGTAATTTTCGCCGCTTGCCTTTTTTGGTTCCCGTGAACCCTGTGAATTACGGACACCCCGGGAAGCTGAGCAGCGCCGAGGCGCTGGCTGCTACGCTATACATAATAGGATACGAGGAGCAGGCGAAAAAGCTCATGGGCATATTCAAGTGGGGCCCAAATTTTTTCGTGATGAACAAAGAACCCCTGGAAGCTTATGCGAATGCAAATTCGTGGGAAGAAATCATCAAAGTGGAGAAGGAATTCATTTAATTTCTGCTCATGATAATCTTCTTTGATAATCATGAGGGCAACCTTAATTAATTTCATTTCTATTATTTGGGTAGATGGAAAAAGAAAAGCTGCTGTGTGAGGCATGTCACAAGGCGTTTATCGGGCTCGTGGTCATAGATGAAAATTTTAAGATAATTGAATTAAACGAAGAGATAGGAAAAAGGGGAGAAATAGACATATCGCAATTTGTGGGGACGAATTTTCTAAGACACATAGTATCTGAAGACCGTGAAAAAGTAAAGAGGGTACTCAAAAAAGTTATGGATAAAAAAGGGGAAGGAAGTATAATAGCGAAGCTTCTCAGGCCCGATGGATCATCGCTCTGGGTTACGCTAATCGTGAGAACCCTCGGAAATCATCTGCTGGTTAATATAATCGATATCTCGGATATGCTCCAGATGGAGAAAACTTTGGAAGAGAAGCTCTCCATATGGAGAGTTTTAGAAGAATCCATCCAAGACGGCATAATCGTGATAGATGAAGATGGAAACATACTTTCATGGAACCCCGCCGCTGAAAGAATATTTGGATACAGAAGGGACGATGTTGTGGGCAAAAAGATATGGGAAACCATAATTCCTGATAGATTCGTAGAAGAATACAAAAAGGGATTTGAAAAATTCTTAAAGAATGGAAAGGGGCCAATAATCGGGAAGCCCGTGAACATGCCTGGAAAGAGAAAGGACGGAATAGAAATCCCACTGGAGATGAGCATAGGAACGGTGAAAATCAAAGACAAGTGGCACGCTGTGGCGGTAATAAGGGACATCACGGAGAGGGTGGAAAAGGAATTGGAGTTGGAAAAAGAGAAGGATGAACTGGCATTTCTCTACAAATTTTTGAACAAAATATCTGGAACGCTGGATCCAGATAAAATGTTTCAAATGGCCTACGAGGAACTCTCAAAGCTTCTAGAGAACATGGACGCATTCACAGTAGCATTAGTTAACGAGAAAGATGGAAATATAAATGTGGAATTCGTGGTTGGAAACGGTAAAAGATTCAAAAAGCACAGCATCCCACTTAACGATAGAGACACCATCACCGGCTGGGTAGCAGTACATGGCAAAGAATTGTACGTAAGAAATGTTCAAAAAGAGAAGCTACCTTCGGGAATAAAAGTAATAGGATACCCCATGCTCTCATGGGCCGGATTTCCGTTGAAATATCGGGATAGAGTTTTAGGAGTTTTGAGTGTTCAGAGCAAAAGGGAGAACGCTTTCAGCGAGAGAGACCTGAGGATCCTGAGGTTGTTGGCAGATAATTTTGCCATGGTACTCGCCAATGGGGAGATGTACAAAGAGCTGAAACTCAGGGAGAAAATGTACAGCTCAATCGTCAACACCTCCATCGTGGGAGTGGCAACCACCGATTTGAACATGCGCTTCACCTACGTGAACGAATACTTCACGAAACTGCTGGGATACAGAAAAGATGAAATGATAGGAAGGTACATCGGAGAATTCACCACCGAAAAGGGTCTCAGGGATATGTTGGAAGGAACGAAGAGAAGGAGGAAAGGAATCTCGGATTCTTACGAATCTGAATTTCTAACAAAATCTGGAAAAATCATCCCCGTGTTAATTTACGCATCACCCATAAAAAATTACAAAGAAGAAATAATAGGAACTGTAGGTGTGATAATCGACATTTCCAATATCAAAGAGATGGAAGAGAAACTAAAAGTTGAGAGGAAAAAATACAAGATGTTATTCGAAAATGTTGCTACTGGAATTGCAATAATTCAGGATGAGCTCGTGGTGTACGTCAATGAAGAGATAACAAGAATGTTGGGATACTCCCGGAATGAGCTAATAGGTGCAAACATAGTAAATTTCATACACCCTCATGCATTAAAAACAGTAGTGGAATACTATAAAGCCAGACTCAGCGATTTACCGGCTCCAAGAAATTACATATCCAGATTACTCAGTAAAAATGGCTCAACGGTGTGGTGCGAGATAAAAGCTTCCAAGATAGAATGGGAAGGTAGACCAGCTGTGATGGCGAGCATAACGGATATAACTCATCTCAAAGAGACTGAAGAAACCCTCATCGCCCTCGAGAAGATATCTGCGGAGATAAAGAGAGCAAAGAGCGAGGAAGAAATTTTCAAAATTGTCACTGATGGGATAAAATCAATAATGCACTTCTCAAACGTCAGCATACTGAAAGTGGATGGGAATAAAATAGTAATGCGTTTCTTTGAGTGGAAAAAGAATAAAACACCACCATTCATAGAACTGGATTTGAACAGCGATAAGGGGATAGTTGTATGGGTGGCGAGAAACGGAAAATCATATTACACGGGAAACACCAAAAATGACCCGCTTTACCTGAAGGCCCACTTCGTCATGCTCAGCGAATATGCCACACCCATAATCGTGAACGGAAAGGTATACGGAGTTTTAGATGTGCAGAGCAGCGAGGAAGATGGAATTTCACAAGAGGAGAGAATGATGCTGGACATGCTGGCGGCGCAAGTTGGAGCCACTATTGAAAGCCTGAAATATCAGAAGGAACTGGAAGCGTCGAGAAATCTTCAGGAGCTTATGCTGCACATAGTGAGCCATGACCTGAAAAATCCGTTGGCTGTGATAAGCGGATACATTGAATTGCTTAAGGAAGAGTACAATCCAGAATTCTTAGAAGAAATGCAGAACGCACTGGAGAGAGCGAGCAAGATAATCGAAAGAGCTCGGTTATTCTCCAAACTGGACATGAAGAAGATAAAGCAGGAGAAAGAGGAAATGAATCTGAGGGACATAATCAAAAGGGCGTACGAATTAATCAAAGAAAAATATCCAGAGGGAAGAGTAGAAGTGGAAGGGGACGCGCAGATACCTCTATACCCCATAATCGAAGAAGTCTTCGTGAATTTGCTGGACAACGCGTTCAAATACGGGGCCACCGAAGTGATGATTAAGATAGAAAAGGGAGAGAACGTGAGAATCGAAGTGGCGGATAACGGCTCTGGAATTCCAGACAAACAGAAGGAAATAATATTCGAAGCATTTGAAAAATTATCCAAGAAGGGCTCCGGATTGGGTCTGGCAATCGTAAAGAAGGTCGTGGAGCTGCACAACGGCCAGATTTGGGTTGAAGATAACAAGCCAAAAGGATCCAAATTTATAATTGTTCTGCCATATCAAAAATGAACCGCCTCTTAACGAGGAAATGAAAAGGAATAAATAACATCCCTCCTTCTCCAAAAGTATGGATATTAAAGAGAGAGCGATTGACGAAGAGATGAAAAATTCGTATTTGGATTACGCAATGAGCGTTATCGTATCACGAGCAATTCCTGATGTTCGCGATGGACTTAAGCCTGTGCATCGCCGCATCCTTTACGGAATGTACCAATTGGGATTATATCATAATAAGCCATACAAAAAGAGCGCGAGAATAGTGGGAGAGGTTATGGGTAAATACCACCCCCATGGAGATCAGGCGATTTACAACACCCTCGCAAGGATGGCTCAGGATTTTTCCCTAAGATATATGCTGGTAGACGGGCAGGGTAATTTCGGCTCGATAGATGGCGATGCACCTGCGGCAATGCGATACACCGAAGCGCGATTGTCCAAGATTGCAGAGGAGATGCTCAAAGATATCGACATGGAGACCGTGGATTTCATGCCCAACTTCGATGGCACCCTCCAAGAGCCCGTTGTTCTTCCAGCTAGGGTTCCCAATTTGCTGATAAACGGCTCCAGCGGTATTGCAGTGGGCATGGCCACCAACATGCCGCCCCATAATCTTCGCGAAATAGTGGATGCAATGATTTATCTAATCGATAATCCAGAAGCAGGAATTGCGGAGCTTCTTAAATTTGTGAAAGGCCCCGATTTTCCCACGGGGGCCAAGGTCATGGGATATTCCGGATTGGTGGAAGCGTACACCACCGGTCGAGGTAAAATAAAGATAGTTGCAAAGTACGAGGTGCAAGGACAGAATATCATAATTCGGGAAATTCCTTACGGGGTGAACAAGAGCAATCTACTCAAGAAAATAGCTGAGTTGGTAAGGGAGGATAAGCTCAGGGGAATTTCGGACCTGAAAGACGAGAGCGACAGGGACGGCATAAGAATCGTAGTGAAGGTAAAGAGGGATTACAATCCGGAGGTGGTGGTGAACCAGCTGCTGGAGCACACGGAATTAGAAACCACCTATGGAATTATCAATCTTGTTTTAGTGGACGGAGTTCCAAAGGTTTTGAACCTCAAAGAATTGATGTGGGAATACATAAAGCATCGCATGCAAGTGTTGATAAGAAAATCTAAGTTTCAATTGAAGAAGGCGAAGGAGAGAAAGCACATACTGGACGGCTTAATCAGGGCGCTGAGCATGATCGACGAGGTAATCGCAACGATAAAGGCGTCTAAGGATGTTAAGGAAGCCCACGGAAATCTGGTTAATATGGGGTTCTCCGACGTGCAGGCAAAAGCGATTTTGGAGATGCGCCTGCAAAAGCTCACCTCCATGGAGATAACCGCGTTGAAAAACGAGGCGAAGGAGCTGGAGGAGAAAATCGAGTACTTGGAAAAATTGCTATTCGACGAAGAAATGCGCTACTCGGTGATAAAGGATGAACTGAGAGAGATAAAAGAAAAATACGGAGATGAAAGGAGAACAGAGATTCTCTACAGCGACGTGGAAAGGAGAAGCATCGAAGAACTCATTCCCGAGGAAGAAACGGTTATAATACTCTCCGAAAGAGGCTATGTGAAGAGGATAACATTGGATGAATATCGAGTTCAAAAGCGCGGGGGCAAGGGACTCATGATTTCGTACGGGGACGAAGATTTAGTTAGAGATGTGGTTAAAGCTGATACGCATGACCTGCTCATGTTCTTCACCTCAACGGGCAAGGTCTTCGCCATAAAGGCATACGAGATTCCGGAGGGTTCCAGAAGAGCCAAGGGAAGAGCAATTGTGAACATAATAAAGAAGATAGACGGGGACGTAATACGCATGATTTCCGTCAAGAGCTTCGAGGGAATCCTGTTCTTCGTGACCAAGAAGGGAGTGGTGAAGAGAACATACTTAGAAGATTTCGCAAACATAAGGAGCAACGGAATAAGGGCAATAAGGTTCGATGAGGACGACGAAATTGTCGATGTTTTAGTTACCTCTGGCAACAGCGACGTTTTTCTCTTCACCAAGTTCGGACAGGCAATAAGATTCGACGAGGACAACGTGAGAATAATGGGCAGAAACGCCAGGGGGGTGCGGGGAATTCGCCTAAGAGATGGGGATGAGGTCGTTTCCGCAGGACTCTCATCTGAAGGAAAATACGTGTTCGCAATACTCAGCGACGGACACGGAAAGAGAACCCACCTCGACGAATACCGGAAAATAAACCGCGGGGGCTACGGAGTGAGGAACATATCCACCCATGGAGCAACGGTGGTGAAGAGCATTCTCGTAGATGAGGATTCGGAGATAATAGTTCTAACGAAGAAGGGGATGAGCATCAGATTCCCAGTGCAAAACGTCAGGGTCATGGGAAGAAGCGCGCACGGAGTAAAGCTGATATCTCTGGAAAAAGATGACGAGGTGCTCAACGCAGCGAGGGTAAAATAAAAAATTAGAGGAGTTCCTCAAATTCTTCTATTAATTCCGGATATTTTTTCTGCACGGCCTCGAGGATTGCGCGCACTGAAATCTCGCTTATGTCCTCCTGCGAAATCACGTCCATGAGCTTGTTCAGGGTATCGTCGTCCAATTCAGATAATTTCTCCTTGACGAACCAATTCCTAAGGTGTTTCTTCTCCCATTTGTCCTTCACTTTCTTCTCGTACTCCTGCAGGCATTCCTTGGAGGGATTAACCAAGCATTTTGCTGCGATTTCTCCGGCCCATCTTCCGGATATGGACGCGTTTGCTATCCCGCCGCCCGTTATTGGATCTATGAGCCTAGCTGCATCTCCAACTAACATTATATTGTCGTCCACCAATTTCTTTGGAACGGGGCAAACGGACACGGCACCAGTTATTATCTGCAATATTCCTCCTTTCTTCAGGTTAGGATGCTCCTCGATGAACTTGTCCAGATATTTCTTCACCTCGCCAGGCTCCTTTATCTTGTTCAGAGCTACACCGATTCCCACGTTCGCTTCATTCTTACCCTTGGGGAATATCCATAAGTACCCGCCGGGGGCACATGAGCCTATGTAGAAATGGGTAAACTTCTCATCGATGTCGATGTTTGACATTCTGTACTCAATACAGGACACTATATCCCTCTCTCGAAGAACCGTATTTATTCCTGCCCATCTGGCCACCTGCGACTCATAGCCGTCTGCGGCGATGATTATCTTCGCTCTGACTTCCACTTCTTCTCCGAATTTTCTTATTATCGCTCCCTTTATTTTCCCGTCCTCTTTTATTATCTTGATCGCGGGACTCTTCAGCCAGAGCTCTGCTCCTTCTTCTACGGCCAGCGCGGCAAGATGCTTATCGAAGTACTCGCGATTTATAACGAATCCCACTTCGTTGCCTGCCTTCTCCGCAGAGAGCTCCACAACGCTCTTCTCATCCGGGGAATAAATTTTAGCCCCATCGATGTTCGCATCAATCCATTTCTCATCCACTTTCACATCCACCGTCTCGAGCCAGTCCCTAGATATACCTTCGGCGCACCTAACCGGAACTCCGATTTCCGGTCTTTTCTCAACCAATAGAACCTTCGCTCCGTTCCTCGCTGCGAAACGAGCGGCCATGGAGCCTCCAGGGCCCGCACCGATAACCAGAACATCGTACTCGTAGCTCTTCATTTTGACCACCAGTCAGCAGAGATTGCACCCACAGGGCATGTGCGGATGCAGAACCCGCATTTTATGCACTTCTCCTCGTCTATCTCCACCCGAGTTTCGTTGAGGAACATGCAGTTCACGGGGCATGAGCCAACGCATGCTCCGCAGTAGTTACATAAGGCAGGGTCAACCTTCATCATGATGATCCCTCTACTCCAACCACGTTTCCGTGCTTCTTTCTGTACTCTTCCAGCGAGACCGAGAACTTCTTCTCCGTAGCAGTCCTGAAGGTAGGCCCTGAGTTGTACGAGCAGAACGGAATGAGCTTCATGTCAGGGGTCACGTAGTGAATGACGCAGCGTATCACACGGTTTATATCATAGTTCCAAGCGTCCTGGAAGTGCATGGCTCCTATGAACATGGAATCCCAGTGCAATTTCCCTAGGGAATCCTTGGTACCCTGCTCGAACACACCCACGATTTCTTTGAGCTTGAATCCAGTGGGCGCGTACTGGGCGTCATAGTGTCTCTTGAGAATCTTATAGAGCGTAAGGACATTCCTCAACTTACCCTTCTTCTCGAATTCCTCGTTGAACACCATGGGAGCTATTTCCTCTATCAAACCGGGGATGTCTATGAACCTCGAAATTGGTATGTTCTTGTTCTTGTCATAATCATGGAATACATACGTGGCTGCTCCGCAGGCCGGGTGCGTAGTGAACGATGGTTCGGGCTTTCTGAATATCTGAGCCGCAAGTTCAGCGAACAGAGCGGCTACGGGTATGGGGAAGAAATCCGTCTTCTCGATGAAATCGGTCTGCTCGTGCAAATCTCTTATTAAATCTCCGGTGGTGTACCTCATTTTGAGCAATTCTCCCTGCGGAATTCTACCAGTTAGAGCAACAGGCTGGAAATTAACAGCGCGAATCACATCCAAGTTCTGCAGCCCGTACTCAACAATCTTTCCAACTTCATCGTCGTTAACGCCCTTCACCACAACAGGCACCAGAACAGTTGCCAAAGGCTTTGGCTTTACATTGCGAAGATTTTCGATGGCCTTCATTTTCAACGGAAAGAGATTCACACCCCTTGCCTGAATGTAAGTGCTCTCCTTGAATCCGTCGAATTGCAGATAAACTGTATGCATGCCGGCATCAGCCATTCTCTGAGCAAAAGTTGGATCGTTGGCAATCAAAATTCCGTTTGTTGCAACTTGAATCTGAGGAAATCCTAATTCACGGGCTTTCTCTATAACCTCGAAGAATTTAGGATAGATAGTAGGCTCTCCGCCCGCAAACTGTATCGCAGGGGTAGGTACTGGCCTCTCTGCGCGAAGCAGTTCCATCATCTTCACAACCGTGTCGAAATCCGGCTCATAAACGTAGCCGGCTGCGTTGGCGTTGGCAAAGCATATGGGGCATCTAAGATTGCATCTATTCGTGAGATCCAGATTGGCGAGAGCTGTGAAAGAGTAATGATGATCCGAGAAACCGTTGTATATCTGGGGGTACTCCGGCCCAACTCCATCCAAAATCATTCCCCATTTCTCCATCCAGTGCCAGACTTCGGCGTCTCCGTAGTAAATATCTTTAAATTCCCCGTGCTCCGGACATGTCTTTTTGTACCAAATCTTTCCATCCTCCTCATATATCGTCGCTGGAATCACTTTCCCGCAAACGGGACAAAGCGATTTTGTCTCCTTTGGTAACCCTTTTTTCAAATCAGATGGTTTTATCACATACATAACTTCCCCATTTCCGCATATAATTTTAAAATTTTGTAGTTATAACTGCGACATTTTTCTCCTTCGAAGAACCGCTGGAACGAATATAATAGCCACTGCAGCCCCTATCCCTATGGTAATTGATACGGTGTGTTCCATAAAATAATCAACTATCTTGCCAGCAACTTTGGTTGTGTTGGTAAATATGGGCACTGGCAACTTTACATAAGGATCTTGAACAACCGTTCCGGTATTAGGGTACACGAAAAACAGATCCAAATGGTTATCCCAATATGAGTATAGAGAATTCACTTTACTCGCGTTCCATAGATACACAAAGGAGAGATTATTCCACGATTTTCCGAATCCCAGATTCCCGCAGGATGTGAAATTCATCCACTTCTTACCCGTGGTTTTTTCGATAGAATCCCAATGATGATCATGCTTGGAAAACACCTTCTCATCCTCCATCCCTCCAGTGCTTATCCTGTGGGACAAATATACGAAATCCCCGGGGCAATCTGTCGTTATGGTTACATCATAACGCAGGGTATTTTTATCAACAAGCACACCCTTCTTGGTATAATTTTCGCTGGCCACGTAGAAATCTATTACCACGGAGGCTTTATGGGCTTCGCCCCATCCTAAGCGAATCAACTGCGTTTCTTTCCACATTTTGATGTGAAGATAATCACCCATAGATTCGCTTTTTCCATATTCCTCGCTCACGTTCATGCCCTTTAAACTCCCATAATAAAATCGTGGAAATTGGAGCAAATCCATGGTGCCCACGTAAATCTTGTCGAACTCGATTTCAATGTACTCCGAGGAATTCAGAGATATGTTAATCGAGGAACTTGCCCCATCAAGTGAAATTTTAGCGTATTGAAATTTAAACTCATAATTACCCTGCCCATGCCCCGCGGCCAAGGGCATAGCCGAAAGAATAAGCATTGTAATCGTCAAAGTTATAAGTTTCACATGTGATAAATGGTTTGCATTAATAAATGAATTTTGGTACAACCCTCGAACTTTCATTTGAGAAGCTCTTTCCGGTAGGAGTACGCAAAATACGAGATTATGGCAATAATTGCGGTCATAGCGACTATAGTGTAAATGTAAGGATAATAATCGCAACTAACCGATGAATATTCTTCCACGTAATTCACTGAGGAGAGAATCGCCGCATCGCCCAGAATCAACGAAGAGAAATTATCAGAGGAAAAAATGTCCAAATAAACCACCTTGGCACCGGTCTCCTTAGATATTTCCCTAGCAATTATCCCAGCTTTGGAATCTTCCATGTTCTTGACATTCACTATGACCTTAATCTTCCCATCTCTTATCTCTTCTTTGTATTCCTCTATTTGCGCTTGTGATGCAAACTGATTAGGCCCTTCCACCAAAAGACCATCGATGCGCATCCCCAATTCTTTTACAATGTAAAATACTCCTGGAACAGCCAAAAGAGCCCCCTGCCCAGACATGCTGGATTCTCCCATCATGTTTTTCGAAGTATTCATCGTTGCATTTACCTCGGTTAAAAATGAGAGATACCTCGATTTGAAATAAGCCTCTTTGGCTGGGTCCATGGCTGACAATTTCAGGTATATGGCCCTTGCGATTCCCTGAGTATTCTGAGAGTAAAGCCAGTATCCATGGTAGCATTTCTGAAGATCCCCCACGGGAAGCAATGTGGCATTGTAATCGGGGAAATCCAGAACTTCTTTGCCTTCCGCGTTGCTCTTTATCTCTCTGTCTATGGCGAAAAACTGGCTATTGGCCAATACAACCAGATCAGAATTTTCAATTTTATTCACATCCTGTGGTGTGAGGGAATAATCGTGAATGTCGGTACCAGGGGGAACGATGTACGAAGAATCCACGTAATCTCCGCCTATTCTTTTGGCTATGGTGGAAAAAATTTGCAAAGTGGAGACTATTTTTATTTTATCCCCTCTCTCTCCCGCAATTCCAATTCCGGATACAATCGTAACGAGAAGCAAAGCCACTACAAGAAGGGATAGGAGTTTCATGTGGTTAGGTAATGCCTAACAAAATATAAAACTTACTCAGATAAGGTATAAATACGGAAATCCCATGCAAAGCCTATGAGTGCTTATCGAATTGAAGAAATACTCAGCGACGAGTTCGATGGAAAAGAGGTGGAAATAAGGGGATGGATATACCGAAAGAGGAGAACAGGGAAATTGATATTCGTGGTTCTCCGTGATTCCTCCGATATAGTGCAGTGCGTTGTGGAGAAAAAAATCGTCGGAAACGAGAAATTCAAAGAGTTGGATAAGGTGGGTGTTGAATCATCCCTCATTCTCAAAGGAAAAGTGAGAAAAGAGGAAAGAGCCCCAACCGGTTACGAAATCCATGTGGACGATTTCGAAATAGTGGGTCCTGCGTACAATTTCCCCATAAACAAAGATAAAAGCGATGAATTTCTCCTCGATAACAGGCATCTCTGGGTGAGGAGCAGGGAGATGACCGCGATTCTGAAAATAAGAGATGCAGTGTTTGAAGGGTTCCATGAATTTTTCAGGGAACGCGGATATTTTGAGACACAGGGGCCAATGTTCGTCACCGGCGCCGTGGAAGGAGGATCAACGCTATTCGAAGTGCCGTATTTTGGGAAGAAAGCATATCTAACGCAAAGCTCTCAGTTCTACCTCGAAACTTTGATTTTCGCGCTTGAGAAGGTTTACACCATCGCCCCCAGTTTTCGCGCGGAGAAGAGCAGAACACGGAGGCATCTAACGGAGTACTGGCACGCGGAAGCCGAGGCGGCATGGTACCACAACGAAGATATGATGAAGGACGAAGAGGAGATGGTTGTTCACATAATCCAAAAAGTTCTGGAAAAGAGAAAAAAAGAGTTAAAATTGTTAAATAGAGATATAGAATTCTTGGAGAGCATTGAGACTCCCTTCCCGAGGATGCGCTACGAGAAGCTGGTGGACTTTGCAAATGAGCACGGGGTTGAGATGAAATACGGAGATGACTTGGGTGCAGATGAAGAAAGTGCGATAACCAAGCATTTTGATTCTCCTGTGTTTATCACACATTATCCAACGGAAATCAAACCATTCTATCATCGTCCTGATCCTGAGAATCCAAGCGTGGTACTCTGCCATGATCTTCTCGCCCCCGAGGGTTACGGGGAAGTGATAGGCGGAGGTGAGAGAACATACAAATTAGAAGTTCTGCTTCAGAGAATGGAAGAAGAAGGCCTTAAT
Source organism: DHVE2 group archaeon (assembly GCA_015523125.1). Classification (GTDB taxonomy): domain Archaea; phylum Thermoplasmatota; class Thermoplasmata; order Thermoplasmatales; family Aciduliprofundaceae; genus JAADDK01. The sequence continues at coordinate 38,020 of WAKX01000029.1, read as the reverse complement.
CCCGAGGATTATTACTGGTACGTTGACCTGAGAAAATACGGAAGCGTACCTCACGCTGGATTCGGGTTGGGTGTGGACCGTTTTGTGTGGTGGCTCGCCGGACTGGACCACATAAAGTACGCGATTCCCTATCCGAGAACCATAAGGAGATTGAAACCCTAATTGTTAATTATTCCAGTTTATCCCTGAAATACCCTCCAAAGAGAAGCCCTATTAGGCCAAAAAGGATGTAGAAAAAAAGCAATAGGAAGCTGTATTGGATATAAGTGAAGACCATTATATCGCTTGAATATATCCCATATCCGTAGAGGTATGAGGGCATGGTAAAATAGAAAACAGAGAGTATGTAACCAATTATGGATGCAAGAATGACTGCTAAAAACCCATCCTGAGCGGATTCCATAAATATCCCAAGTATCATCCCGATAACCAGAGAATATATAATGTAGAGATATCCAGTATAGAGATAAACACCCACTGGCAGAGGGCATATTATAGGGTAAACAAAGTAGAAAGTCAGATAAGCATATATAGGCGCGGCTAAGAGAGAATAAAATAAAATCCGACCCCCGTTTTTAAGACGCTGTTTGATTTCCTTCATACTCTATACTCACCTCTGGAAGTTTCCAAAGATACCAAGTTCTCAAGTTGTATTCGTACTGCTCCCCATTGAAATTTCCGAGAGTGCCATCCACGTCAAGTGTTATTCTCCAAGTCACATTATTCTTTCCGTAATTATCCACAATCCACTTCAATTGCTTTAGAACATAGTGCATCCACATATGCGTAGATGAGTTATCAACAATGTGTATTTTCTTGGATCCCTCGGAGGGAACAACCATGGCCCCCCTCTTGTATGTCCATGCATAGTTATTTGCCTGATAACTCTTGCTTCCGTTGACCAAATAAACAACCCATGTGATCTTTTCCAAATTAAAATCGAATCGCCCCTCGTTTTTGATGGTGAAGGATATCTCGGGGATGTAGTAAGAGGAATTGTAATGCATTGTGAAATCTACGTTCTGTGGATTATCAGATATTAGCTGATTTCTGGACCATTCTATATCCGCAAGGTTGTAACCCGCAAGAACACCCATGGATAAAAAAACTAATGACACGAAAATAAAAATAATAAAGATTTTTTGGATATTATCCATCTCCTTACCTCGCTTATACCTCCATTGTCTTCTCCGTAACATCCTCTTCTAAGAACTTTTCAGCAAAGTGGCAGGCCACAAAGTGCCCAGGAGAGACTTCTTTAAGAGGTGGCTCCTTCACATCGCAAATACCCTTCTGCGCATACGGACAGCGAGGCCAGAACCTGCATCCCTTGGGCAGATTTATGGGGCTCGGAATCTCTCCCTTTATCTCCACCCTACCATGCTTGTGATCGGGATCCGGCACGGGAACCGCAGATATCAGAGCCTTGGTATATGGATGCGCATGATTGAATATCACCTCATCGGTCTCTCCGATTTCCACTATTTTTCCGAGGTACATCACAGCAATGCGATCTGACATATACCTGGCCACCGCGATATCATGGGTAACGAAGATGTACGGTATTTTGTACCTGTCTCTGAGGTCCAGCATAAGGTTCATCACACCCGCACGAATGGACACATCGAGCATGGAGACCGGCTCATCCGCGACTATAAACTTCGGCCGAAGCACTAAAGCCCTTGCAATTGCTACCCTCTGCCTCTGACCACCGCTCATCTCGTGGGGAAATCTGGAAAGATATTCTTCGGCAGGTCTTAACCCTGCATCTTCCAATGCTTTAATCACCATTTCAACCTTGTCGTCGTAAGTTTCTCCTATCCCATGTATGATGAGCGGCTCCATAACGGTCTTTTGCACTGTAAATCTGGGATTCAGCGACTCGTACGGATCCTGGAATATCATCTGAACGTTTCTCCTGTAATCCTTTAGATCCTTCCCAGATAGCTTTGCTATATCCTTACCTTCGAATATAACGCTTCCAGCCGTAGGGTCTTCAAGCCTTGTGAGTAACCTTCCAGTGGTGGTCTTACCGCATCCGGATTCTCCCACTAATCCTATTATTTCCCCCTCGTGAAGCTTGAATGATATTCCATCCACAGCTTTCACGTAGAGGGGCTCTCCCATGAACTTGAACATTCCGGTATGCAGCTCGAAGTACTTCTTGAGATTTTTCACTTCAATAACTACCCTTCTGTTATCATTTTCATCTGCCATCTTACTCACCACCACTCAATTCACCATAAAGTTCCTCTGCAAAGTGGCATTTTGAGAAATGCCCTGGCGAGATCTCAACCACCGGAGGTTCCTTTTCCAAGCATATATCCTTAGCATACGGACAGCGCGGTGCAAACCTGCACCCTTTGGGTGGATTCGCAAGATCCGGAGGCGAACCTGGAATTGCCCGAAGTTTCTTCTTCTCTCCCTTTATACTCGGGAACGCTTTAAGAAGCGCCTCCGTGTAAGGATGTGCCGTTTCTTTGAATATCTCCCTGGCCGTACCCTTTTCCACAAGATGCCCAGCGTACATGACAGACATCTTATGAGCCATCTCTGCTACCACGCTCACATCGTGAGTTATTAAAATCATGGCAACATTCTCTTTTTTCTGCAATTCCACCATTTTACCCAATATTCTATCCTGAGTGACCACGTCTAAAGCAGTAGTGGGTTCATCGGCGATTATGAGATCAGGGTTAAGAGCCATGGACATTGCTATCATCGCCCTCTGCTTCATACCTCCGCTGTACTCGTGGGGATAATTATCTATTCTATCCTTAGGAATTCCCACTAAATCATAAAGCTCTTCGACCCTCTTTCGAGCCTCCTGCTCGGTCATATTCTCATGGGCCAAAATGGCTTCTATAATCTGATCTCCAACTTTGTACACAGGATTAAAAGCGTTCATAGCACCCTGGAAGATCATGGATATCCTCTTCCACCTATATTTTCGCATATCTGCATTGAACTCATCGATTTTCCTGTATCCCTCGTAATCCTTGCTAGGATATGTACCCATTTTGATTAGATCTTTTCCGTCGAAGATTACCTTCGAATCAGCCTTCACATACGCGTTGTTAGCTAACAATTGTGTTACTGCATATCCTGTGGTGGTCTTACCACATCCGGATTCTCCCACAAGACCCATGGTTTCGCCGGGTTTGAGTGAAAAGTTCACGTCATCCACGGCGTAAACCCACCCAGACTGGATCTTGTAGTGCACGGAGAGATTTTTCACAGTTAGTAAATCTGCCATCTGTATCACCTCTTCCTCAAACGCGGGTTGACTATTTCATCGAATGCCCTACCCACCAAGTAGAACGCCAGACTGAGTAAAGCGATGAAGATACCGGGCATTAACAGCCAACCCCAGGCATTGGGATTAGTCACCTGTCCATACATGCGCAAGAACTGAAGCATCATTCCCCACGACACCGAATTGGGATCACCCAGGCCAAGGAAAGCCAGTGCAGCTTCCGAAAGAATAGCTGATGCAACACCGAAAGTCATGTACAGGAAAGTCAGCGGAAGCACGTTGGGGAATATGTGCACTGTAATCATCCTTGCATTAGATGCACCTGCAACCCTCGCAGCATCCATAAACGGCCTACCTTTGAGAGACAGGGTCACCGCACGGATAACCCTAGCTATGCCGGCCCAGCCTAACACGGATATGATCAGAACGATGTTCCAAATACTCGGACCAAGGATTGCTGCTAAGAGAAGCATTATCACCAGTCCAGGAAGAGTCAGGATTATGTCCACTGTTCTCATGATTATTATATCTATCCATCCACCATAGAAACCAGATATGATTCCAATGAAAGTACCCGCAAGCACTGAAATGAACGCTGCAGTTAAACCAACTATCAATGAAGTTCTGGAACCATAGACTAGCCATGTCCAAACATCATGACCTTCATAATCTGTCCCAAACAGGTAGAAATTACCCGAATATCTACCATGTCCAAATGGAGGAATAACAATGGTGGGAATCCTATGGCCACTATCAGCTTGGAAGTACAACGTATTTCCTTTTGTAACTGCACCGATGTAACCTCCATTATTCGCGCTTCCCAAAATATTACCCAGATACACCATGGGAGTTGCAATTCCCTGAGAAACCATAAATGACTTATAAAGGCCATACACATTTAGAGCACCTGTGTTATTGTCGAATTTAGTATAGAAACTATCGTTTATTTGGTAAATTGCACCTTCTTTTGTGCTCACGTAATAAGTGCTGGTTTGCTGCGCATACTCAGATACATATTGAATTGAACCACGAAGCACTATATAGTTACTAAGTGCAGAGGTATCACCTAACGCAGGGGCAATCTTCCCAACTATACCCCCACCATTTGCGGTACCATATATAATAAAATATGGCTGTCCAGTGGTTTGGATGTGCATCAGGTTTACAGTTCTTATCCTGGTGTCTCCACTGTTAAAGGAGACTGTTTTGTTGAAGGCAACCTTTCCATTTTTCACGTATAAGCCAAAGGCATAGTTATTATCGCAGAGTACCCCATACATATCCAATGAACCGTTTATTTGCGAATATACTTTTGAAGAAGAATACATCAAAGCATCTGCATTCTTACCAAGTGGTGGATGCACTTGGATAATGGGGTTCTCCCACGCTAAATGGAGACTAGAAACACCTGCAATTACTCCTTCGTTATTATCTTTTATCAATGTGATATTGTACCTATAAACGTAGTCCTTGGTAGGGATAATTATCCATGTTTCTTCATCAGAACCAGTTCCCCAAGCCACATGCATCCTTATTTTGGGATTGGCAACAATCGTAGAATTAACGGTGAAATTATATGCAAAGTGGTGCACATGAACACTCGCCAAACCACCGATACTTTCCTTATAGTAAGACCAAATAAACAAAGAGACATTTCTGTTAGATGCAACCGCTACAGCAATTGTACCATGATGGCTTGTTGTATTCTCATCCCAAATGTTAGAGTAGTATTCAATTGGATAATTGTATTTAACGGTTATGGGATTTTTGAAGGAGTTCTGAGTGTCCAAATATTCACCATATTTATAGACCATAGAATACAAATACAGAGAATTGTTTGTGAACCCAAGTACCTTCGTGTTCTCTTCTAGATATACCATGTTTTTCATACCCACCGGTATTTTCTTTTCCACGGGATCTTTTAGCCTTAGTAGAAGTTGTACAGAAGTATTTCTAGGATACAAATATCCCTTTCCCGAACTGGAATAAATCCAAATACCTGCAATTGGTGGTCTCCCATGGGAAATTGGCAATTTAATTGACACAGGGGAATGCCAATCACCTTGAGTTGGAATGGTTTTTGTATAATTATCTATCTCAAACAAATCACCCGCAGGCGCAAGATATCCAGTAGAGTATGTATAAGGTATAATCGGTGCAAAAATAGCAAGGATGAGGAAGAACAAAATTATCCCTAAACCCACTATTCCTAACTTGCTCTGTTTAAACAATTTCCAATTCGCCTTAAAGCTCCGTTCCATGCTCCTTTTCATTTCATCCCATCTTACAGACATCCATAACACCTCCTTACTGAATCCTCACTCTCGGGTCAAGCACTCCGTACAGCAGATCCGCTATAAAATTCCCAATTAACACGAGCAATGTTATTAAGTAGAGAGTAGCATAGACCACCGGCAGATCCAATTGCATAAGTGCAGATATGTAAAGCAAGCCCATACCAGGATAGGTGAAAACCTCCTCTGTAATCACACCACCAGCAACAGTGAAAGCCAATGCAAGGACGAAAGATGTCACCAAGGGCAAAAGCGCATTTCTAGCTGCATGCTTGTACAAAACGGTTTTTTCAGACAATCCCTTAGCCTTTGCAGTCACAATGTACTCTTCACCCATAACATCCAGCATACTTGTCCTCATAAGCAATGTAGTTCCAGCCAAGCTTATTAAAAGCAACACTATCAAAGGCAGAGCAAGAGCTTTAATATATTCAATGGAGAGGTACCCATATTTCATCCACTCATTAGACGCTAATGGGAACCATCCAAGCTGAAATGAAAATATCCAAATGAATATCAGGCCCAGCCAGAAAGACGGCATATTATAGAATATCAAACTGGTAACCACTGTGCCCGAATCAACAATACTACCCCGTTTCCAGGCGATTATAGTCCCCAAATAGTAACCAACAATATACGAAAGTATTGTGGCTAACCCGAAAAGGATAAGTGTATTCCAGAGGCGCCCGTATTCGTAGTTGTGGGTCTTCGGATTATAACCACCGAATAACAACGTAGTAACAGGAGTACCCTTCATAAAGGATCTACCGAAATTGAAAGTAAGCATATTACCCATATATATCCAATATCTTTCCCAAACAGTTTTATCATACCCCATCTGCTTGATCATAGTCTCCTTCTGCTGAGGGGTCATTCCTGGAGACTGCATCAAAAGCTGATAAGGTTTAGCAGGAAGCGCTTCCAACAACGCGTATATTAAGGTCATTATGACCAGGAGCGTGATTATTATTTGTATCGTTCTTTTTATTGTGTATACTGCTAATGGTCCCATAATTTTTCACCTCCAACACATCCACCCAAAAATATTAAAAAAAGATAAAGAGATGTTTATTCTTCTTCACCTCCCTCTTCGGGAGTTTCTTCCTCTTCCTCTGCAGGTGCTTCTTCAGCCTCTGGTTCTTCTGCTTCCTCTGGTTCCTCTTCCTCTGCAGGTGCTTCTTCAGCTACCGGTGCCTTTGGTTTCTTTGCGAGCATTGCTCCCATGATTACCACAACAATCAGCAGTATTATGGTCAATATCAGCCAGAGGTCCATACCTCCAACCACTATTGCACCACCACCAGGAGTGGTTGTAGAGCCTCCAGCTCCACCTGCCTGCGCAGTCACTGAGACATCCTGAGAAGAAGACATTCCGTTTTCATCTATTGCTTCCACTGTTATCGTATGCTTCCCTGCAGACATGGACTTTATGGTGTAGGTCCATTCGTATTTCTGATACTCAACACCCATGTAAACAACCGTACCCTCTACTTTCGAAACAGTCGCATTGCCGACAACGTGTCCATCTACACTTATAACTACCTGCGAGAGGTTTGCGATTGCGTAGACGTATCCCTTTACAGTGTACTGCCCAGTGCTTACAACTGCACCGTCAGCGAGTCCAACCGAGAGGATAGGAACGTAGCCCTTGGTTATCACCACACCAGCAGTGCTGGATGCGGGATTATAGCCATCCATCGTTGCTGCAACTGTTATTGAGTCTGCAATCACAGGCGTAATTATGCTATCAGCACTGATTGTAGAGGTATCCAGAGTGAATACCGCGTGACCCTCCGCATTTGTAACCAAGGTTGATGGTGTTACGTTACCCATATTTGCCGCTGGAGATACTGTCGCACCTGCAAGCGGAGTTCCATCGGCAGCGTATACATACACGTCGAAGGCAACTTTGTGCCCGAGCAATACACCGTTACTCATAGGCGTTACATCAACGAACATGTAAGGTGGAATCACCGATATCTGCGTACCTTCAAGAACACTGTAAGTCGTGGGGCCTGCGGAAGCTTTCGCATACACATCAATCAAAGATGGCGAAGACATAACCGGCGCTGTAGGAGTCAAAGTCACTGTTCCATTCGCATCGGTTACACCGGACACCGCCTTGTAAAGTGCCTTCCATGGTTTCGCATTATTGTAAACAGTCACCTTTGCTCCTTTGACTGGGTTATTTGCCTGGTCATAAGTAACCACATTTACATTGAATGGATGTCCAGGTGTTGCAATTGGATCAGTGGATATGCTTGTTATCAATATGTTCATAGCCCTACTCACAACTGCCTGTGAGTGGAATACCTGTTCGCCAGATATGTTGAACTGATAGAAGTTCCAGTTAGGATCAGCAATATATAGGTATACTTCACCGTAAGGCACGACAAACAGATCAAACACTAAGTCTCTGTAAGATTCCTCAGCAAGAGGCAGCCCTATGTTGACGGTTCCGTTAGCAACCAGCGCAGGAACCACACCGGTTTCGTCATATGTGCTCAATCCATCATCGTATGGATTTCCAGTAGTATTCGCAATACCTATAAAGTCTCCGCTGGTAGCAATGTTATCGTACGGTGAATATATTCCAATACCCGTGTAATACCATGCAGAGTTGAAGTACCATCCACCGCTGTTACTCTCATCGTCCAAATCAACCAACTGGCCATCGGTTGTTCCAGAGACAACTGCCGCAATGGGCACAACGGTGCTCATATCCACTGCCAAATTTGCGGTACCGGTGATGTTCTCCACCATCGGCGTACCATTAACCGTACCATTGAACACACCAACTACGACACCCTTTACGATAACACCTGTAACAGTACCATTCACCGTTTTATTCACATAGCCACTGTTGGAACTCTTTACAACAGTTCCGTTTAAGTTGGAAGATAATATAGTACCTCCAACGAGCATGCCATTGGATATGACAGGATCCTTAACTGTAACAGTGAAATTACCACTTACAGTTGCGTTACCGCCGCCAGTCAAGTTTAACAGAGCAGTCATTGTTCCCGCTCCACCGACATTACTTGCCACAGGCTGGTTGTTCTGGTCATAGAGATGCACAGTGAAGCTAGAATCTCCATTAATAAATGCATCACTCACGCTTATGTAACCACCATAGAGATGCGTTGAACTCATGTCTGTGCTTCCATTATAATACAATATCTCAAGGCGATCTCCGACAGATGTGGCCAGGCTATTATTTGTGAAATCGATGTATATCGGCTTTGTAGCCAATCCGGGCTTGAACTGAACAGTGAAACTAGCGTATCCAGTAGCATTAGTAACGACATTAGTTGTAGCATTTATGATATATGAATCATCGCTGTAAGTAATCGGTATATTCTCATTTGCGAGTGGTGAGCCATCGGCACCCACGGCCTTCAGGAAGATTGTAGTGGTCCAACCCAGTGTGGGACTCACAGCGTAAGTACTTGCGTTTACGATGCGATAGATGTGCCACACGCTAGGATTGTTGTTATATGTTATTAACTGCAACACAGGAGTATTTGCATAAAGATACCCGGTCTTACTAACTGTGAACACCAGCTTACCAACAGCATGCATATTCTTGTACTTGCCAGCCATATCTGCAGCACTAGGCGCATGATACGTGAAAGTAGCCACACCATTAGAATCCGTTGTTGCATTGGTAGGAGCAACCGTACCGAAGCCAACTAAGTTCGGATCAACGCTAACCGTCGCACCGCTAACTGGATTTCCATTCTGATCTACCACTTTCACAGTAACCTGCGTGCTATCACCGCCGCTGAGGGACATCTTGCTGGCGGTAGCAGTAGCAGACAGAGCAGGCGTAATTGGATTCACTACGTTTATAGTGGCCGTCTTGTTAACCGTCGGATACCCTTCTTTGCTCACCGTGGCAGTTATAATACCAATACCGGCGGCAATTCCCTTCACCTTGAAGTACATCACACCATTTGAATTTGTTGTGCCGCTGGTGGGAGTCACCGACATGAGCGACGAATTCACGGTCAAAGCAACGTTCGCACCTGAAAGTGGCATCCCATTGTTATCCATCACATATACCATGCCAGTTCCATTACCATTTATAAGCACTCTGCCAGGCACTGTTAAGGCAGCATCCAAAAGCTTCTCTCCAGGATGCACAACCGGTGGCTTGACAGCACCACTTGCATGAAGCATACCCAGAGACAAACCATTGAAAACACTACCCATCCATTCGACCCAGCCTTCCCATGACTTGCGGGTTGCTTCTACGTTCAGCCTATAATAGAGAACGTTCACAACGGTTGCCTTTGCTATAATATCCTGAGCCCACTTGGTATATTTAATCTGCTGATCAACATTGAATGTGGTCATAGCTTTGTTTATGGTTTTGTTGAAGAGTGTTGCATAATCCTGGGACATCTTGTCAGCGCGAGTATTCTGCACACCTCCCGCATTAACATAGTAAGGATTCGGGTCGCTTGCGTTCCACCAGCCCCAGGTGTTCTGGATGGACTTGGGTCCGAATATATCCGCAATATTCCCTATAGGATCAGCGCTGAGTGACCAACCGAGCTCCAACATTACATAGTTGTATGACTGCATGTAAGCAACGAGTGTATCAAAGTCCACAGGCTTTGCCTGTATGTTTATACCCAAGCTCCTGAGGTTCTGAGCAATACCCTGACCCACCTTAATTCTCACAGGGTCGTAATCTGCAGGCGGAGTGAACAGAGTTATCGCAGGCATCGGAGAACCATCAGGAAGGTCTCTCCAGCCGTCGCCGTTCACATCTTTGAACGTCTCTCCCCATGCTGGATCCTGCTCGACGAATCCGTTATCAGCTACGACCTTCTGACCATCCAATATTTCCTTAGCCTTGTTCAAATCATAAGGATAGCGCTGAACAGATGAATTATACCATGCATCGAAGAACGGCGGCTCAACGGAGTCTCCCTTCCTTCCAAATCCGCCCAAATACCTTTGAACAGCAGTTGCCTTATCTATAACGTGGGACACGGCATGCCTGAATGCTATGTAATTGGACGGCTCTTTTTTCTCGTTGAACGCGAGATAGAAGTATCCGTTATCAGCCATAAAGTGCAGATCTATATTTGGATCCTTTTCCAATATAGGCACCTTACCAGGCTGAATGCTCCATGCAATGTAATCAACATCGCCGGTCTGGAGCGCCAGAACCGCTGTATCGAGATTTGAGTACACCTTGAACATCATCTCAGTGACATTTGGGTTCCAGAACGGGAATCCATTTGGAGTCTTGAAATCTTTGCCCCAGTATCCATTGTATGGCTTCTCTACTCTGTAAGAGTCTTTGACACCTCCCGCGTACATCCATGCCCCGGTTCCTATGGTTGCGGCAGGGTCACTATTCCACGAAGTATCAACTACCCCATGGGTGTAACCATTTGCATCCACGCTGGTACCCTGACCATCCACATCCGTGAGGTGGTTCTTCCAGATGTGCTCAGGGATTATCGGAAGCCCGAGGGTTCCCAAGAAGAAGTAGCTGTACGGCTGCTTCGCAGATATCTTCACTGTATATGTGTCCACATACTTGACATGATTCTGTATTTCACTGAAGCTAACCTTACCATCGCCATTATCATCGAAAGGAACGGTGAACGCCGTACCAGACACTGTTGTACCCTGCCTCAGAGCACAGTATGAGAATATGACATCCTTTGCGGTCATTGGAGTACCATCCTGGAATGTCACGTTGTGCCTGAGGTGTATGGTCGCTGTGAGCGTTGTTGTGTTAAAATCAACCTTCGATGCAAGCAGCGGATAAGCGCTTCCATCTTTATCCATACCCATTATACTTTCAAAATTCCACCCTATCACGTTGCTCTTCCACACTGTGTTACTGTTAATGTCAAAGTAGTTGAAGTTTGGTAAATCTTGCTGCATTGCAATTTTTAATACTCCACCAGCCCTCGTAGTTGGCTGAGGAGCCATTGCATGCGTCATCGCTGAAAAGCCACTGATAACCACTGCTAATAGCACTATACTTACTAACATAATCCTTTTCCAGTTTCTTCTGTTCATATTACATATCCTCCTTTTTGCCTTTTCTGACGCTCCACCTATTGGCATATAGGGGAACGCCACATCGGACGGCATATACCAATCTTCATATTTAAATTTTTTGAATTTCAGGCATAATTTTCACGCTCATCAGTGAAACAAGATTCGCCTATCGCTAAACTTTGAAAAACTGCTGCACTGCAAAAATTTTTATATTTATGAAATATTCCCCCATCAGGTGATACAAATGGGTAAGTGGAAAGTTGCAGTTGATAGGGATGCGTGCATCGGAGACGGAATATGCGCAAGCCTTTGCCCAGACGTGTTCGAGCTGGACGACGAGGGCAAAAGCGTAGTAACCAAGGAAATAATAGAGGATGACCTCTACGACTGCGTGAAGGAAGCCGTAGATTCCTGCCCTGTTTCTTGCATAACCCTCGAAGAGGCATAAAGCAAGAATAAATTTATTATATTTTTTCCCTTTTTCCCAACTATGCTGTTTATAGTTCGGGAATACTTTAAAAATTACCCCGCCAGAAGAAAAGTTGCCGAAATTCTTGTGAACAATGGCATTTCTATAAGAGATTCAAAACTTTTTATGGGCGATATCGAAATATCGGTAAATTCAATCGCAAGGGCTGCGGGCGTGAACAGGAAAATTGTATACCACACAATAGAATACATCGAAAAAACATATGAATTAAAAAGCATTTTTGAGAGATTGCGCCCTCATCTGAGCTTGGAGAACGTCGCTCCGGTGATGGGCTGGGAAGTTCTTGAAATAACGTTTAAGAGGGGGAAATTCGGATGCTCCCTTGAAAAAATTGCCAAAATCCTTAAGGACAAAGCATGCGAAATAAAGGAAATAATTGGCGAAAGGGATGTGACTGAGGCGAATCGACTGATAATAATCGTGGAGAACCCAATGAAAATGGATACAATCTCCGAAATAAAGGATATAGAATATGTGGAGTCAATAGTAATCAGAACCGCGGAAAAAGATAAAGAAAAATTAGTGTGCAATTACTGCAAGGTGAAATATTGTCCCAGAAAAATAAGCCTACCTGAGTAATCCTCCAACTATGAAATCCACCGCCTCTTCTTCGCTCAATCCTCTTGCCATTAGAGTTAAAAGCTGCTTTTTATCCACGCTCCCTATGGCCGCCTCGTGGGTCACCTTTGCCCGCGGGTCCTCGGCCACAACCACCGGAGAAGCTTTTGCAATTGCATCGTCCATTATTATTTCCATGCAATCCACATGACCTCGGGAAAAAGCTCCACGACCAATTACTTCGCCTACAACTTCGCTCTTCGAAGAATCGCGGAGAACCATCCTTGTCTTTATCAATCCCTTGGATTTCTCGCCATTTAGATACATACTTTCTTTCGCATGTATTTCATCGTCGTATCTCCCGTATATCTTTGAGAGAAGGGTGCTCTTCGCTTTTTCCCCAAGATTCACTTCGTAATCTATGTCAATGTGCCCTGCTCTACCCGTTTTCACCACAAACGTTGTATTGTATTCTCCTCCCTTCTCCACATAAACCTTAGCGTGTGGAACGACTTTTATCATTCCCTCTTTGCCATGCATATGTACCTCTTCATATTCTACAACGGCATTTTCACCCACATGAACAACGGAGTCCATCACATGCTCAATGTTCACCGCATTTGGAAATATGCAATGCGAGAGAATTTTGACCCTGCTTCCTCTACCTGCAACTATTTTCGTTTTTATCACTTGTTTGCCTTCCTTGGGGAGCATCCCGAAGCAGAGATGCACCGGATTTGAAGAACGATAATTTTCCTTTATCAATATCTCCACCTCTACCCCATCTTCTATTTTTTTCGCATTTATCCTTATTCCTTCGGTACTGCTAACGTGCAAAATTTTGTCATGATTAATCACCATGCTGGCGTATTCCTCCGATTGAAGATATTTCCTATCCCCACCCGAAGATTCATAGTACTTTACCAAGGTTTCGTATTCCCTTTCGAAATTCATGCATTCACCCCCAGAACTGGGCAGGGAGATGAGGTAAACATATCCCTTATCTCCATTGGAGCTCCAGTCTTGATTACTTCACCCCTGCAGATTATGCTCGCCAAGTCTCCTATATTTATCATATCCTCATTGTGTGTTATCAAAATCACCCCCGTGCCCGCTCTCTTCATGATCGTTATCGCCTCTCCAATCCTCCTGAAAGAAACCATATCAATTCCGCTATCTATCTCATCTAATATTGCAAATTTGGGTTTCATCAGCATTACCGCCGCCAGCTCGATTCTCTTCCTCTCCCCCCCGCTTAAAGATTCATCCATTGTTTGAAAGAGCACCGGCTTGGGGAGCCCAACCATCTTAATCACTTCCTCGATTTCACTCATCCTCTTTGACCTTGAACTCAAAAGAAGGTAATCCTTCACCCTTATCCCTTCAAACCTCGCAGGCTCCTGAAATGCTAAAGTAATTCCCATTCTCGCACGTTCATTGATACTCAACGAGTCGATTCTCTCCTCTCCGAGGTAAATCTCCCCTTCAACTGGAAACACACCCATTATACCCTGCGCAAGCGTGCTCTTCCCGGAGCCGTTGGCACCTAAGAGCACATGAATATGGCCTTCTTTGAATTTCAAATTCACATTTTTCACTATTTTCGTTCCGCCCCTTACTACCGACACATTTTTAAGTTGGAGCATAATTGGATTATGCCCGCTGAGTATTTATCAATTCTCCGAGTTTTAGGCAGGGTAAAATTATTTCACCAGAATGAACCTTGGCTCTTGAATCCACGTGCTCTTGCACTTTGGACACTTGGTGGGAATCTTAATCTCAGGGCTAAAAACGTAACCGCATTTCAGGCATCGAGCTGGAAGAATCCTCATTTCTCCGAATTTTTTAGATTTGGAAATGTGCCTCAAATCCTCCAAAACATCTTTAACCGAAATTTCCATAATTTTCGAAATCTCGGTGGGCGAAAGATCCCCATTGTGAAGCAGCTCCGCAATCCTCTCCCTGCGGGTCTTCATACTTTATGAGAAGAAAAAGTGTTTAATATGTTTTCCCTCTAAGCTTATGAGCGGCACGATTCCTGAGTACTTGCAGAGGATGCAGGCCCAATGGCTCGAAGAATGGCAAAAATACATGATTAGGGAGAACGCAAATGACGCAAGGACTGTCGTTGAAATCGGATGCGGCTGCGGATACATAATGTCCAACCTGAACTCCCTTTTAGATGTCACGGGAATAGATTCCGATCCCGATTCCGTGGAATGCGCAAGGAGAAGAGGATTCAAAGCTATTCTCGCCAAAGGGGAAAATATACCTTTCAGGGATGATCATTTCGACATCGCCTACGGAAATTACCTTTTGATGTGGAATAAAAACCCGAAGGGAATAATAAAAGAGATGTTCCGTGTGGCCAAAAAATACGTGATATTCTTCGCCGAACCATACTGGAAGGGCGCGGTTTATTCACCATCATGGATTGGAGAAATAGTGGAAAACACGAGGAAGATGATTAAGGAGAGGGGCGGCGACCCTGACATGGGCATAAAACTTCCATCGCTTGTGAAAGAATTCACCGATGATTTCATGGTGGGAACAATTCCCCTATATACCACGCACAGAGAAATGGAAAAGATGGTCGAATTCGAGGTAAATTTCCTGAAAAATGAAGGATACGCAATTGAGAAAAAAGATGTGGAAATCTTCTACCTTCCAACCTTCTGGGTAATCGCAAAAAAATCAGGTAGATAGGGAATCGGTGCACACGTAATCTCCCGCCTTCCACGACAGCGGGCAGCCCCCGCCGCAAACACCCAATAGAGGACAGGTTTTGCATTCATCGGGCACGTAATCTCTGTTCCTTATGCTTTTGCATAGCGGTGCGTTCCATATATTCTCGAATTTATCCCGGAGTATGTTTCCCAGGGGCGAGTAATAACTCTGGCACGGGAGCACATCCCCATTAGGTTCGATTGCCATGTTTAGACGGCACGCAGTGCAGGATTTCATCCCCAAGCCCATCTCCATGGGGTTCAACTTGCAATAGGGAGTGGGCGTGTACCAGCGGAATTCGAATCCTCCAAGCACTCCCAACTCACGACCCTTCTCCAAGATATCCCTCAATTCCTCGTAGCCCACCGCATGCGCGTTAATGCCTCGGCCGGAGCGGATTATGCTGTTCACCGCAATGTGCTTCACACCCAAATCCCTGAGGAACTCGATTGTGGGAATGATTTCATCCTTGTTCTCGGCCATTATTGTTGTATTAGTCACCAGATATATTCCAGAAGAAATTGCATTTTTTATCCCCTGCAACGTCTCTTCGAAGGAGCCGGGGATTCTCGTGATTAACTCGTGCGTCTTCGGATTGAGGGATTCGAGCGTTATCTGCACGTGATCTAATCCGGAGGCAATTAATTTTTCGAGGTATTCTTTATCTTTCAGTTTTCTCCCGTTGGTATTCAATCCCGTGATCTGCCCATTTTTTTCTGCATGAGCAATCAGCTCTGGCAAATCGTCTCGCATAGTTGGTTCTCCGCCCGTGAAAACAATATGTGGTATCCCAATCTCCCAGAGAATATCAAGAACTTTTTTCCACTGCTCCGTGCTTAGCTCTTCCGAATCTCTCCGATTGTTGTAGCAATGAATGCAATTGTTATTGCAATGATAAGTAAGGGCTAAATCCATCCTGTACGGGGCTTTCTGCCCTTTGTATATTTCTTCTAAATTCACATGCACTCCGGAAACTATCTCCTCACAGCTTATAGCGGATTTCAATTCCTCTTTGAACTCCTTCAAATCCCTCATAGCCGTTTCTTTTTTCACCCGGTATCTCTTTCTTATTCTCTTAACGATTTCTTTGTCGCTCAATCCCTCTAAGATGAGCATGGCGTACTCTATTCCAGTCTCGTTCAACAGCAACATTCGGGAAGCATTTATAATTAGAACTCCCCTATCCTTGCTATCCACCCTAAGATGAAAACGCATTCCCTCGTACTCACCCTTGCCCCTGAAATGATATATACCTTCCTTCACATCTTCAACCTTCTTGAACATCATCTTCCACCTCCCGCACAGGCGCAGGCGCACGCGCAAGCACATGCACATCCTGTTCCTCCGGAGCCCGTGGAGTATGTTGGGGGATGAACCATGTACGTCACATCCTTCGTTAACTGCTGCACATCGGAAACCACATTTTGAGATGCAATGCTTATAGAACCCACATAACCCCTAACTGCATCGGCAACATCTGGAGGAGGGGATAAAGAAGTGTTGGAAGATGACGCGGGCATATAAATTGGGAAGAAATATGTGTTCACGTAATCATCGTAATTCTCAGAAGCCGGAAGCCATTGACCGTATTTGTCTATGGCCTTTTTAATATCCTCTGGGTTCGTGGCGCTCTTCACCTCTTCCCACGCTTTCTCCACGATATCCTTGTAATATTTTCTGGTGGCACCTACGCTGAACCCGCGAACTTTCTTTTCCACCGATTTGATAAGATTCACTAAAGCCTTTTTAATGAGTTTCTCATCGAAGTGCCCATCTTCTTTCAAAGCGGCGAGAAAATCTTTCTCGTAATCCCTGTCCGCTATGTAAGGATTAATCGCTTCGAACCTTCCGTCCTCTTTCTCCTCGAGTATGCCCTTTTTGAGCATTCCGTAAACAACCATGGCGATGACCCGATCCAGAGGAACTTCCAAAACGACAGCAGCCTCGGGAGCCGTTAAACCGGTGCGCGGGCCTGCACCTGGAGTGGTTAGAACTGGGCGGAAATAATCCTTCTTGGCCCTGTTTGAAGCGTATATCATCAGGAAAAAGAACAGCGCAAAGATTATCACGGGGCTTAAAAGACACATGAGATCCGCTAAATCCGAGAAAAAAGAGTAAAAATCATTCGATGCGCTCTTCACGTAGTATTTATTAACGTACTTCTTGGGAAATCCTATCCCGATATCGTAATTTCCGTTGGCTATGGCATTTGGATTCACGTTGGTGTAATGCCACACAACCGCGAGCCTTCCATTTACATTTTCGGTATTTGTCCATTTCTTGTTGTACCAAGATGTGTTTTCCAGTGAGTGCATACCTTCTGGCAAGATAATTCGTATTCGCAAATCATGAGTCGCACCTATCTGATAATCCGTGTCAAACCAAGTGGGTCTGAAAACCACACTGGCCATGCTGGTGTTCTCGGGGCTCTCGTAAATCATCCGGTCGCAAAGTATGGAGAAATTAAGGAAAATTGGCGATGCGGAATAAGCATTGATATGCACTTCCACACCGGGATGCACGTACTCAGATGGTCGTATATCGTAAACAGGTGTGTATGAGGAATTACCTATCTTCACGCTTGCTTTCGCAGATAATAAATCGTAGTCCTCGTTGGGCATTCCTATATCCACCACGTTGAAGCCGTCTCCGTAATTGGTAAATTCGAAATGATAAAAAATCCACGCGGTCCCGTTCTTGTTCAACGCAACGTCCACGTATTCCTTGTCGAGAGAAAATGAATACTCGGCCCCATGAGTGAAACTCGAAAGGAACGTGAATCCAAAGAGAATAAGAACAATCACCACTTGGGCTCTTCTTCCAACCGATAAACCGCTCCGCAGTATGGACATTTCACAATCACCCCAGCATCAGTTATCTTAATATCTTCCGCAGTTAAAGTGGCCCCGCAATGCTTACATTTCAGGTCGTGAAGCTCCGCCTCCCCCGCAAGGTCCTTGGAAGTGCTTATATTTACATCCTGATACACCTCCACGGGCCTGTTTGCCTCCATTTTCTCCGAGCGATAGTAGAGGAAGAAAAAAACCATGGCGATAAGAAGCAGAACCACCGCCTCCACCAGTATGTCGAGGGAAAAGGGCGAGAAGGCCGCTATGAAGAAAATTGCAGAGAGCAATAGAAACATTATGGCGAAGAATACGAACACTCCCTCCAGCACCTTCATGCCTTTGGCATGTATTTGAAATATTTTAATTTAGGGGTTGTCCCTCCAATATCGGTCCGCTTCGCTGAACACGCACCCGCAGTAACCCTGTCGGTAAATTCCCGCTTTTCTTGCCATCTCTTCTCCTTCGTTGAACCACTTCCTCATGTCCTCGTAATAAAAATCGATTCCCGCCTTTTTTCCGATTTTTTCACCTATTTCTTTGACTAATTCATGCTTCTGATAAGGAGCGAGGAGAAGTGTGGTGGAGAATGCGTCAAAACCGTGCATCTTCCCGTACATGGCAACTTTGTAAAGGCGTTCCGCGTAACAGTATCTGCATCTAAGAACATTGCTCTTTTTGCTCAGCATTGCCGCCTTAGCAAGCCAATCTTCGAGGGAATAACTCAGATCCTCTATCGTTTTTATATCCTCTCTTTTAGTATATTCCCTGAACGCCTTCAATCGCCGCAAATACTCCCTGTAAGGCTGGATGTTCGGGTTATACCAGAAAACCACCACCTCATTCTCTTGGCTCAGATATTTGTAAGGGGCCATTAAGCAAGGGGCACAGCAAGCGTGAAGCAATAACCGCATAGTTTGGAGAATGTGGCAATCTAAATATAATTATCCCCTCTACTGAGGAGATTTAAAATTGAAACCATAAAAATTTATAAGTTTGAAAATTAAAAATGGTTAAATTTTGGATGACCATGCAAGTTTATGCAAATGTGCGATTTTACAACTTTTTCGTTTTTTACAAATTCCGTTTAAAGATTTTGCTTTGAATTTAGAAAATTATATATAGGATATGGCAATCTCTCTTTTGAGGTGATAATATGAAAGAAGGTTTCACTAAAGAAGATGAAAAACTCGCTGAAGTATTACAAAGGGCAGGATTACCCAGGAATGTGGCTAGAACCCTCGTTTACATGAAAAGTAGAGATGAAGTTAAATCAATAGAAATTGAGAAAAATACCGATTTGAGACAGCCTGAAGTGAGCATTGCTATGAAGTATCTTCGAGAGAAAGGGTGGATCACAAAGAGAGACATAAAGAAAGAAGGGAAGGGTAGGCCTGTTCACGGATATCGTCTAGCGAAACCATTTCCGAAGATAATTGCAGAAATCGAAAAAGATTTAGAAGGAGAAATAAAGAAGATAGAGAAGTTAATAAAAGAGCTGGAATCACTTGCGTGATTTCAGCACCTCTATTCCATTTTTTGTTCCCACTATAACCTCATTGGCGAGATTCGCAAATATTCCGTTTTCCACAACTCCCGGCACCATGTTAATCTCCACTTCTATTTCTTCGGGGTTGCGTATCTCCGCAAATTTGCAATCAACTATGTGATTTCCGTTATCCGTCACGAAGATATCTCCGTTTTTTCTCCTTATTTCCGGAGTGCACCCCATGGTTTTGAGGGTTCTCATGGTCCTTTTGTAGCCGAATTTCACCACTTCTACAGGCAGAGGAAATGAGCCGAGCACATTGCTGATTTTTCTCTCGTCCACAACTATGATTTCGTAATTTGAGTAATACGCAATCATCTTCTCCCTGAGCAAAGCTCCGCCACCACCTTTGATGAGATTCAAATTGGCATCCACCTCGTCCGCACCATCTATAGTTAAATCGATGCGCTCAAAATCGTCGAGGTTTGCTAATTTTATACCCATCTCCTTTGCCAGCTTTTCCGTAGCCTTAGACGTGGGAACCGCCACTATATCCAAGCCTTCTTTTACCATTTCTCCGAGTTTTAATATGGTGTATTTAACGGTGCTTCCAGTCCCCAAGCCCACGACCATTCCATCTTTTACCCTTTCCGCCGCTTTCTCGCCAGCCAACCTTTTGAGCTCTTCCACATCCATACTCATACCTCCATCGCCGTGTATATGGGAGAAATGAACACCCCCATGTTAAAATTTTCCATGCCAGTGATTTCCAATTTCAGTTCGTTCTTAACAACTCCCAGAACATTCACATGAAAACCTTCCACTTCGAGTTTTTTCACTATTTCCCTTTTATAGTTCATCCCAAGAGTTTCGTACCTTTCCACCATTTTTTTGAGCTTCTCAGTCGGGCATATATAAGATCCACTCGCACCTCCAACTTCTATTATCCCACACTCCTGAAAAAGCTTTACATGGCGGTAAAATGATGATCTCGCCACAGGAATATCAGAAATTTTCCTGCATCCGTTTATGGCATACATTATTATAATGCGGGCATCTTTGGAGTTCAGAGCTTTGAAAAAAGGCAAATCAATGGGGTCCACCAAGCCGAGGACGTAGTAATATCTCCTCTTATCTTTCCACTCATCCACGAACCCCACATTTTTCATCTTCTTCAGATGCCACTCAACCACCCTCGCATCCATGCCCAGCGATTTTCCGATGGAAGAGGATGTTCTGCACGGCAGCCTCGTCAATTCCCTGAACACTTCTCTCCTGTTTTTATTGGAAAATATATGAAGCCCGTATATTTCTTCACCCTTCGATTCCTTTATCTTTCTTTCCAGATCTTGAAGGCTCATAGGAACGCCTCGGTGATCGAAGCGGCGAGCTCATCCAATTCTATGTTCTCTATGTCATCATCCTCGATGTTCTTGAGCATCTTCTTAACTCGATTTATAACCACCGGCGACTCATTTCTCATCCTCGAAAGCACCAATTTTTCTAATTGTATAACGCGGTCCCTCTTCCTCTCAAGAGCTTTTAGAGGCGAGAATACCACCAGCCCCAGTCCGGGGATTATCCGATATTTGTAGTAGTCTTCACTGTGCCTGCTTCCCCTCATCTTAACTACCTTTATCATACGGTTAAAATTCTCTCCCGCCCGGTATTTAAGATGAATCACCGAATCCGCAAGGTACATGGGAATAACAGTTTCAGGGGATGACAAATCAGGCGGGCCGTGCTCCTCCAACGTGGCCACTAAGGTCCCGACTTTTCTCAACTCTTTGAGCATGAAGGAGAGAAGTTCTCGCTGGGTGTACCTCGCGGGATTCGCCCATACCACAGGAGTTAGCGGGTCTATGGCAACCCTCGCATTTGCGCTTTTCCACGAAGACACAAAATCCGGAAGCTCTTTCTTTATGAACGTGCTGAATTCTTTCCCACTGGCATCCACGAAAACTAATTTCTCCTCCTGAATGTAGTAAAGAATTTCGTCCCAGCCCATGTCCAGGGCATCCCTTATTATTTGCTCTTTGTTTTCATCCAAGCTTATGAATATACACTCTTTCCCTTCTATCAATCCCCTGCGAATGAATTGCGTGGCGAATGTGGTTTTTCCTGCGCCCGTGGAACCGATAATCACCACGGAAGAATTCTTATTCAATCCGCCATCGGTTATCCTGTCGAGGCCCGGTATCCCGCTTTTCACCTTTTCAACCATCACCTGTATGATTTACCACATCCTATTTAAATTTAATCCGATTTTTTATCATTTACCTCAAAATTTTACCCTTGGGAACGAAAAATTAAATATTCACTGCCCATAACCTCTTCTGAGCAGGGGTAACCGAGCCAGGTCAAAGGTGCGGGATTTAGGGTCCCGTCCCGTAGGGGTTCGAGGGTTCGAATCCCTCCCCCTGCACTAAGCCCTTTTCTTAGAAAGAAAAGTGCTTTACCCCCAAAAGAAACCAATTCTTAGGTCGCGGGAGGAGAAAAATACTTGTTATTTTTCGACTAAGCCCGCGTCCACGACTGAGCGAAGCGAAGGAGTGGACCGGGCGGGATTTGAACCCGCGACCTCCACATTGCGAATGTGGCGATCTTCCGGTCTGATCTACCGGCCCTTATTGCGTGATATGAGAAGATTATAAAAATGTTTGGGAAAGTTGATATATGACCATCATTTAAAGATAGGTATGAAGATTGGTGCTATCGTATTCACATTGGGGGTAATTCTAATATTCGCGGGAATAATAGGTTTTTACTACACGCTCAGCGAAGCGGGCAACAAAACCATAACGTATTCTCTCTCTCCTGGAGAATTGAAAAACAAAACAATTTATTTGAAGGAGAACACAACATACGAATTCTCATTCTCGGCTGATTTTAACAATGTTTACTTCTCTCTTTACTCACCTGGCGGAAAGAAGATAGTTGAAGGAAACATGGAGAAGAACAACAGCTTCAATTTCAAACCGAAAGAAAGCGGAAATTACGTATTAAACATGAAAAATATGGAAAATAAAAATAATAGGATTGCGGTGGTTGTTTTGAAAAGCGGGGAATTAGAGGGGATTCACAATATGATGTTGAACTACGAGATAATGTTCTTCACGGGAGTAATAGCTGCGGTGGTTGGGATAGTTATAGCTCTATTCATGAGAAAGTAGTATTTTTCCGCAAGCGAATAAGATCTACACCATAAACCTCTGAGGAAAAGATTAATTTCCAATGAACGCATAAGCTATCCCATGGAAAAAGTGAGGGTGGGAGATGTTAGAAAGCTCATCACGCAAGAACCAACCGTTACTTATGAAGATGATTCCTTGGTGAAGGTTGCTGAGAAAATATTGGAAGACCCGAAAACGCGCTCCGTTTATGTTTTGAACTCAAATGAAAAACTGGTGGGAATAATACCTGTCATTGAGCTAATCCAGTACATGTATTACGAGGATATTCCTTCGGAGTACATAACTTACCGATTTCCATTGGCACTGAGCAGAGAGCCGAAAGCCTCGGACATCATGCTTCCCCCCGTTTACGTTAAAGACGAAGATTCAATAAGAGAGGCGTTCAGAAAAATGTTTAAAAACAATCTCAAAGAATTGCCCGTAGTGGATAAAGAGATGCACGTGATTGGCGATTTAAATATTTTAGAGCTCATAGCCGCATGGCTGGAGATGAAAAAGCATGCTCATTGAACTCGCACTTGCTCTGATTTTAGTTAAAATAATGGACGAAATATTCATAAGGAAGAACCAGCCACCGGTGATAGGCGAGATTTTAGTTGGTATATTTTTCTCATTTTTAGCCTTCGTTCTCCCTTCGGAAATAACCATGGTCAATTATTCGTTCTCTCTAAACCTCGATATTTACCACCCCGCCTTCGACTTCTTCGCGGACATGGGCATAATCTTCCTTCTCTTCCTCTCGGGAATGGAGACAAATATAGAAGATTTCAAGAAGAGCGGGAAGGGTGCAATGTTCGTTGGTGCTTTTGGAGTATTGATTACATTTCTTTTAGGATTTATTTTTGCGCTTTATTTAATTGGATTCACCTTGAATCAGGCAATGGTCTTCGGTACGATTTTCACAGCTACCAGCGTCGGGGTGACCGTTAGAACCATGATGGACATGCATATCCTAAACACAAAAGTAGGAAATACAATACTAGCCGCTGCGGTTGCAGACGATATCTTCGGAATTATTCTCGTAACAATCGTGTTGAGTCAAGGAGAAATGCTAGAACTGATTGTTGGTATCTCCCTATTCTTCATCGCGTTGTTCCTACTCGCAAAGTACGGAATCATAGAAAAAATAATGGCCAAAACTGATAATTTCATCCATACTCCGTACGGACTGGTGAGCATAACCGTTGGCGTGATGCTTCTCTTCGCCTTTTTCGCACAGATGGCTCATATCGCCACAATAACAGGCGCGTTCTTCGCAGGTCTGTTAATAGGGCAATCTTCGCAGGAGAGAAAGATAATAAATCCCCTTCGAGCAATCGCGTACGCCATATTCATACCAATATTCTTCGTGAAAGTCGGCATTCTTGTTGATTTTAAACTCTTAAGTCAGTTCGACTTAGCACTTTTGGCCGTCATTCCGTTGGTGTTCATAGGCAAAATTGTGGGTTGCGGGTTAGGTGCGAAAATTTATGGAATGGGCTTTAAAGATTCTTTTCGGGTGGGGGTAGGCATGACCCCCGAGATGGAAGTGGCACTAGTGATAGCTTCGCTGGCCTATGCCAGTGGCATATTCCCCCCTGCTGTAGGATCTGCCATAATTGCAACAACGATACTCTACGTTATAATATCTTCTATATCAACTCCAATAATGCTCAAAAAATTGTACGGGAAGGCTCAGAGCTCGTAACTCTGGCCAGGCTCGAGAATAACCAGATCTATACCCTCTCTCTCAAGGTCATCCCTCATCTCTTCAGGATCAGCTTCGATTGGAGGCCATGTGTTGTAATGCATCGGAATAACCACCTTGGGTTTGAGCCATTTTGCAGCTATAGTGGCCAACCGCGTGTCCATGGTGAACAATCCACCCACTGGTAGAAGAGCAACGTCGGGCGTATAAAGTTCGCCGATTATCTTCATGTCCCCAAATAATCCGGTGTCTCCCGCGTGATAAACCGTTTTTCCGTCCATTTCAATTATAAACCCTGCAGGCAAACCCCCGCTATGCGTGAATTCCGCTTCTGTAATCCCTGAAGAATGCAGGGCCGGTACCATGGTGAGCTTTACACCCTCATGCTCATATGTGCCACTGAAATTCATCCCGATTGCAGTTGCCCCTTTGGAATTTATGTATTCAGCGAGTTCGTAAATGGCCACGATGGGCACATTTTTTCTCTTTGATATGAATATTGCATCCCCCAGATGATCCCCGTGCCCGTGGGTCACGGCAATTATATCGCAATCAACATCATCGGGCTTAACGGGAGCCTTATCGTTGCCAGTTATGAAAGGATCAATCAACACCTTCTTGCTTCCCTCAATCAAGAACGCTGAATGTCCGAGCCATGTTATCTTCATTCACATCACCTCCTGAATCGTATGGTTTTCTAAACTTAAATTTTTTCATCACTTACTTCATCTTTTTGAAATCCTGTATGTTCCTCACTATGTCACCGCCGAATATGGCGCTGGCGGCCACGAGTATATCGGCTCCTGCATTAAGCACCTCTTTGTAATTTGTGTGCTTGATTCCCCCGTCGACTCCTATCTTCACCTGCAAATCCTCCTTGTCAACGTATTCCCTGGCTTCCTTTATCTTTGGAAGTACATCCTTTATGAATCGCTGCCCCGCGAATCCCGGATAAACAGACATTATCAGAAGGTAGTCTATCTCGTCCATGTACTCCTTAACCTTGGAGAAAGGAGTATCGGGGTTTATCGCGATACCCACCTCCGCGCCGTAATTCCTTATCTTCCTGATTATGGTGTCGAAATCAACCTTCGTTTCCAAATGCACCGTGACAATGTCCGCCCCTGCACTTATAAAATCCTTGACAAACTTCTCTGGCTTCTCTATCATCAGGTGAGCATCGAATGGGAGCTTTGTGCATCTTCTTATGCTCTTTATCACCACCGGCCCGAATGTGATATTCGGAACGAAATGCCCGTCCATCACGTCCAGATGAATTATATCTGCATCACCCTTTTCACATTTTTGTATTTCATCGCAGAGATTTGCAAAATCTGCTGAGAGAATTGATGGAGCCACCATGATTTTTCTCATCTTTAATCACCGGGCGGGCATGCCTCAACCGATATAAAAATTTTCCACAAATTAAGCATTCTCCACAATATATTTGAAGATGTTTTCCACGTTATCCCCCGTCTTGGCACTTGCGAAGAAATATGGAGAAGAGTATTCCGAGGATAACTGGCTCAATTCATCGGTCCAGAACTCAGCTTGGTATTTCATGTCGTTCTTGTTCCCCACAAAAACCTTCATGCCCGGGTGACCATCCAAGAACCTTGAAATCTCACGCATTGTATCGTAAGTTTCTCCCCTCGTGATGTCCCCCAAAATCAAAATCGCTCTGGCACCGTTCAATATCTTTTCGATATGCTCCTCATATACGCTCACGTCCCATACCATAAGGGTAACGTCCCCAATCTTTCTCTTAAACGCTTTGCTCTCTAATGTCTCCTCTTTTTCATCCGAGAATGTGTTGAACACGAACCTTCGTACTAATGAAGTTTTACCCACATCTTTATCGCCGATTACGCATATTTTCCATATTTTAGGGGGCTTCATTCAATTGTCCAATGGGTTTAGCTATTTAAAATTTTTTCATGCCTTATTTCTCCCACACGCAATATTTGCATCGATATTTGAACGGTTTGTTTGTCGGCATCCGTATGGGTAATATTTCCAAAAACATTAAAAACGATGAACCATACAGCGCACCGCCCTCCGCAGCATTTACAAAAACGATTAAATAATAGAAAAACATTTATAACTCAGTGAGCGGTATGGAGATTAAGCGCAAAGTTGTTCTTCTGGGTGACGCGGCTGTGGGAAAAACATCGTTGGTTCGGAGATTTGTCTACGATGCCTTCGACGATAAATACATAATGACCATCGGAACGAAAGTTAGTAAAAAAGTAATAGATATGGAGTGGGAGGGAATTAACATCAACCTCAGTCTAATGGTCTGGGATGTTCTTGGCCAGCAGGGCTTCACGCAGGTTCAGGAAACTGCGTTCAAGGGGAGCGACGGAGCACTCTTGGTTTGCGACCTGACGAGAAAAGAGACCCTTTACAGCATATCTCATTACTGGCTTCCAATTTTAGAGCGGGTGGCAGGCGTACCCGCAATACTTTTAGCCAATAAGAGTGATTTGGAAAATTGGGATGTTACGTACGAAGATGTTGAAAACTTTGCAAATCAGCTGGGAATGCCATTCATGCTAACGAGCGCAAAAACGGGTGAGAATGTGGAAGAAGCGTTTAGAGAACTTGCCAGAATGACCTTCCTATTCTACCCGGTGGTTGTAAACGAGAGCAATGAAAAGATGCCCTCCACCTTAAAAGAAGCGCTGGATTACATAATGGACGATTTCGCAAGGAACTATGGTAACTACGAGGATGGAATGGCCATATTAACAGCAAACATGAAATTGGTGGAAATGGACATCGAGCATCCGAGCGCACCCCAGCTAATTGCATTGATTGACAAGCTATACACCATCGAGAAAGATTATATGGACATAAAAAAAGCGCAGGAGAAAAAAATAATTAGGTTGGGAATTTTGAAGAGAGTGAGGTGGTCTTAATGAACGATAAAAAGGAGATAGAGGAAAAAATACAAAAAATAATACGAAAATTTGCGGATAAGAACCCTTGCGGAGATGGAAAGATAAAACTGCTCAACAGGAGATACGTGCTTCTCTCCACCGACTATTTCCCTTTCGATCTAACCCGCGATCTCGAAGAGCTTTTCAGCGCCGCAGGGGACGCGGTTCTCTATAAAGGAGGGGAGAAGATAGGTAGAGAACTTTACGAGCATTATCTGCCCATCGCCAGAGAGTACGGGATAGATATATGGGATATAATATCTGCAGTGGGCTGGTACTTCGGCTGGGGCACGGGCGAAGTCGTGGAGAGGGGAGAACAAGGAGGAAAATACAGAATAAGAGTCTACGACTCCTTCGAAGCGGATAGTTTCAAGAGGAGAGTTGAAAGAACAGAAAAGCCCGTTTGTCACTTTATGAAAGGAGTTTTAAATGGAATAGTAGAGGGTGTGGAAGGTAGAAAATACAAGGCGGAAGAGAAGATGTGCATGGCCATGGGCTCGGAGTACTGCGAATTCGTGTTTGAGCCTATGCACTGATGTACTCTTTAAGCTCTGGATAATTCTTTTCTATTTCCTTTTCGCTCAATGGCCTATTTTTCACAATTTCCGCCGCTTTTTTCTCCCCTATCCCCGGAATAGCGCGGATGGCCGAATAACTTATGGAATTCACATCGAGGGGAAAATCCACCGCTGTAACGCTTCTCTCTCCGTAATCCACTATTTTCACATTCACGAATTCTCCCTTTTTCCTTTTGTACGGGATAACAACGATGAGGGGATACGAGCCTATCTGCCTCCCAAAGGTGTAGTTTCCCTTGGTGAGCTCCGTGAAAACATCTTTTAAAACCGTGCCTTTAGGAACTACCTTAGCAAGCATTTTTTTATCTATCTCTTCCCTCGTTTTATTTCTAAATTTCCAGCATTCGTGCTTGTACTTCAACCTGAATTTGTTTCTAATCGAAGCAACTTGCCTTATGTTTATTCTCCTCAGCAAATATCCTCGCTCTAGAACTTCCTTTAGGAATTTGAAATTCATTTCGTACGTCTCTTTTCTCTCGCCCCAGAGCCCGCAGATGAAATTCAACCCGGGAAGAAGATGGGGCATGCCGTTATCTCCCCTTTCGCGGCCGATTTCGTTCACTATCCTTATAGCCTCCATGACATCTTCCACATCCCCGTTGAGATTGTTCTTTTTCCTCACCACAGGATCCGCCGATTCCATACCGAATGAGAGTACGTTGCCCGGAGTGGTATATTTCACGAGAATTTCGGTTATTTTCTCTCCTTTCTCAGGATAAGATGCTATAACCGCAGGGTTCGCGTTGTCCACGTGCAGAACTTTCGGGGCCAACGCATGCAATTTTTTGAATAATTCTTCGATTGCGGGAACATTTGGCTCAACCACATCCTTCTCCCCGAGACCGAATCCCTTGTATGAGTAGATGCAGCTCTGGCCCCCCACCCTGAAATGCCTGATTCCCATATCCAAGAAGGTTTTCATCTCCTCGTAGATATCTTCGATTTCCCTGAACACTGGCTTTCCGTAAAGTGGCTCGATGCAGAACGAGCAGCCGCCATTGAAATACCTAGGACATCCGCGAAAAGTTTCCAATTCAACCATTATGGTATCTGGAAAATCTTCATGCTCCCTCACGATATATGTGCCTTTCAAAAGCCAGCGGTTCCATTCATCTAAGGTATGAAACCTATGCCCCTCGAAATTCTCAGTCAGAATATCATAGAGAAGCGCATCAACATCCTTGCGGGCATAGTAATCGAACCCTTCGTTGATCAACCGGAACCTCGCCAGGCCACCTCCTAAAATCTTCAATCCACGAAATGATTTCGCGATTTCCATTATTTCCCTCTTGGAAGCCGGATATGTGCGCAAATATTTCCCCGGGACTATTGCACCGCCTATGAACACCAGCACATCTCCTTCCACCTTATTCCCTTTGCGCCACTGGTCTATGCTCATGTACCTGCATTCCACATTGAGATCTTTGCACACTCCTGCAACTTCCCTGATGTACGGAGAAATATATGGGGGAACACCTAACATGGAGGGTTCGTCAACATATCCATCCAAGATTGTGATTAACATTTTGCCAAAAGCGAGTTTGCCTTCTGAGCAACGCTGAATTCACCTATTTCATTTGCTATCTTCTTCGCCTTTTCTAAATGGAATCTCGCCGCTTCCTTCATGTTGCCCTTAAGCAGGACTCTTCCTATATAGAGCTCACACTGGCTTAAAAGAAGTTTGTTGTTTATCTCCTCCAGAACTTTTTTCGCCTCGTTATAAGTCTGCATCGCCTTCTTGTAATCGCCCTGCATCTCGTAAACGTATCCGAGTGATAAGGTGCATTCGCCCACCTCGGCCTTACTGGCAGATTCTTCCGCAAGCTCTATACCTTTTTTCGCTGCTTCCAGAGCTTCTTCGTATCTTTTCTCGTCGGCGAGAACTAAAGATAGGGGAGCATACGATGTGGCACCCACCGCCTTATCTTTATGCTTCTCATAGAGCTCAACGCTCTCCCTGAAATATTTTTCGGCCATTTCAAGATTCTTATTTTCTCTCTCGATTAACCCCATGTTTAGCAGATTTATGGCCATCCCGTGATAATCCTCCATCTTCTTAGATTGCTCGTAAGCCTGCACGTAATAATCCAAAGCTTTTTTTCTCTCCCCCCTTATTCTGTACACCTCCCCTAAATTGTTGTAAACTATGGCTAAGAGAGAAGAATCACCCATCTTTTTCGCAATGTCAAGGCACGTTTCCCACTCCCTCTGGGCCATCCCAACTTTACCCAGATAGAAATTGAATATACCCACCATGTTGTGGAAAATGAACTTTGTTTTATCATTCGCATTGTCGACATATTTAAGGCCCATTTTTATATCTCTCACACACGCGTCGTAATCCCCCATGGTATTGTGAATCTCAAGTGCGGTTGTATAAAGAGAAGTGAGTATGTTTTCATCTCCCTCTTCTTCCCCAAAGGCAATTGCATCCGCTATGGATTTCTGGGCCTTGTACATCTCCCCCCTCCGAAGATACACGTTTGCAAAACCCCTGAGAACGAGAGCCTTTTGAGATTTTGTCTGGGCGATTTTTTCAGCTTCTTCGTATAATTTCATGGCTTCATCGTAATTGCCATCCCTCTGAAGCTTTCTGGCTTTCTCCATTATTGCATCGAAATCCATACGGTAAGTGAAGAGAAACCAATATATTTAAGATTTTTCCAAAAGAAAAAAGGGAAAAATAAGATTCTGGGTTTAAGAATACGCAGTTTCCAGGAACTCAGATTCATCGAGGCCTTTCTCTTCCTCTTCCTCGGAAACCCTCAGAGGCGTGATTTTATTGGTAATCCATGCAATGCCGTATGTCACTAAGAACGCGTAAACCGCAGTGAGACATGCTGCTGCTACCTGCTTTCCAAAGAACTCAACACCGCCATATATCAATCCGTTTGCACCTGCCACTACTGCACTCCCAAAGATCCCCAGCAAAATTATTCCGGTAAATCCTCCTATTCCGTGTACACCCCAAACGTCCAACGCGTCATCCCAGCCCTTCTTATGCACGAAGTCTACGACCCAGTGCGAAATAAGGGCTGCGAGAATACCTATGAGCATGGCCGCCTGAGGGCTTACGAATCCTGCTGCCGGCGTTATAGTTGCCAGACCTGCTATGGAGCCAGTTAAGAAACCTATACTGCTCCATTTCTTATGCACTGCATAATCCCAGAACATCCATGTTACTGATGCAAAAGCAGCGGCAATCATCGTGTTTATGAATGCCACATTGGTATCCGCATCAACCCTCAAAGCACTTCCGGCATTGAATCCAAACCATCCAAACCACAGGAGTGCTGTACCAAGGACAACCATTGGGATGCTATGATTACCTGGTTTAGGATGCAATCTCTTGCCAAGATAGAACATTGCCGCAAGGGCTCCGAATCCCGCGCTCACATGAACTACAATACCTCCAGCGAAATCCTCAACTCCCCACTGCTGCAGAAAACCACCGCCCCAGAGCCAGTGAGCAAATGGGAAATACACCAAGAATAGCCAGAGCGTAGTAAATACTATGAATCCCTTGAATTTCATCCTGTCCGCAAACGCTCCCGTCATAAGCACTGGCGTAATGATTGCGAACATCAGCTGATAAATCATGAAGGTGTACATGCTTATAACACCGGTGTTGTCTGGAAACAGTGTGTTCGGAGTTATATTGAGCAGGAACATGTATTGTCCATTCCCAATAACTCCCGCCACATCCATGCCAAAAGCCAGTGTGAAGCCAAAGAGCACCCAAAGTATGGTCGTCCATCCAGCCGAGAAAAAGTTTTGCATCATCATTGCCACAGCGTTCTTCCTATTCACTAAGCCACCGTAGAATAGCGCAAGTCCCGGCGTCATAATGAACACCAGTGCAGCCGCTATTAGCATAAACCCGTCGCTACCAGTATCCAGCATTTTCATCATCTCCTGTTTTTCTTAATTCTTCACGGAAATCGTCGATGGCATATTTAAATATTTTGAATTTATAGAGAAGATGTAAAAAATTTGACATTTAAAATTTCACCCATACTATAGAATTTCAAAATTTTTTGAATTTTCATCTGCAACATGGTTAAATACCAGAATCACATACCTCAACTATGTTCTGGCTGGGAGTGGCGCTGGTGATAATTGGTCTCATTCTCCTTTTAGCAGAGGTGCACATTCCCGGGTTTTTCATAGCGATTCCGGGCACTATCCTTCTGATTCTGGGGCTGGCCATAATGATAATGGGCAACGTGGACATAGTAACCGCATCGATTTTGATAATAATCAGTGCCATAGGCTCCTCTTTGTTCACCCTTTGGTTCTACCGAAAGTTAGGAGAGCCGGAGCTGCCGAGCACAACCACCCCGGACCAATTCGTCGGAAAAACAGGAATAGTGACTAAAGAAATTGAACCGGGAACCCTGAAGGGGAAAGTGAGAATCGAGAATCAAATATGGAGCGCCACAGCCGATGATAAGATAGAAGAAGGGAAAAAAGTTGTTGTGAAAAAGGCGGAAGGAGTGCATCTTGTAGTTGAGGAGGTGAAATAAAAATGGATCCGTGGATAATCGGAGGGATTGTGTTTCTGATAGTGATTCTGCTGGTGATATTTTTTTCCACCGCTGTGAGAATCGTAAAGCCATGGGAGCGCGGGATATACATATTCTTAGGGAAACATCGCGGGGTTCTGAATCCCGGTTTCCACATAGTGTATCCCTTTGCGCAAGTCTACCCCATAGATATGAGAACGCAGACATGGGATGTCCCAAAGCAGGAAGTGATCACGAAGGACAATTCACCAACTGGCGTGGACGCTGTGATATATATTCGCGTGGTAGACGCATATAAAGCATTTTACGAGGTGCAGGATTACAAGCTCGCCACGATTAATCTCGCAAGGACAACTCTAAGATCCGTGATTGGTAACATGTCCCTCGACGAAATTCTCTACAACAGAGAGCAAATAAACGCGCATCTTCGCGACGTTTTAGATGAAGCAACTGACCAGTGGGGTGTGAAGGTTGAGGCCGTGGAAATCAAAGAAGTGGATCCATCGCCGAAGGTAAAGCAGGCAATGGAAGAACAGACCTCCGCGGAGAGGGAAAGAAGGGCCGCTATTCTCCGAGCGGACGGCGTGAAGCGCTCGCAGATTTTAGAGGCGGAGGGTAAGAAGCAATCGGCCATTTTAGAAGCGGAAGGTAAGAGACAGGCAAATATCTTAGAGGCGGAAGGTCTGAGAATCGCTACCATCTTAAAGGCACAGGGCGAGGCGCAGAGATACCGCATAATCTCGCTGGGATCTGCTACGCTCACATCCAAAGCACTTAGCGTTCTTTCGTTGGACACGTTGACAAGAATGGCAGATGGACAGGCCACTAAGATCATATTCCCGTTCGAAATTACAAAACTCATCGAAACGACCGCGAATTATTTGGGAGTGCCCGTGAAAGAATCTGTTAGCGAGGACACTAAGTACGAAGACATCGAGAAGATTGTGGGCAAAGCGGATGACATCCTTGGGCCCATCCCAAACTATGAGGACATAGAAAAAGAGACAAAGGAAGCTAAGGAAAAGGTGGACGAGAAGAAAGTGGACCTGACGAGCACAGAAGAGAAAAAGCTGTTCCAGAAGCCTTCGGGCGTCTAAATCTTTTTTATTTTTCATATCAAAACCTTTTTAATCCATGCTGCTTATATTGTGTGCACATGGAAAGAGAGTTCAGCAACGCGGAGAAAAAGATGATGAAATGGCTTAGCCGCCTTTTCGATTTAATAGTTATATCCGTAGGAGTTCTTGCGATGATTTACGTTTTTTACCTTGTTTTTCTCCTTGCGCTGGACATAGTAAACGGATTCGACGCTCAGTCCATACTCCAAAGGGTTGTCACCATCCTGATTTTCTTAGAAATTTTCGAAATTTTATCCATGTACTTCCTATATCACCACGTGAATTTGAGAAGCGTGGTGGAAATCGGTGTTTTGGCGATAGTGAAAGAGCTTCTGGTAACGCTCAATCTCCAAGAGTTAGGGTGGGAGACCATGCTCGCAATTGCCGCTCTGATTTTAGTAATGGGAATCTTGTACATTTTAGAGATGAAGAGGATGAACTCCCACGAGGAATTTCTAATCGAGCACGGGATAAAACCGAAAAAGGAAGAGTAATCATCTCAGCTTCTCTATTATTCTGCTCTCCATCTCATCCATCGCTTTCTTTGCTTCTCTTGCAATTCTCCAGTTGAGCTGATGTTTCGTGAGTGTGACGTAATAAATCACCGCGCCCACGGCCACCCAAAGGACTACGACTATGAATTGAACTATGGATGTTTGAATTATCAACCCTAAGAGAAGGAAGGTCGTAATGAATCCGACTAATGCGATTAACCATGTTCCCTTATACTTCACCTGCGTTTTCTCCCATATGTCCGGGCGCTTCAAAGGAAGCACGAACGCGGTTATGGCCACCATTGAATATGTGAGGAGAATCGCGATCGTCGTCACATCAATCGCTTCTATAAAATCTTTGAAAAGGGCGATTATGAGAATAGCAATTCCTGCATTGAGGAGCAGCGTCCACTTAGGCGTGTGATACCGCGACAACTCGCTCAATTTCTTTGGTACTACACGATCCTTCGACCATGCGAATGTGAGGCGCGATGTGGCGAGGATTGAGGGATTGATATCAGAGACAAGGGCGATGAATGCAGTAAATGAGATGAACAACGATATGAAAGATGGAAGAAAGAGCATGGCCACCGCGGGCACGTTTCCCGCCTGCATTATATCGTCGAGACTTTGGGAACCGTATGTCACTAAAGTTACAAGAATGTAAATGGCAGATATGGCGAGAACGGAAATAACGATGCCCTTGGGCAGATTCTTCTTGGGCTCCTTCACCTCGCCGCCGGCGTCGGCTATGGCCGCGAATCCGATGTAACTGAAGAATATGATTGATGTGGCCTTCATTATGTCCATGAAATTGCCCCTGGCGGATGATTGAAGATAATGTATATTCACGTGAGGGAGCCCGAATACAATATATGCAATTATCCCTGCGAGGAGTATGAAGAACATTATATCCTGAACCCAGCCGTATATTTTCACACCGAAATAATTGATTGCGAGAAATGAAATTACGATGGTTATGGCTATCGGAATCTGGTTCGCCGTGACCCATTGCGCCACATGGTTCATGCCAATCGCGATGAACATGTTGTTAATCAACTGCAAATCCCCTATTGCTATAGCTGCTATTCCCGCCACCATTCCAAACCATCGAACCCATGTGGTGATGAATCCCAAAAAGGGGTCTAAAATTCTCGAAATATAGAGATAATCCCCGCCCGACCCGGGAATGGCTGACGATAGAACTGCATAGCTCATCGCGATGAAAAATGCGGGTATCGCGGCAATCAAATAGGAAAAAATTACGTTGGAGCCTACGAAAACCTTGTCCTGAATTTGAACGGTTGTCAAAAATAATCCTCCACCAATCACGGAGGTCATCACCGTCGCGACAACTTCTTTCAACCCCAGCTCTCTCTTAAGTTCATCGCTCATAAAAGAGGTAAGAATTTGAGATAAATTATTTTTTCCCTCATAACCATGAGTCCAAAGGCCTTATTTTCTCCCTATCTTCCAGAACAGGAGGTGATATATTCTGGGCAATCATTCTCTCCATCCACTCCTCCACCGTTTCCTCATCCGCCAAGCGAGCTCTTTTCAATTCGTATTCGCACTCGGAGCAGTAAAGAGCAAGGGGATCCTTGAGTTTTTTGCCACAAATAATACACCTGTTTTCCTCCATTAATTGCCCCATGCACTACGAGAAGATAAAGATTTGCGTTATTTAAATCTCCGCGCTCGTTTGGACATTTCTGCGTAGTTTTAAATCCCGCATTTAAATGAGAAGTATAACTTTATATACCCCATTGAGATTTTCCGCTGAGGTGAACCCATGAAAAAAGACCTGATTTCAATGGTGGACATTAAGGAAGACCTGCCGGACATAATAAACCTTGCAATAGAGATGAAGCGTAGACAGCAGATGGGCGAGAGAGAGATTCAGCAAGTGCTCAAGAATCGCAGCCTTGCTATGATCTTCGAAAAACCTAGCACAAGAACACGTGTAAGCTTTGAAGTAGCAATGACCCAGCTCGGAGGCCACGCGCTTTATCTTTCACCGAGGGACATGCAGCTGGGCCGCGGAGAGACAATCGCCGACACGGCCAAAGTTCTTTCGAGGTACGTGGATGCAATCGTGTATAGAGCGTATAAGCATGAGATGATGGTCGAACTCGCGGAGAATGCAACCGTGCCCGTTATAAACGCTCTGGATGACTTAGAGCATCCGTGCCAAATCGTCGCAGACCTAATGACCATAAAGGAGAAGAAAGGAGAGTTAGCAGGTCTCAAGCTTGCGTACGTGGGCGATGGAAACAATGTTGCAAACTCCCTCATGTTAGGTGCTGCAATCATGGGCATGGATTTCTACATCGCGTGCCCTGAAGGCTACGAGCCAAATAAGGATTTGACTGGAATGGCAAAGAAAATTGCCAACGAAAGCGGCAGCAAGGTTGTAATCACCCATGATCCTGTGGAAGCTGTGAAGGATGCGGACGTGGTATACACCGATGTGTGGGTGAGCATGGGAGACGAAGAAGAGAAGGAAAAGAGAATGAAAGTTTTCAAGCCGTATCAGGTCAATGAGGAATTAGTTAAGCACGCCAAGCCAAATTACATATTCATGCACTGCCTACCTGCGCACCGCGGACTAGAAGTGACGGACGAAGTGATCGATTCGAGAAACAGCGTGGTGTTCGACGAAGCGGAAAACAGACTGCACGCGCAGAAGGCGATTTTGGCGAGAATAATAAAACACTAATCACTCTTTTCTTTTGAACATTTTCTCGAGTTCTTGAGGTGTGAAGCGAATCATCGTTGGCCTGCCATGTGGGCAGGTGTAGGGATTTTCACATTTTAAAAGCTGCCCTATCAACTCTTCCATCTCGTATATGGACAACTTATCATGGGCTTTTATGGCGCCTTTGCACGAAATCAACTTTATTATCTCATCCCTCTTTTTCTCGATGAGCTTCGGGCCAAGGTCTATTATTCCCCGTATTATATCTTCCACTTCGCTTCTTTTAAGGATAGGTGGAATGCCACGAACCACCACGCTCCCGTTGCCAAAATCTTCGATTATGAGAGAAAATTCCTTGAGCTTATCTTTCACCGCCATGATATCTTCGTAATCCCTCGCACCTAACTCGATTATGACAGGCTCTATCAACTCCTGAATCTTTTTATCTTTCATCTCCCTGAGAAATCTCTCGTACCTGATTCTCTCGTGGGCGGCGTGCTGGTCCACGATGATTAAAGAATCCTTGGATTTGACGATGATGTAAGTGTCGTCGAATTGCCCGAGTACTTCGAATCCCGGCAATCGAGAGCGAGAGATGTAATCGAACAGGCTCTTTTTCTTCTTTTCTACTTCGAATACCACCTGCTTCTCCTTCTTCACCTCTCCAACGAGCACAGGCCTCTCGCTCTTTTTCTCCATGTTCTCTATGGATTTCTGGGGAATGTTGTCCTTGGAAGTTAGCGTGTTCCATATCTCCTCCTTAATGGCTTTTCTTATCTCCCCCTCGTTGTGAAATTTAACGATGTATTTTGCAGGATGCACGTTCACATCCATCTCCTCTGGGGGAACTTGGAGCATTAAGACCGCGTAGGGATAACTATCCCGGAAGAGCAGCGTGCCGTAGCCTTCGATTATAAAATTGCTCAGCGCGTGATTTTTAACGTACCTCCCGTTTACGAATATCACTATTTTGTTCTTATCCTTCCTCGTCAAATACGGCTTGGAAATCAATCCTCTGAAGCTCACCCTCCCATCGTGCTCAACCCATACCATATCCTTCGCCACATCCTTCCCCCAAATCCTTGCGACT
>WAKX01000028.1 GCA_015523125.1 DHVE2 group archaeon | reverse complement strand
GAGTTTTTGAAAGGGAGTAAAACACCCTTCACAGTGCGGGGGCTGGGATTTGAACCCAGGAACCCCTACGGGACTGGCCCCTCAAGCCAGCGCCTTTGGCCAAGCTCGACAACCCCCGCTTAAGAGGGATTATGAAGAACATATTAATTTATCTTTCGCCCATGCTTCTCATAGCGCCCCTTACCTCTTCAGCCCACTTTTTGAGCCCCATCCTTTGAAAAAGGCCAAATGCCTTTTTCAAGCATTCCTCCTCTTTTTCCTCATTGTTCATCTTTTTGTAGAGCTTCGCAAGCTCGTAGCATGCAATCCCCAATTCGGCGCTCTCCTCGTTCTCCGGGGGCAATGAGAGCAGAAAATAATTATACGCTGCCTCATAATCACCCATCTCTCTGTAAATCTTCGCTATTATCCTGTTGGCCGCCCTGATGAAAGGTTTTGAGTGAATTTTGTCCGCTAACTCCATTGCCCTCATAGCATGTTTCTTGGCCTTTTCGTAATCCCCCATCGAGAAATAATCTTCCGCTATACTGACCATGCTCTCTACCACTATGCTCTCACTCTCAATATCTTTTCCTATCTGTATCGATTTTAGATGATAGCCAATAGCTATATCGTAATTTCCTATCTCCCTGTTTATGTTCCCCATATTGTCATAGCTTAAAGCAAGTCCGTATTTATCACCCACAGCCTCTTCTATCTCCATGGCAGCGAGTATGTTTTGCTTAGCCTTCTCTAAATCCCCTATATCCTGATGCGCAACTCCAAGGTTATTTAAGACTGCCCCCAAGGTATATTTGTCACCTATCATCTCAGCTATCTTTGCGCTCTTCTTGTAATATTCTATCGCCTCTTCGATGTTTCCCACCTCATCATTCACTATGCCCAAGTTATTGAGAACTGCACATTCCAAAACCTTATCATCTATCTCCCGTGCCAATTCCAGAGATTTTTTGAGATGCTCTTCCGCATCGGAGTAATTTCCCATCCTGTAATACAAT
Source organism: DHVE2 group archaeon (assembly GCA_015523125.1). GTDB lineage: Archaea > Thermoplasmatota > Thermoplasmata > Thermoplasmatales > Aciduliprofundaceae > JAADDK01. The sequence continues at coordinate 12,571 of WAKX01000028.1, read as the reverse complement.
ATCCCAAGATGATCATGGGAATTTGCGATTCCCTCCTTATCCCCTATCTCTTGGGCTATCTCCATCTCTTTAATCAAAAGCTCTTTTGCTTCCTCATAAGCTCCCTCGTGAATAAGAACCCATCCCTTCATACCCAAAATCCTGGAAGTTTCCGGAGTCTTTTCATTTCCTATTTTCAAAGCAGCGTTAAGATATTTCAATGCTTTTTTGAAATCACCCTGCGATTCGAATGACTTGGCAATCATGCGGTAAATCCTCTTTTTCTCTTCCTCCTCACTTTCCAATTTCAGAGCCTCCCAGAAATACCTGCGAGCCAAATCGTAATTGCTGGAAATGGCATACGCATACCCTAATTTTTCGAGAATTTTAGCATTTTTCTTTAATTTTAACGCTTCCTGATACATCTTTATGGCGTTTTCGTAAGCGTATATCTTCTCCGCATGCTCCCCTGCTTTAATGTAGTACTCGAATGCCTTATCCTCCTTGCCTGCCTTTTTGTAATGGTATGCGATGTCCTGATAATGCAACCCCCCATACATGCGCTCCATCTCTGCGGCTATTTTGCCATGCATGTACTTTTTCTTAAGCGCAGAGAGCCTCTTCTCGATTCCTTCCCGTATTATGCTGTGCTTGAACATAAACCCCTCTTCTTCGCTTTCCATCCATATCCCGTTTTTCACCACGTCGCTTCCCATCTCCACTATTTCCAGTTCATCCACGCCCATCAAATTAGCGATAAGATTGATTTCGACGAAATCCCCAATAAGAGAAGCGTAAGAAACCATCGTTTTTTCCCTTTCACTGAGCTTGCTGAACCTCTCGTCGATTATGTCCCTTATCATCTGGGGCAAAGGAATATCCTCATTCAAAACTCCCCCATGGGATAACCCCATATCCTTCAACTCCAACAACAGCTCCTTAGCGAAGAGGGGATTGCCCCCGGTCTTTCGATAGACCGCTTCCACAACCTCATCTCCGGCGAAGGAAATAATGTTGGATACGATTATTTTCATATCCTCCTTGCCCAAAGGCTTTAATTGGATTACATGTAAAAGCGAATCTCTGGACATTCTTCTCATTACCTCCTCCAGCTCAGGACCCATATCCTCCGGGCGATACGTGGCTATGATCATAACTCTGGAATCTTTTGTGTGCTCCGCAAGGTAATGCAAAAATTTCAGAGATGCGGCATCCATCCAGTGAATATCGTCCAAGAAGAGAAGAATGGGCTTATCTTCCGCCAATTTTTTGATTTTCTTTGTGATTTCGTAAAACATGGCGGTTCTCTGCATCTCCACAAACTTGCTGTCTCGGGCTTCTAAAGAAGGAGCATTCTCCATGATTCCTCCCACATATCCTTCAAAGGCCTCTTTTATCGGTAGATACGGCTCTTCGGTGCTATAATAAGCCCTTCCCTTCAGAACCAAGAATCCTCTGGACACCGCTTTAGCTATGAACTGCCGTGTGAGCGTTGTTTTGCCGATGCCCGCCTCGCCGGAGATGAACACCACGGAGCCTCTGCCCTTCAAAACTTCTTCCATGCTCTTTTGCAGTTCTTCGAGTTCCTTCTCCCTGCCCACGAACGCCTCTTCCTCTATTTCTATTCCCGTATCTTCAATCAGGGAAATTACACTGCTGTTGAATATTGTGGAATTTGGAACCACGTACACTTTGTTTCCTCGGCTCACCACAACGTCGATTATATCCTTCATGAATAGCATCGATTTTTTCGGTTCAAGGGTTACGAGATAATCCAAGCAGTCTATTCCCACATCCCCCTCTGATTCCTTTATTTTTCTAATTCCAGAAAATAGCAGGTTCTCTGCATCATTCGCATTGGATATCACAATCCCCATGCTACCCTTATTGGTTATCCAGAAAACATCTCCTTTCGGCTCGGCCATGAGCACCACGGGCTCCGGAACTTTCAATTTTTTATTGAATACCACTTCTCCCAATGAGTGCCATAGGTCTATATTATGATTTACGGCGAGAATGACCGTGGTTCCTTCTTTTTTAACTTCCCTAACGAAGCGAAAAACGTCTTCGCGAGTTAGCACGTTCTCCAAGTATTCAAGGCCATGAATCAACACACACCTTCCACCTTTTTTGAAGAATCGAATCATCTCATCCAGAACTTCAAACTCCAGACGGTCTGGGGAGTACGCGTTCCCTTTGCCAAAATACGTGAGCCAGAGGATGTTTTTTATTCCGTATCTTTTTCTCAGCACTTCCGGAGGCTTAATGGTAATAACCATCGATTTATCCGCATTGCAATTTCGCACGAAGGATAAAAACGCAGCATGCTCATTTGCAATAACGTTTATCTCATTTTCGCGCAGTGGAATTGCCTCTCCTTTCTCTATTTGCATTCCTGTTCAATTAATGCACAATTCGTAATAAACTTTCCGAAGATTCAAATGATGGAGCATGTCGCATAAAAAATTAAATATGATAAGAAGTTGGTAAGGCACATGGAGAAAGAAAGACTTTGCAGAGGCGGGATTTACTTTACCAGAATAAAATATGTGAAAGAAAAATACGGAACTTCCGGAATGTCAAGATTATATGAGAGGATGAAGAGATACGGGTACAACGGCCCCGCCTCAGAGGAAGAGATAAAAATAGCCGACTGGTACCCGCAGAAATACGATTTGATTTTTCTGAAAGCGGTGAAAGATGAATTCGGAGAGCGAGTACTTAAAAATATGGGAAGAGCCGTGCCGAAAATAAATGCAGGGATGCAGAGCACGTTTCTGAAATGGGATCCCACGCCCGAGGAGCTGATAAAGAACAGCGGAAGATACTGGAGTATATTCTACAACTTCGGAAAATTGGAAGGGAAAATTATGCAGCAAGGAGAGGGAATAATAAGAGGATACGGGATATCCGAGGACCCCATTTTCTGCGAACTTCTAACCAATTACTTTCAGGGACTCGTTGAATGGACAGGCGCGAAAGATGTTAATGTGGAGCACATCAAATGCGTTCATAGAGGTGACGGAGTGGAAGAGTGGGTAATAAGGTGGAAAACCGAGAAAATTGAGAACAAGAGAGAAATAAAATGGGACGACTCACTGGCAAGCGGAGTGGATGAGATAGACAGACAGCACAAGTATTTCATAAAAATATTAAACGAAATAAACGAGAATATTAACGAAGGCGATAAGAACTCGCTCATAAGCGTACTTCACTTTATGGACTATTATGCACACTGGCATTTCAGCTCGGAGGAAAAGTACATGAAGATGTACAACTACCCCGATTTCGAAAAGCACCATGAGCAACACGAAAAATTCTATCGATATACCCAAGATACCATAAAAAAAGCAAGTGAAAGAGTGGACAATGACCTGATATTCTCGGTGAACAAATATCTGGTGGACTGGCTTATAAATCACATAATGGGCGAAGACAAAAAATTCGCACATTTCATGAGAACCAGAAACTTAGTTATGTCCGAGGAAAAAATGCCCGAGGAGATTGAAAGAAAATTAAACTCATTGTAAAATATTTTTTAAAAAGTGTTAAATAACATTATTGCATACAGATGCAAAAAGGTGATTAGAATGGGTGATTTAAACGAATTTGCGGTGGATTACGCCATGGGGAAAGGCGCGGATTACTCCGAGGCCAGATTTCAGGGTGATGAAGGAATAAACATAATGGTGAAAAACGGAGAACTGCAGGGGATTTCCGTGATCAAAGACTCGGGCATTGGAATTCGAGTTTTAGTGAATGGAGGGATGGGTTTCTCATCCACGAACATACTAACTAAAGAATCTGTGAGGGACGCGGTGGATGTGGCCATAAAGCTCGCGCGGTCGGCTTCGAAGCTCAGAAAGGAGAAAATCGAGTTCAGCGAAGAATCATTCCACGAGGTAAAGTACGAGGTTATGATGAAGAAGGATTTCACCAAGCTGGGATTCGAAGATAAATTGGAGTATTTGAAGAGAATAGAAGAAGATGTGAAAGCCACTAAGATCAACGTTCCCATGAGATTTCTCAGCTATCATGACTGGATAGAGAAGAAAATATTCGTGAACTCGGAAAGTGCAAGGGTCGAAAGCATAATTCCCAGAGTTTCGATAATGTACAATTTGGTTGTCGTTGAGAACGGGATGATGGAACAGGCACCATTCGTGGAATACGCATTCGCCGGTGGTTTGGAGCATATAGAAAAAATCGAACCGTGGAAGAAAGCTGTGGAAGATGTTAGCGCGCTCAAAAATCTCATTGAGAAAGGAGTTAAAACTCCCGAGGGAAAGGTAGATGTGGTAATCTCGCCGGAAGTCGCAGGGATAGCGGTGCACGAGAGCGTTGGGCACCCATACGAATCCGACCGCATATTCGGCAGAGAGGCGGCACAGGCCGGCGAGAGCTTCGTGAAGCCGGATATGCTGGGAGAGAGAATAGGAAGCGATGCCGTGAATGTAATCGAAGATCCAACCCTTCCCAATAGCTGGGGATTTTATTTGTACGATGACGAAGGAGTTAAGGCCAGACCGAGATATTTGATAAAGGACGGAATGATAACGGAATTTCTGCTGAATAGAGAATACGCGAAAAAATTGGGATTGAACTCCAATGCAGCTGCAAGAGCGGTCAATTACAATCGCGAGCCAATTGTAAGGATGGCAAACACGTATCTCGCAAAAGGGGATCATTCCTTCGAAGAGCTAATTGAAGGGATAAAACATGGAGTGTACGTTAAGAGCTTCAACGAGTGGAACATAGACGACAGGAGGTACCAGCAGAGGTACATAGGAAGAGAAGCATACCTGATTGAAAATGGAGAGCTCAAGGAGCCCGTGAGAAAGCCCATAATCGAGATAACCACGAGGGCGCTGTGGAGCAGTGTGGACGCCGTTTCGCGTGAATTGGAGTTCCATCCGGGAACCTGCGGAAAGGGCGAGCCAATGCAGGGTGTCCCTGTGTGGATGGGCGGAGCGCATGCCAGATTGAGGGGGATAACACTCAGGAGGTGAATCAGATGTTCGAAATAAATGAAAAATTAATGAATTTAGGAAAGAAGATGGGTTTCGGGGACATGGTAATTATATCCACGCTAAATGATAGAAAGCAGGTAAGATTTGCCAACGGCGAGATAACCATCGCAAAGAGATGGTTAGAGAAAAAAACGGAAATATTCGTTGAGAAGGATAAGAGGGTTGTAAGCACCGAAATTTCCAATTACGAGGAGAAGCACATGGAAGAAGTTATGCAAAATCTAAATAAATTGATGAACTCCGTGGAGAAGAAGGAAGATTATTACGGCATCGCAGAGGGGCCGTTCAAGTACGGAGAAATAGAAGAAACTTTCGACAAAAAAATTTTGGACACTGACCCGATAGAGCACATAGAAGCGGCAATAAACGCAACAAAGCTGGATAGGGTTGCGGGAGTGCTTTACATCGACCACCCTCAAATATATCTGAGCACCAGCAACAGCGTTGAGGCGAAGGACGAGGGGACGGGAATAGAGATCAGCGTGCGCGCCTTCAAGGATGATCTGGCCAGCGGACATTCGACAAATTCCTCGAGGGTTCTATCCAAATTCAAACCTGAGGAGGCTGGGGAGAAAGCCGGAGAAATCGCGCGGATGGTGGAAGACCCAAAATTGGGGGAGAGCGGAAAATTCGACGTAATATTTGATCCAATGGCCATAGGCAATCTGCTCTCCATGATGGGAAGATTCACCTCGGCAATGGCCGTGGAAGCTGGGTTCAGCTTTTTAATAGGAAAGCTGGAAAAGAAGGTGGCCAGCGAGGATTTCACCTTCAGAGATATTGGAAATCTACCCAATGGCTACGGAACAAGAAAATTCGACGATGAGGGTGTGCCCACAAAGAGCACAAACATAATCGAGAACGGAACCCTGAAAACTTATCTTTTGAATACCAGTTATGCGAAGAAATACAACATGGAGAACACTGCAAATTCGGGGATAATAATGCCTACCCCTTGGAACCTCTACGTTGAGCCGGGAGACCACGAAGAGGTGGAGATATTCGACGTGCCTCGGGCTATATATGTGACAAACGTATGGTACACCAGGTTCCAGAACTACGTTTCCGGAGATTTCTCAACAATTCCGCGGGATGGGATATTCTTAGTTGAGCATGGAGAGATCAAGGGTGCGATAAAGAACATACGAATCAGCGACAACATGCAGAGATTGCTCACGGGAATAGATGCAATAGGAAAAGACCTTAGACAAGTGCACTGGTGGGAAGCCGAGATTCCCGTATTCGTGCCGTACATAAGGGTTAAGGACGTGGGCATAACGAGAGCTACCCAATGAAATGGCAATTTTTTAATACTTTCTCCCCTTTTCTCGAACCATGGTTGTTATTTCATTAGGTGGCTCCATTGTTGCAGGGGAAGATATGAACGTGGAGTATCTACGAAGGTTCAGAAGATTCATGGACGAAGAGGAAGAAAAGCTTTTCATTGTGGTGGGCGGAGGCGCGACAGCGAGGCGATACATAAGCATGGGCAGAGAGATAGGAATGGACGAGTACTCGCTTGACGACATAGGAATCGAGGCCACGAGGCTCAACGCGAGGTTGCTCATCACACCCAAGACCTATCCAAAAATTCCGGAGAACATAGAGGAAGGGATAATCGCGTCCAAGAGCTACAAGAACGTGGTTATGGGTGGCACCGAGCCCGGGCACACAACCGACGGCGTGGCTCTTCTTTTAGCGGAGAAATTAGGAGAAAAACAAATAATAAATATGACTTCCGTAGGAGGCATATACGACAAGGACCCGAGAAAATACGAGAATGCTAAGATCATTCCGAAGATGAGCTACGATGAAGCAAAGAGATTTTTTTTAGAGACCAATATGGATGCGGGGCTTAACATTCCCTTCGATCTGCTCGCATTAAAAATTGCGGAGAGAAGCAAAATAAAGATATACGTGGTGGGGAAGGACATCGAGAATCTCAGAAGGGTGATAAAAAATGAAAATTACAAAGGAAGCGTTATTGAATAGTCTCACCCTAGAATTGAAGAAAAAGAAGCAAAGTTGGGTCGCGTACATTCCATTCATAATCGCATTTACTTGGGTTTTACTTCTATTCCTTCCCCCTCTACTCATGCCCCATGGAACTATATACCTCGGAAACGAAGGAAAGGTCAGCGTTCCCGACAACGCCGATTACATAAACACGCATATTCACAACCCGCTATTTAGGGGAGTTTATCTCATAGGGGATGTGATGTGCCATCAACATGCAAACCGCTCCTTCTTCATCAACGGAAACCAGATGCCTTTTTGCTCGAGATGCACCGGCATATTCTTGGGTCTCGCATTCGGACTTTTAGTTGGTGGAATGTTCAAAGTTAGAATGGGCGCGGCTCTCTATCTCTTGGGGTTGGTTCCCCTCGGATTAGATGGAGTGATTCAGCTTCTAACCGCGTACGAAAGCACCAACTTCAATAGAATTGTGACTGGCATGATAGTGGGCACGTTCTCCGCTCTGGTGTTCGCATACATATTCTACGACTCGAAAACTAACTCTTGACCCTCTCCCACACGACCTTCCCATCGTAGAGAATCTTTATAACCCTATGGTAAGGAATCATCCCGTCACGGGTGAATATGAATTTATCGCCCATGTCCACGATATCGTCTCCTTTCAAAACGGCGAATCCCCGCGGGTTCAAGCGGTCCACATAATAAACTTCAATCTTGGAAAAATCGGTGTCGGGCCTCCATTTGTACTCGTTCAGCGTTTTCCGGACCATCTTTTCTTCCTCCTGCTGTACTTCACGTACTCGTAGCCTATGAAATGAACCAGCAAGGCCACTAAAATCCAAGCTATGATGACCGAGTAAACATTGTAAAGCCCTAAGAGAAGACCTTCGGAGCCTAAAGTGAGAACTAAAACAAGCGAGCCGTAGGTTTTGCATCCGAACAGGGGAAATATGCGCTTCCACTTCATCTTCACCGAGATGTATCCTAAAATTGTGTAAACGAGGAGAAAAAGAAAAACTGAATCGCTCATCTCGATGGTGCCGAGCATGACTATGAAGCTCAGAGTATTGGTGTAAACGCTGGACCATGACACGTAGTACTTTTCAACAACAATACCGATGTAAATGACCAGTAAGGCGCTTAAAATCGTTGCAAGCTGAGGACTTATAATCGTGTCCATCTAAATCATCCATGCAAATGCTCATTTTAAACTTTCCCAGACTATGTCCGCCCCAGCACCCTCCAAATATTCGATTAGATACTTTGCCCACCTCAATTTTTTTCTTTTTCTCTCCATGTCCTTGCCCTCTTTGAACCGCGGAGCTGAGAAGTCAAAGCCCAAAAGATGTATCTTCGCGCCGAAATGCGCCGCTAAAAAAACACCCCGATCCCCATCGGTGAACCCGCCGAAGTTGTAAACGTTCCACACCGGCTCAATTTGGGTTGTTCCAAAAACACGGGGGAATTCTCTAACTCTGGGAAGAAGATGCATGTTGTCCCCATGCGCATGTACCCCAAATACTGCGTCTATTTCTTTCATTTTTTCCACGTTCCCGTCCAAATCGGTCATGATGATATCAGGGTGAATTCCATATTGCTCTAGAATAATAGAAGCTTCGTCCGCCGCTATGATTGGAAAATTGGACTTAATTAACTCTATTTCCTTCTCTAACTTCGGGGAGAAGCCAACCACATACACCTCGTTCCCGATGATTTTTTTTATCTCCTCCTCTCGTATGAACGATTCTCCAATAAGCTCCGAGAGCATGTTCCTCGCTTCTACTTCTCTATCTCGAGAAAACGAGAAATCCTGCTCAATTTTCCCGTATATTTTCTCCCACTGATTCCACTTCATCTTCAACACTCCTGAGCCTGCGGTGCAAGAAAGTGGCAATGAACGCGATTAGCACTCCACTGGCAACCATAATTAAGATGGGAACTATGGATGTGGAGCTGATGGCGTTCATCAGTAGAAGGATGTAATCCAAAAGCGCATAGATGATTATCCCGAGGGAAAGTGTGGTTAAAAATCCAATCCAGAATTTTTTGTTGTAATCCCCGCGATGAATCCATATATCAAAGGTCTTGCCGCCTTCTCGCACGAGAACCGCGAACACGAACCACAGCACGAAGGTGTGTATAAAGAGTATAGTCTGCGTGATTATGTTGGTGGAACTCTGAGCCTCTATGTACCCGAAATTTATGCCTGCAAGAATTATTATTAATGCAATTATATCTGCGAAAATGGTAATCTTCGCCTCCAACATCGCTTCCTTCGAGTATGTTATAAGTTTCTTCACCTTGTCGCCCACATTGTAAGCTCTCTCCAAGAAATACAATCCGAGGGTGAGAGTTATTATGGTTAGGGCGAATGTACCCGGGTCTATGAGGTTCCAGGTGGGGTCGATTATCCTTATGTATAGAATGATAAGCGAAGCGATTGCGTACGCCAAAAAGATTAGCGCGATTGGCATTAAAATGCGACGCATCATCTTCTTGTCCTTCATCGCCTTCACTATGATGTAGTAAGTGCTCTCTATGCTCTTAGATTGTTTCACAATTACACGGCGAAGGTGCTTTATTGGCCTTTTGGACGTTATTATCGGAATTATGAACTCGTCCTCGCTCCCGTCGCTGACAAATATCACATCATCTGGATTCACTTCTTTAAGAACCTCATCCAACTGCTTGGCGATTATCTCATCGCTCTTTATACCCACATTCTCATGACCTGTCAATATGGCAACCTCAACATCCTTTCCATCCTTACGGAGATTATCGAATGTGGATATTGCAGCAAAAATTGCATTTGCATCTGAATCCTCCGGATCCGCGAGTGCGAGAGAATTTGCAGCCTTCAAACACTCATCTCTACCAATCACGGGACCGCGTACTCCCGCCTTCCTCCCCAGATCATCGTCCCGGTCCACCGTGAGTATGAGTGTTTTCACACAACGTTATAACTATCGATTTATATTAAGGTTTTTGAGACCCGAAGGGTATGTAATCAAATCCCGTGTACGGAACCAAAGCCTTTGGAATTCTTATGCCGTTATCTTCCTGAAAATTCTCCATTATCGCCACCATAATCCTCGTTGTTGCTAAAGCTGTACTATTGAGGGTATGAGCGAATACCTTTTCGCCCTTCCTGCGAATGCGAATCTTCAGCCGGCGGGATTGATACTCTAAGCAATTTGAACACGAGACAACCTCGCGGAATTTCTGCTGTGCCTGCATCCATACCTCGATGTCGTACTTCTTCGCGGCCACGGCGCCAAGCTCTCCGGAGCAGATGTTTATTACGCGATATGGCAATTCTAAATCTCTAAGAATCTCCTCGGCGTTTGAAATCAACTCCTTCATGTATTTTTCCGAATCTTCAGGCGGAGAGAAAACAACCTGCTCAACCTTGTAAAAATTGTGCACTCGGAATATACCCTTTGTATCTTTTCCGTGTGCACCAGCCTCCTTGCGGAAGCAGGGCGAGATGCCAACGTACTTCTTGGGTAGTTCATTCTCTTCCAGAATTTCGTTCATGTGCATGGCTACAAGGGGATGCTCAGCCGTGGCGATGAGGTACAGATCCTCGTTTTCTATTTTGTAAATCATCTCCTCGAATGCGGAGAAATCGGTGACGCCCTCCATTGCGGCCCGGCGAATCATGAGTGGTGGGGAAACGGGCGTGAAGCCTTTCTCCACAATTTTATCCATTGCATACCTAATAAGCGAGAGTTCTAAAAGAACCAATTGATTCTTGAGATAATAAAATCTAGCTCCGGCGATTTTACCCGCGCGCTCGATGTCCGCCAAATCGTATTTCTCCAAAATATCCACGTGGCTAATAGGCCTCTTCTCTATGAGTTGATAATCCATTCCGTTGGACAATTTTTTGAATTCTTCCAAAGATTCCTCCATCACTTTGGCGGTACCCCATGTCCTGAGAACCGGTGATTCCTCTTCATTCTCGCAAATGGGCGCGTCATCGGTGAGAATATTCGGCAATCTCATGAGAAGATAATCCCTCTTCTCACGGTATTTCTCCACTTCTTCTTCCAGTGCTTTAATCCTGGCGTTTATTTTCTTCATTTCTTCTTTGAGACTCGATACATCTTCCCCGCTTTTTATCATCTTCCCAATCTCCACGCTCTTCTTATTTCTCTCGTGTCTGAGCCTCTCAATTTCTTTTAGAGCTGAACGCCATTTGGCATCGTAATCCAATATTTCATCCACAATCTCGGTGCTTTCGAATCTCTTGCGGAGATATTCCCTCACAACACCTGGATTCTCGCGGATGAGCTTTATATCGAGCATGGTTGGAGAATTATGCCCATGGATATAAAGATATGTATGACACGGAAATAACCACTGATTTGGATATCACCAGGAATATTTTTGAGTAGAAAATGAAAAAATTTTTACCCTCTTCACCATGACCACATATGAAAGTTGTGGCGGGCAGTGCATCACCTAAGCTTGGGAGAAGAGTTGCTGAAATCCTTGGTGTAGATTTTGTGGAGCCTGAATTCACCACTTTTCCTGACGGAGAACTGAGGGTTCAGATTCCAGAATTCCGAGATGAGCTTGCGGTGTTAATACAAACAACGTATCCCAACAATAAAATAATCGAGCTGTTCCTGCTTCAAGACGCTCTGCGAGAGATGGGCGTTAAAAAAATAATAACCGTAGTGCCGTACTTCGGGTACTCCCGACAAGATAAGATTTTCAATCCCGGTGAGGCGATAAGCGCCCGGGCCATGGCAAAGCACATCGAATTGGAAAGTGATGCGTTTATAGGAATAGACCTGCATGCAGATTCAATACTCTCGTGGTTCTCCATACCAACCATGCACAAGCATGCCACCAAACCCATCGCGGAATGGCTTAAGGAGAGGAAAGTTGATATGGTGATCTCACCGGATAAGGGAGGTTTTAAGAGGGCAAAGTACGTTGCTGAAGCGACTGGCGTAGAATTTGACTACTTGGAAAAAACTAGGCTAAGTGGAACGGAAGTAGTCATAAAACCAAAGAACTTGGATGCCAACGGGAGAAGAATCGCGATAGTGGACGATATAATTTCCACAGGGGGAACGATAGCTCGAGCATCGGAGCAACTCCGGGAGCAAGGTGCGGAAAAAATTTATGCCGTATGCACTCACGGGCTCTTCATAGGAAATGCCATGGAGAACATGAAGAAGGTGGACGAATTCGCAGCCACGGACACCATCGAGAGTGAAAACAGCAAGATAAGCGTTGCCTGGGTGTTTGCAAAAGCTATCGAAGAGATGAAAACGAAAATTTTAAAATCTTGATCCCTTTACTCTCCTTTGCTGGGGCTGTAGCTTAGCCAGGTTAGAGCGCCCGGCTCATAAAGCCCCTTTGGAAAAGGTGCTTTACCCCCAAAGAGGGTTGGAGAAACCGGGCGGTCGCAGGTTCGAATCCTGCCAGCCCCACTACCCTTCGGGTTTTTAATCTGTGTTTTCGCCTCAATCTCATTAAATTCAATCCCCAGATTTTTGTTTTTTCTTTTTGTACAACTCGGAATCTCCCTTGCTCATGTCCGCAAATAAGTATGGATTGAACCCCCG